>NZ_JBFUDK010000003.1:0-318869 GCF_056404755.1 Sphingomonas sp. P2_B6
TTACGCACCCGTGCGCCACTAGACCCGAAGGTCTCGTTCGACTTGCATGTGTTAGGCATGCCGCCAGCGTTCATTCTGAGCCATGATCAAACTCTCAAGTTGATGAACCTTCCAATCGCAGTGGAATAACCACGACGAGAAAGCGATCTCAAGGAGCCGTTCCTGCACAAATTACAAATACTGTGGAATTGTAATAAGGACATATAGGAACGGCTTATTTAACCGAGCTCCTTGCACCTTGAATGCAAGACCCGGAGCCGCCGCCCACATGTCCCTTCATCTATACCAACAATGTCAAAGAGCGCAAAAGCCCGACGCCACTCCAAACCCCTTTTTATCGGGGCGGTTCAGCGCCTGGTTTATGGTGACCTCAGAAGCGACCGTGTCGGCCACCGCTGCGGTGAGGGGGCTCTATATGGGCCACTTTTCGACCGCGCAAGCACAAAATGCATCGAAGTGACTTTTATCCGTCATCCGGCAGCGTTTCCCTGGGTCGGGGGCTCCTTCACGACGTGTTCGTCCCTTGCTTACCCACGGATTCCCTTGGTTTTCCGCCGATTTCCGGCCGAGATCGTGGGGAGCGAGGACCGCTGACGCGGATGGCCGCTGCCGCTCGATCGAACGCTTCGACGCGTGCCCGGCGCTGGAGCGACGATTCGCGTGAGTCGGGCCCGTTCGACTCGAAGACCCGTTCTCCCCTACCCCTTCGCCCTGGCGATATAGCCGTCGACCACGCGTTCGAGCAGGGTCAGGGGAACGTTGCCCGTCTCCACAACCACATCGTCATAGGCCTTGAGATCGTAGCCAGGCCCGAGCGCCGCCCTGGCCTTGTCGCGCAGGCGGTTGATCTCGTTATGGCCCATCTTGTAGCCGCAGGCTTGCCCCGGCATCGCGCAGTAACGCTGCAACTCGGCGGTGAGCTGGCCGAGCGGCATGCCGGTCGCCTGCTGGAACCAGGCCAGCGCATGTTCGAACGTCCAGCGCTTGGCATGGATGCCGGTGTCGACCACCAGCCGGCAGGCGCGGAAGTTCATCGACTGGAGATAGCCGATGCGGCCGAGCGGATCCTCGTCATAGGCGCCGAGTTCCGCCGCGAGCTGTTCGGCATAGAGCGCCCAGCCTTCCGAATAGGCATTGAAGGCAAGCAGCGAACGGATCAGCGGCAGGCGATAGCTATACTCGCCCTGCCAGACATGGCCCGGAATGCCCTCATGATAACAGAGCGTCGGCAGCGAATAACGCGGCCAGGTCTCGGTCGATTTGAGGTTGATGTAATAGATGCCGGGCTGCGAACCGTCGATCGAGCCCGGACCGGCATAGCCATTGGGCGCGCCGTCCTGGATCGCGGGCGGCACGCGTTTGATGATGAGATTGCCCTTCACCAGATTGCCGAAGGCGCGCGGCAGGCGCGTGCGGACATCGGCGATGCGGCCGTTGAGATAGACGAGCAGCTTCTCGCGCCCTACATCGTCATTGCTGAAGAGCAGGTCGGGCCGCTTGCTGAGCGCGGTCAGCCGGTCGCCGACACTGCCCTGAGTCAGGCCCTGGCCCTTGAGCAGCGTGTCGATCTCCGCATTGATCGCCTTGTTCTGGGCGAGGCCGAGCGCGTGGATCTCGTCCGGCGTGGCGTTGGTGGTGGTGCCGGCCTTCACCAGCCAGCCATAATAATCGTCGCCATGCGGGCGCTGCCACACGCCGGGGATCTCGCTCGCATGGTTGCGGAGATCGGCGAAGGCAGCGATCTGGCGGTCGAGCGCGGGCGAGACCTTGTCGGTGCAGAGCGCCGCCGCGCGCTGCACGAAGGATACGGGCAGACCAGCCTTGGTGCATTTCTCGCCGAAGCTCTTGACGATCGACCAGTCGGCGACGGGCGTGCCGCGGATGCCCTTCAGCTGGTCGGCAGTGATGTCGATCACCAGCACCGGCGGGATCGCGCCCTTGCCGGCATCGGCATGCATGCGGCCGGTTTCGCCGTCGAGCGCGGCAGCATAGCTTTCGAGGCGCGACAGATAGGCATCGGCATCAGCCGCGCCCGCCACGTCATGCTTGTTCTCGAGCAGATCGGGCAGGTCCGAATAAGCCGCGCCGAGCTGGGTGACGATATAGGGCGAGTTGCGATAGCTGACATTGGCGTCGAGCACGGCGTTGGCGCCGACAGGCATGGTGCGCCACCCCTCTTCGGCAAGCGCATAGGCAGTTTCGGCGGTGTCCAGATCGAGCGCCGTCGACGGCGACAGGCCGGTGCGATCGAGCTTGCGCATCTGCCCGAGCCGGGCAGTGCAACGACGCGACCGGGCGAGATCGCCGGCGATACTCCGATCCATGAATCGCCCGTGCAGCGCGGCACGCTCGCCGCGGTCGAGGCCGAGCGACAGGGCATATTCGGGCGAGTCGGCCAGAAGGTCCTCGGCCAGCGTCAAGAGCAGTTTTTGGGCGCTTGCGTCGGCGGGCGCGGCCGCGGCCCAGGCGGGGAGTGCCACGGTGAGGCCGAGCGCGCCCGCGCCGGTGAGGAGTTCGCGCCGTGTCGTCTGAATCATGATCGCCCCGTGTCGGTTTCGGCCGGAACGTATCGGGCTAACGGGATGGCGGCTAGGGGCCGGTGAGCGACGTCAGCGGTGCGCCGGCGGGGAGCCGGCGGCGTTGATGATTTCCTCCAGTTCCGTCGGGCTGATCTCGCGCACCAGCTGGTCGCGGGTGCACTGCGCGGGTGCCTTGTCGGGTCGCCAGCGGAGCAGCCGTGTACCATGGCGGAAGCGGCCGTCAGTGATCTGGTCGTACACTATTTCGACCACGCAGTCGGGCCTGAGCGGACTCCATCGGGTGGAACGTTCGGTCGCCCAGCGGCTGGGGCCGCCGGGAGCTTTTCCGGTGAAGCCTGGTGCTTCGACGAGGGGGGTGAGTTTCTTCAGCAATGCCGGTCGATCCGCGGCGGGCATGCCGGAGGTAAAGCCGACATGGTCGAGCTTTCCGTCATCGTCGTAAAGGCCGAGCAGCAGCGACGCGACACCCTTGCCGTCCGCCGTCTTGCGGAAGCCGCCGACCACGCAATCGGCCGTGCGCAGCTGCTTAACCTTGGCCATGGCGCGTTCGCCGGCGAGATAGGGCAGGCCGAGCCGCTTGGCGACGACGCCGTCGAGCGCGCCGCCCGCTTCGCGCAGCCAGGCGCGCGCGTCCGCCACATCGGCGGTGCTCGGCGACAGACGCAGCCTGTCATTGCCGTGATGGCGGTGAAAGTCCTCGAGCGCGGCGCGGCGATGCTCAAGCGGATCGCCGGTCAGATCCCTCCCCTCCAGTTCCAGTGCATCGAACAGCATCATCAGCGCCGGCGTCTCCTGCGAGAGGCGGGTGATGCGGCTCGGCGCCGGGTGGAGCCGCGCCTGGAGCGCGCCAAAGGACAGGGTGTCGCCGAGCGGCACGACGATCTCTCCGTCGAGGATGAAGCGCGGGGACATGTTGGCACCGAGCAGCGCGACCAGCTCCGGAAAATACCGGCCGAGCGGCTTGCCGGATTTGGACCAGATCGCGACCTCGCCATCCTGCTTCACCGCGATAGCGCGGAAGCCGTCCCATTTGGGCTCGAACTGCCAGTCCGGGCCTTCCGGCAAGTCCGAAACGAGCCGCGCCTCCATCGGCGGGATCGGTTGAGCCAGGGCGCGGGCGATATCCACCGTGTCAGATGCCGGACCGGATTCGCGCGACGGCAACATTGTCCATTGAGTTCGTTCCGCTGATGCATGTCGACCACCCCAAAGCGGCCGGGCGCGTTTTCCGTTCCGCTTCCACCGGGGTATCGCGCCGTCGAAGCGACCTGGTCGGCAAAGCGTCTTGTTCTCCCCGAAAAGGGAACGAATATGGATCCTATTCGGACCTATTATTATTCAACTACAGAAGTGTCGAAGCTGTCGCTTGCCCCTGACGACATTGCATGAGAAGATCGTCAGAATCGAGAAGGGGGAAGACACAAAAATGGCATATGCGTTGCTTTCCATCCTGATCGCTGTTGCGTCCTATGCTCCAGCCGATGGGCCGACCCAAGGTGCGGCGGCGACGCAAGTCGGTGCGGACAAGAAGATCTGCAGGATGATCGTGCCCACCGGATCGATCATGGGCAAGCGCTTCTGCCTGACCAAGCAGGAGTGGAAAGAGCTGAACACGCAAACGGAGGAGAGCGCCAACGCAACGCTTGCCCGTAGCGGGGCGGGGAAATGCGACGGAAAATGCTCCACGACCCCGGGGGGAATGGGGGGCTTCTAAAAGGACATGAGCAGGATACCGCGTGCCGCGGTATTTCGGCGCTCGGCAGGAAAAACGGGGAAGATATCAAATGGCCCATGCATTGTTGTCCATGATCGCCGCGGCCGCGGCTTTTGCTACCTCAAGCGCTCTTCCCCAGGAGGTCGCCGCGTCAGGGCAGACCCCAGCGCCCGCGGACAAGAAGATTTGCCGGATGATCGTCCCGACCGGATCGATCATGGCCAAGCGCTTCTGCCTGACCAAGCAGGAGTGGAAAGACATGAACAACCAGACCGAGGAAAGTGCCGGTTCTGCGTTGTCGCGGCGTGGCATCGGGATGTGCGATGGCAAATGCCCCGTCTCGGGAACCTGACCGAAGCCTCTAAAGAAACAGCCCGGTAATCCACCAGGTCAGCGCGGCGACCAGAGCAGCCGCCGGCAACGTCACGAACCAGGCGACGACGATATTGCTGGCGATGTTCCAGCGCACCGCGGAGAAGCGCCGCGCGGCGCCAACGCCGACGATCGCGCCGGTGATGGTGTGCGTCGACGACACCGGCACGCCGCCAAAGGTCGCCATGAACAGGGTGATCGCGCCGCCGGTCTCCGCGCAGAAACCCTGTGCTGGGGTCAGTCGCGTGATCTTCGAGCCCATGGTGTGGACGATCTTCCACCCGCCCGACATGGTGCCGAGCGCCATCGCCGCCTGGCAGGCAAGCACCACCCAGAAGGGCACATGGAAAGCGCCGTGATAGATGCCCTGCGAGAAGAGCAGGACAGTGATGATGCCCATCGTCTTCTGCGCATCATTGCCGCCATGCCCGAGCGAATAGGCCGCGGCCGAGAAAAGCTGCAATTTGCGGAAGCGCTTGTCGACGCCCATCGGCGTGAGCTTGAGGCTGGTCCAGGCGACGATCAGCACCAGCACCAGCGCCAGCCCCAGGCCGACCGCGGGCGAGGCGAAGATGCCGACCACCGTCTTCAGCACGCCGGCCCACACCACGACGCTTAGCCCCGCCTTGGCGATGCCGGCGCCGAGCAGGCCGCCGATCAGCGCGTGGCTGCTGCTCGACGGGATCCCGAGCATCCAAGTGATGACGTTCCACACGATCGCGCCGATCAGGGCGGCGAAGATCACCTGCGGATCGACGATCTGGGTCGAGATGATGCCGGTGCCGACAGTCTGCGCGACATGCTGGCCGAACACGGCAAAGGCGATGAAGTTGAAGAATGCGGCCCACAGCACCGCATGATGCGGCTTCAGCACGCGGGTCGACACGACGGTGGCGATCGAATTGGCGGCATCGTGCAGGCCGTTCAGGAAATCGAACAGCAGGGCGACGCCGATCAGGGCGATCAGCAGGGGAAGGGAAAGCGTCACCGCGGGATCAGGCGTGGTCGATCACGAGACCCTGGATCTCGTTCGCGACATCCTCGAAGCGGTCGACGATCTTTTCCAGGTGACTGTAGATTTCCCGCCCGACGATGAAGTCCATCGGTGCATTGGGGCCATGCGCCTTGAACAAGGCTTTCAACCCGGCATCATGGATATCGTCGGCATCGCCCTCGATCCTGATCAGCCGGGCGGTGAGATCGTGCAGGCGGCCGGAATTCTGCCCAAGCGAGCGGAGCAAGGGGATCGCCTCCGCCGTGATGCGCGCCGCCTCGACCACGATGCCGGCCATGTCGCGCATCTGCGGCTCGAAGCTGGTGACTTCATACAGTTCGATCGACTTGGCGGTCCCGTTCATCTGATCGATCGCATCATCCATCACGCCGATCAGGCTGGTGATCGCGCTGCGATCGAACGGCGTGACGAATACGCGGCGCACATCCTGAAGAACCTCGCGCGTGATATCGTCGGCGGCATGTTCATGATCGACGATCGCGGCGATATTCTCGGCGATCGGACCCTGATTGTGCAGCAGGCGCGCGAGCGCGTCGGCGCCGGCGACCAGCGTCGCGGCATGCGCCTCGAACTGATCGAAGAACCGCCCCTGCTTGGGCATCAGCGCCTGAAACCACGCGACCATCGGTATTCTCTTTCTTGCCTGGGTCCGGAACGCGGGAAGGACGCGCTGCGCCAGACTAGCCGGAATCACCGGTGCCCGGAAAGCGGCAATCAGCGTCTTCAGCTCGGGTTCGTCGACCGCCGCCGCGGCGCGGGGCAGATCGAACCAGCGGGTATCGCGCTGATGGCGCTCGGGCCAGTCGTCGACCTGCTCGACAAAGGCGACCGGATAGACCGTCACCACCAGGTCGCGGTCCTGCCCGGTGCGGCGACGCTTGAGATAGGAGAAGCGCCCGATCGGCGAGGGGCAGGCGATGCCGCGCACCCCGGCTTCCTCGAACGCTTCCTCGGCCGCCGCCTCGTGCGACGCCAGTCCCTTGATCGGGTTGCCCTTGGGAATCACCCAACGCCCCGAATCGCGCGAGGTGATCAACATCACCTCGGCGCTGCCATCAGGCCTGATGCGATAGGGAAGGGCGGCAATCTGGTCGATCTGGCTTGGCTCCGTATGTCATTTTTGTGACAGGAGAACGCAGGATCACGTCAGCGCGAACAAGTCCAGTACATCAGCACCCGAGCCGGGTGGCGAGACCAGTGATGCTGTCGGCGAGATAATCCCAATCCTGCCGGCAATGCCGGTCTGGCGCGGATCGTCCGCCATGTTCCATCGGGCGATCGACATAGGCAGTGGCGAGACCGCAGGCGCGCGCGGCGGCGAGATCGCTGTGATGGGCGGCGACGAGACAGAGCGCCGCTGGATCGATGCCGAGCACTTCGGCGGTGCCGAGATAGGCGCGCGGTTCGGGCTTGTAGGCGCCCGTCACTTCCGCGCCGAGGATCGCATCCCAGGGCAGGCCGCCGCGCCGGGCCATCTCAAGCATCAGCGCGATATTGCCGTTGGACAGCGTGACGATCGGATAGCGCGCCTTCAGCCGGATCAGCCCTTCGACCGTGTCGGGCCAGGGATCGAGCCGGCGCCAGGCATGCGCGAAATGGTCGCGCGCAGCCTCGTCCATGCCGGTCACGCTATGGCGGTCGAGCAGGGTGTCGAGCGTTTCGCGGTTGAGCACGTCCAGCCGCACAAAAGGTCGCCTGCCGGCGCGGCATTCCTCCATCGCCGGCTGATAGAGCCCCCGCCATTCATCGGCGAACGCGGCGGGGTCGATGTCGGGGCGGCCGAGACCAGCGAAGACGGCCGCCGCCTCGCGCGCGATACTCGTGCGCCAATCGACCACCGTGCCGAACACGTCGAACGCCAGCGCCTCGATCGGCGCCGCCATCAACTTTCCTGGTCCACGATCTCGCGCAGGGCATCGGCCAGCACGCGTGTTTCCTGCTCGGTACCGATCGTCATGCGCAGGCCCTGGGCGAGCCCCTGCCCCGGCAGCCAGCGGACGATGATGCCACGTTCCATCAACAGGCGGTAGGCGACCTCGGCGGTCAGCTTGCCTTCGAACAGGACGAGCAGGAAATTGGCATGGCTGGGCACGACGCGGAGACCCGCATTGCCGAGCTTCGCGATCTCGTCGGCGAGCCAGGCACGCCATTGGATATTGTGGGCACGGCTGTGTTCGATGAAATCGGTCGCGCCGAGCGCGGCGATCGCTGCCTTCTGGCCGGCGGTGGTGATGCAGAAGGGCGCGCGGATGCGGTGCATCGCGGCGACGGCCTCGGCCGAGCCATAGCCCCAGCCGATCCGCTCGGCGGCGAGGCCGTGGATCTTGGAGAAGGTGCGCGTGACGATCACGTTGGGCGCGTGGCGCGCGAGATCGAGCCCGCCGTCATCCTCTTCCGGCGTCAGATATTCGGAATAGGCCTGGTCGATCACCAGCATCACGTCCGACGGCAGGTTGGCGTGAAGACGGAGGATCTCGCCGCGCGGAGCATAGGTGCCGGTCGGGTTGTTCGGGTTGGCGATGAACACGATGCGGGTGCGATCGGTGACGCAGGCGAGGATGGCGTCGACATCGGTCGCATAATCCTTGTCGGGCGCGACCACCGGCCTGGCGCCGACACGGCGCGCGGCGATCTCGTACACCGCGAAGCCGTAGTGGACGAAGATCACTTCGTCGCCCGGACCGGCATAGGCACCCGCCGCGAGATGGAGCACTTCATCCGAACCGGTGCCGTAGATGATCCGGGCGGGATCGAGATCGTGATATTCCGCGATCGCCTCGCGCAGCTCGGCCGCGCTCGCATCCGGGTAGCGATAAAGATCGCCCACATGCCCCGAAAAGGCGGCGCGCGCCTGGTCGCTGGTGCCGAGCGGGTTCTCGTTGGACGACAGCTTGGCGATCGGCGCGCCGGCATCAGTGGTGGAACGCCCCGGCACATAGGGGGCGATCGCCATGATCCAGTCTTTGGGTTTCGGTGCGGTCATGCGGGTGCCCTAAGGTCGATCCCCGCGCTCCGCAATGCCATGGTGCCGCGCAGGCAGGCGAAAGTCAGTCGCGCGGTTTCGGCGGACGATTCGGGCGCGGGCCGCGAGGCTTGGCCGGATCATTGCCGCCGGGCTTGGGCGGGGGCGCGTTGGGCCGGCGATGGCGCTGGGCGTCGCGCGAAACGGGGCGTGGCGGCGGCGGGGTGCGGGGTACCGCCGAACCCGCCGGCGCGACATTATAGCCTTCCTTGAGCAGGCGCGTGAACGCTGCGCGCACATTGGTCGCGATCGCTGCCTGAAGCTCGGGCGGCAGATCGGCCAGCGTCGTGTTGGCGTGCACCGAATTCAGATCGCGGAGGAGCGTGTTGGGCACGCCCTTCGACGCGGCCTTCAACGCCCCGATCGAATCGATGACGGCGGAAAAGACGATGTCCTGCATCACGTCGGTGGCTGATTTGCTCATGGGCGCGGGCACTAGAAGGATTCCGGCCCGACTGGAACAGCAAAGTTGCCGATGTCCGCGCCGTTACCCCGGGGCCGTTCCGGGGTAACGGCGAGTCGTCAGTTCCGCGGGCGCTTGCGCAGGGTCGGGCGCGGCTGATGACGGACGGGGGCCGGGCCGTTGTGGCGGCGCGGCTCGCGCGAGGCCTGTTCCGGGCCGCCTTCCATCACCTCGAACTGGACGCCGCCTTCGGCTTCTTCGCCGACGGTGCGCTTGACCGAGGCCATGAACTTGCCGGCGATGGCGCGCGGGATCTGGAACGCGGTCTCGTTCGGACCGATCCGGATCGCGCCGACCTCATTCTTGGTGATGTGCCCGCGGCGGCAGATCAGCGGCAGGATCCAGCGCGGATCGGCATTCTGCCGGCGGCCGATGTCCATGCGGAACCACACGATATCGTCGAAACCCTCGCGGTGATGCTCCTTGCCAGCGGGCTGGGCAGCCCCCTGGGTCAGCATCTCTTCCGGGGCGGGCAGGCGCGCGCGATAGGTCTTGACCAGGGCAGCCGCGATATCCTCGGGCGATTTCTGCGCCATCAAGGTCGCGGCGAGCGCGCGGTCGTCGTCGTCGACCTCGACCGTCTCGAGCAGCATTTCGAGCAGGCGGGTGTGATCGGCCTTGCGGATGTCGTCGGCGGTCGGGGCGTTGACCCATTCCACCGCGATACGCGCGCCGCGCAGCATCATCTCGACCCGGCGACGGCGCTGGAACGGGACGATCAGGACCGCTGTGCCCTTCTTGCCCGCGCGGCCGGTGCGGCCCGAACGGTGCTGAAGCGTCTCGGCGTCGCGCGGCAACTCGACATGGATGACCAGGCTGAGTGAGGGCAGATCGATGCCGCGCGCGGCGACGTCGGTCGCGACGCAGACCCGGGCGCGCTTGTCGCGCAGCGCCTGCATCGCGGCGTTACGCTCGTTCTGGCTGTGCTCGCCCGACAGCGCGACGGCGGCGAAACCGCGCTCGACCAGGCTGGCATGGAGGTGGCGGACATTGTCGCGCGTCGCGCAGAACAGCATCGCCGATTCGGCTTCGTACAGGCGCAGCAGATTGACCACGGCATTTTCGATATCGGCCGGGGCGACGGTGACGGCCTGATAGCTGATGTCGCCATGCCCGCGATCCTCACCGACGGTGGAGATGCGCAGCGCGTCGCGCTGGTAGCGCTTGGCGAGTGCGACGATCGGCTTGGGCATGGTCGCCGAGAACAGGAGCGTGCGGCGCTGGTCGGGCGTCGCGTCGAGGATCTGCTCGAGATCCTCGCGGAAACCCATGTCGAGCATCTCATCGGCTTCGTCGAGGATGACCGCCTTCAATGCACCGAGATCGAGCGCGCCGCGTTCGATATGGTCGCGCAGCCGTCCAGGCGTGCCGACCACGATATGCGCGCCGCGCGACAGGGCACGGCGTTCGCTCGATGCGTCCATGCCGCCGACACAGGTGGCGATTTTCGCGCCGGCCTTTTCATAGAGCCAGGCAAGTTCACGACTGACCTGGAGCGCGAGTTCGCGAGTCGGCGCGATGGCGAGGGCGAGCGGCGCGCGCGCCGGCGGCAGCGTGCCTTCCTCGCCGAGCAGCTGGGGCGCGATGGCGAGGCCGAAGGCGACGGTCTTGCCGGAGCCGGTCTGCGCCGAGACGATCATGTCTCGGCCTTCGGCTTCGGGTTGGATTACCGCGGCTTGCACGGGAGTCGGCGCGGCGTAACCACGGGCGGAGAGCGCTTCGGCGAGAAGCGGGGGCAGCGTTGAGAAGGGCATGATATTCCGGATATGGGGGCACGCGGCGTCGCGGCAAAGCGGGGCCCTAGCAGATAATCCGGATTAAAGCACGCCCATGGCGAAAATGGGTCAGATGCGCTGCCGTTTCCATGCCGCGAGCAGCCCGGGCCGGGCGCTCGCGTCACTGACCCAGTCGCTCTCGCGCCGGCCCTCGATCAGCGAGACCGCCACGATCTGGGCGAAGGCGACGGGAAGCAGGACATAGCTGCCGACGACCAGGGCGGCGAACAGTCCGGTGGCCGAAACGGCGAGCATCAGCACGGTGACGATGGTCAGCCAGAAGCGCGAGCCGGTAATGCCGAACAGGGCGAGGCATGCCCCCGCACCGACCGCAAAGGCGATCGCGACGGCGTTGGGCGCGGCGACCGCGAGATAGAGAAGCGAAGCCGCGAACAGGGCGAGGCCGGTTTGGGTACGACCGGACCAGGCGAAGAGATTCTGCGTCGACATGATGCCCCCTGTTGTTGGGGAACGAACGATGCGATTCCATAACGGTTCCACGCCCATGTGAAATCGGCGCGTGAATCGCGAGGGAACTTCCGGCGGGATCGGGCGCTTGCATCCCGTCTCGCCGCACCGCGGCAAATCCATCTTCAGGGAGCCCAGGAATGAAGCAGCTGGTTGCGTTCGATCTCGACGGAACGCTCGCCGAGAGCAAGCAGCCGCTGCAGGAGCCGATGGGCGAAGCGCTGGCCGATCTGCTCGGCGTGGCGCATGTCGCGGTCATCTCGGGCGGGGACTGGCCGCAGTTCGAGAAGCAGGTGGCAAGCCGTCTGCCCGCCCGGGCCGACCTGGGCCGGCTATGGCTGATGCCGACGACGGGCACCAAGCTCTACCGGTATGACAACGCCTGGTATGCGGTGTATGCCGAGTTGTTCGACGACGCGCAGAAGCAGGCCATCTTCGCCGCGTTCGACGAATCGCTGAAGGCGACAGGATTCGTACCTGAACAGACCTGGGGCGAGCGGATCGAGGACCGCGGCAGCCAGATCACTTTTTCCGCGCTCGGCCAGCAGGCGCCGCTCGACGCGAAGGAGCATTGGGACCCGGATTTCGCCAAGCGCAAGGTGATCCAGGCCGATCTGCGCAAACGCCTGCCCGGCCTGTCGATCAACATGGGCGGCGCCACCTCGATCGACATCACGCGCGAGGGCGTGGACAAGGCCTATGGCCTGAAGAAGCTGCGCGATGCGAGCGGCATCGAGCTGGACGCGATGATGTTCATCGGCGACGCGATCTTCCCGGGCGGCAATGATTACCCGGCCAAGGAGCTCGGACTGGACACGGTGCGGGTGCGCGATCCCGAAGATACCTTGTCAGTGATCGCCGCGATCGTCGCGTGCCAGAAATGAGGCCGTAAATCGCGGCCGCTTCGACCCGGAATTCGGCGGGCCGGAGCGAGAGCCCGCGTCAAACGACCTGCCCCGCCGCCCAGCCGCTGGCCCAAGCCCATTGGAAATTATAGCCACCGAGCCAGCCAGTGACGTCGACCGCTTCGCCGATCGCGTAGAGGCCGGGGACTTTCCGGGCCTCCATGGTCTGCGAGGACAGCCCGTCCGTCGCGATGCCGCCGGCGACGACTTCTGCCTTGGCCAGGCCTTCAGTGCCGTTGGGCGTGAAACGCCAGTCGGCGAGGCGGCGGGCGGCCTCGTCGAGGCGCTTGTCGGTCTGGGCGCCGAGATCGCCCTCGACACCAAGCCGGTCGGCAAGGGTTTCGGCGAGGCGGGCGGGGAGCTGGCTGGCCAGCAACTTGCGGAAAGCGGTGCGCGGATTGGCCCGCTTCGCCTCGGCCAGCCAGGCAGGTTTCAGGTCCGGCAAAAAATCGATGCTGATCGACTCGCCGTGGCGCCAATAGGAAGAGATTTGCAGGATCGCGGGACCGGACAGACCCTTGTGCGTGAACAACGCCGCCTCGCGAAAAGCGGTCTTGCCGCAGCGCGCGACGACCTCCGCCGCGACGCCGGAGAGCGAGCGGAACAGGGTTTCTTCACCACCAAGCGTGAAGGGCACCAGCGCGGGGCGCGGCTCGACGACTTTCAGGCCGAAGCGGCGGGCGAGATCATAGGCGAAACCGGTCGCACCCATTTTCGGGATTGAGGGGCCACCAGTGGCGATGACCAGAGCAGGCGCAGTGGCGGTGCGATCGCCGAAAGTGACGCGGTACTGGCCGTCGGCATGGTCGACCTCGCGGATCGGCTGGCCGAGGCCGATGGTGACATTGCCGGCATCGCATTCGTCGAGCAGCATCGCGACGATCTGCTTCGCCGAACCGTCGCAGAAGAGTTGGCCAAGGGTCTTTTCGTGCCAGGCGATGCCGTGGCGATCGACCAGGTCGATAAAGTCCTGCGCCGAATAGCGCCCCAGCGCCGATTTGGCGAAATGCGGATTGGCAGAGAGGTAGCGGTCGGGCCCGGTGTTCACGTTCGTGAAGTTGCAGCGCCCGCCCCCAGAGATCAGGATCTTCTTGCCCGGCTCCTCCGCGTGATCGAGCAGCAGCACCCGCCTGCCGCGCTGGCCGGCGGTGAGCGCGCACATCAGGCCGGCGGCGCCGGCGCCGAGGATGATCGTGTCATAGGGTTGGGGGTTGGTCATTAAAGACGAGCGCTACCTGAATCCCTCTCCCGGCGGGAGAGGGAGGGAGCCGCGTAGCGGCGGAAGGGTGAGGGTGACAAGGCCGGTCGCCCTCACCCCGACCTGCTGCGCAGGCCACCCCTCTCCCGCTGGGAGAGGGGAAGAAGAAGTCACGCCACCGGCAGCCTCAGCCGGAAGCACGCGCCCGCGGGCACTTCCTTCGCGACGATCGTGCCGCCGGTCGCGGCCAGCAAGGACCGCGCGATGGCGAGGCCGAGCCCGGCCCCGCCCGCCTCGCGCCGACCCGTAAAGAACGGTTCGAAGATCCGTTCCAGATCGGCAACCGCGATGCCGGGGCCGTCGTCGGTGACCCACAGGATCACCTCGCTGTCCGCCGGCTCGATACGGATGCTCACCCGCCGCGCGCCAGCCTGGCGGCTGTTCTCGACCAGGGTTTCGAGCAGCGTCTCGACCACCTCCGGCGTGATGCGCGCCATCGGCGCGTCGGCGGCGGCGACATCGACCGCGAAGCGGTCCGAACGGAAGGAATCCGCCACGCGCCGGGCCGACGCCGTGATGTCGGCCCGCGCGGCGGCATCGATGCTCGCCATGTCGGCGCGGGCGAGATCGAGCAGCCGCTGGACCAGCCGGGCCAACCGCTCCGCATCGGCCGAGGCATTGGCGATGAAGCGGCGGCGTTCCTCCTCGCTCATTTCCTCGCCATGCTCGTCGAGCAGTTCGAGCGCGCCGCGGATGCCGGCGATCGGCGTCTTGAATTCGTGGCTGACCGCCGCCGCGAAATCCTTGAGGTAGCGCGAGCGGCGCTCGATCCGGTCGGCCATGGCCCGGAAATTGTCGTAAAGCTGCGCGATCTCGATCGCGGCGGTGACCGGCGTCTCCGGCACCGCGACCCGGCCGCGCGCGATATCCTCGCTGGCCCGGGCCAGCGCGTCGATCGGGCGCGCGATGCCGCGCGACAGCAGGGCGACCAGCACCAGCAGCGTCGTGAAGATCAGCCCGATGCCGAGCAGGATCTTGCCGCGATCCTGATAGAGCCCGACGAACAGGCCGCGCGGGGTGCGCGACAGCATGACCACGCCGATCACCCTGCCCTGGTCGATCACCGGCCGCGCATGGTGGACCCGGATGGCATAGGCCCGGCTGAATAAAGCGAGCCAGCTTTGCGCTTCATAACGACTGCGCTCGCGAAGCACGGTGCGCGGGCTGCCGGCCAGCGCGGTGCGGACTTCGGGCAGATTGTCGTAATTCACCATCACATCGTCGCGACCGAGCACGACCAAACCGTTCGCGTCGAGCAGACGAGTCGCGGTCAGGGTCACCGCCGCCGCGTCGCTCGCCATCGGCATCAGGGTACGGGCGACCATCGCGGCATGGCGATCCGGCATGCCGCGCCGCGTCTCGGCCGGGCGCGCCGGCAGGACGGGCATGGTGCGCAGGTCGATCGTCGGGCTTTCCGGCGCGAGCAGGCGGCGCGACGGATCGGGCACGCCGCCCCGCCACGCCGATTTATAGGCCGAGGCCAGCACCACGCTTTGCGAGATCAGCTCCGCCTCGGTCTGCTGGACGATGGTGTTTTCATAGACGCGCAGGAACAGGGCGGCGACGCCGGGAAGCGCGGCGACGAACAACAGGGTGCCGAGCAGGATCGAGCGCAGCCTGAGCTTCGGCCAATGCGCTTTGGCAAAGCTCTTGAGCGCTCCGATCAACGACAGGCGCCGATCCGGTAGCCGATGCCGGCGCGCGTCTCGATCAGGTCGGCCGCACCGAATTTCGCGCGCAGGTTGCGGACATGGCTGTCGATCGTCCGGTCGGTAATGGCGAAGCCGGGGCCGTGCAGCCGGTCGATGATCGCATCGCGGGTATAGACCTTGGCCGGATTGGCGGCGAGCAGCAGCAGGAGCTGGAATTCGGTGGCGGTCAGCGGCACCGGCGCGCCGTCCCAGCGCGCTTCCCAGCCCTCGGTATCGAGCGTCAGGCGGTTGCGGGTCACATTCTCGGGCTCGGGCGGCGGCGCGCCGCGCTTAAGGATGGCGCCGACCCGGGCGACCACTTCGCGCGGCGAGAAGGGCTTCACGACATAATCGTCGCCGCCGATCTCGATGCCGACGATCCGGTCGATCTCGTCGTCGCGCGAGGAAAGGAACAGGATCGGCAACGCTGCCCCTGCCCCGCCCGCGGCGCGCAGCCGGCGGCACAGGTCCAGGCCGTTCAGGCGTGGCATGTTGATGTCGAGCACCATCAGGTCGGGCATCTCGCGGCCGATCGTCTCGAACGCTTCCTGGCCGTCCGCCGCCTCGCTCGGCCGCATGCCGGCCTTGCCCAGCGCGAAGACGAGCAGCTCGCGGATATGGGGATCGTCGTCGACGACGAGGATGCGGTGGCTCATGGGTTTCATTGTGGTCCTGTCGCGCTAGCGGTCAACGGCTCAATCCTTCGTCATGCCCGATCTGGTCTAGGCGGGCTCCATCGACGCCTCATCCGGCGCATGTGGAGAAATCGTGCAGAGGCGCGGCCTTCCCAAATCCTTCCATCCCGCCTAGAGCGCTCGCCATACCCAATCCTCGAAAGGACTCTCCATGCGTGAAGCTGCCATTGTCGCCACGGCCCGTACCCCGATCGGCAAGGCGTATCGCGGGGCGTTCAACATCACTGAGGCGCCGGTGCTGGCCGGGCATGTGATGAACGCCGCGGTGGCGCGTGCCGGGATCGATCCGGCGCGGATCGACGAAGTATTCTGGGGCGTCGGCGGGCAATGGGGCACGCAGGGCGGCAATGCCGGGAGGATGGCGATCTTCGCCGGCGGCTTGCCCGAAAGCGTGCCGGCCTTTTCGCTCGACCGGAAATGCGGATCGGGGCTGACCGCGGTGGCGCTCGCGGCGCGATCGATCATGTGCGACGAGATGGACGTGGCGCTGGCCGGGGGCATGGAATCGATCAGCCTGACGGTGACCAAGGACGCACCGCGCTTCATCAACAAGTCAGTGATCGCGAAGGAACCGACCGCCTATATCCCGATGATCGAGACCGCCGAGATCGTCGCCGAGCGCTATGGCATCAGCCGCGAGGCGCAGGACGCATACGGCGCGCAGAGCCAGCAGCGTGCGGCGGCAGGGCTGGAGCGGGGCGCGTTCGCCGAGGAGATCGCGCCGATCACGGTCGACAAGGCCGTGTTCGACAAGGAAGGCAACCGGACCGGCACCGAGACGGTGACCGTGTCGCAGGACGAAGGCATTCGCGCCGGTACGACGCTGGAGGCGCTTCGGGGTCTGAAGACGGTATGGCCCGGCGGCGAATTCACCGGGCCGGGATCGAACATCACCGCGGGCAATGCCAGCCAATTGTCCGACGGCGCCTCGGCGCAGATCCTGATGGACCGGGCGACTGCCGAGGCCGAGGGCAAGGAGATTCTCGGCATCTATCGCGGCTTCCAGGCGGCCGGGTGCGGGCCGGACGAGATGGGCATCGGCCCGATCTTCGCGATCCCCAAGCTGCTGGCGCGGGCCGGGCTGTCGGTCGCGGATATCGGGTTGTGGGAACTGAACGAGGCGTTCGCCAGCCAGTGCCTTTATTGCCGCGATCATCTCGGCATCGATCCGGACAAGTACAACGTCAATGGCGGCGCGATCGCGGTGGGGCATCCGTTCGGCATGACCGGGTCGCGGCTGGTCGGCCATGCGCTGATCGAAGGGCGCAAGCGCGGGGTGCGTTATGTCGTGGTGTCGATGTGCACTGCCGGCGGCATGGGCGCGGCGGGGTTGTTCGAGATCGTCTGAACGGGGCGATACCCCGTCGAGGGGGCCCGGCGTTACGGCTGGGGCGGCGCGGCCGATGGCGGTTGGGACGGTGGATCCGCTGGCGCGGCGGCGGGATCGTCCGCCGGTGCCGGCGCGGCAGGAGGCACCGGCGTCGATTGCGGGAAGACCGCTTCGACGGGGGTGATCGCCGGGCGAGGCTGTTTGCCGCCCTTGCCATGCAATGCGTCGATCTCGGCCTGGCGACGGTTCAGATAATAAGCGCGCGCGGCCGCATAGGGATCGGGATAATCCTCGCGCAGCTTGTTGAGCTGCTCGTCGAACTCGGCGCGATAATCGACCGCACTGAGGACCCCGCTCGGAATGGAATAATAGGTTTTGTCGAATGGCGTGCCCACGGCGATGGGCAACACGAGGCGGTCGACGCCGCCCCCGATCAGGTCGCGCAGGGTCGTTGGCCCGATCAGCGGCACGAACAGGAAGGGGCCTGGCTTCACGCCATAATAGCCGAGCGTATTGGCAAACCCGTTCGGACGGCGCGGCAGGTTGATCGATTGGAGCTTCGCGACATCGACCAGTCCACCGACGCCAATGGTGGAATTGATCGCGAAACGCCCGGCCGTTTCCGCGGCCTTGCCCGGCTTGAGCTGCAGCAGGAAGTTCAGGAACACCACCGGCTCGCGCAGATTGTTGAGAACGTTGCGCAGGCCGGTGCGGATTGGTTTGGGGACAGCGCGCTTATAGGTCAGCGCCACCGGGCCGACCAGGACCCGGTCGACCTTCTGGGTGGCGGCGAAGGAATCGGCGTTCACCTGCTGCAGCGGATCTCCGGCGACGACATGTGGACGCGCGGTGACCACGATATCGCCGCCTTGCGTGGTGGAATGCGGCGCGGGCGGGGTCGCGGCCGAGGGCCTGGGCGCTCCCGGAGCCGTCGTGACATCCTGTTCCTTCGCCGGAGATGTCACCGGCGCAGGCAGGACGGGCGCATCCTGATCGACGGCGGCGATGGTCGGCGACGGTGTCGCGGGCTGGATCGGGTCGGGGCTTGAAGAGATGCCGGTCAGCAGCAGGGCAGCAATGGCGCTGATCGCCATGCTCATCGAACAGCCCGGTTGGACAGAGCGGATATCGCCTGGACAGGACGCGCGGCGCAGCGCTTGCCGAAGCCACCCCTTGACGCGACCATCAAGCCACCCCTTTGCCCGCCATCCCCAAGACAGGAACCACTATCGGCTCTGTCACGGGACCGTCATGTTCTATCAGGCAAATTATCGGAAAGGTAAACTCGGCACCTGCAAATTTCCGCCCTCGTTCAACGGCCCTGCGCTGAAGGCTTCACCCATTCCCGCCAAGCGCTTCCCTGACCGCGACCTCGGAGGCCGCGTGGAGCGCCCAGAAATCGCGGACCGGCTCGCCTGTGAATTTCGACATCAGCACCGCGAGATGCGCGTGCCAGCCGCCACCGAAATCGGCCATGCCGGCCGGGCCGGAAATGCCGCTATGCGTCAGCACCAGCCGGGTCTTGTCACCCATCGCGGTCAGTTCGAACCGGGCCTCGCCTTCCTTGCCGCCGTCCCAGCTCCAGGCGACCAGATGCGGCGCCTCGAACGCCGTCACCCGCTCGTGCGACACGGCGCCGCGATGCGCGCAATATTTCTCGGGATAGGACACGTCGTCCGCCGAGAGATTGTCGTGATCGAAAACGAGCTCGACCTGGCCGCCGACCTGCGGTTCGAGCGTGCCGCCGGCGAACCACAAGGCGCGCAGATCGGCATCGACCAGATATTTCCACACGGTGTCGATCGGCGCGTCGAGTACGCGTTCGAGTCGGATCGTGCCGGGTGCAGTCTTTTCGATGGCGGGCATGGTCATTTCTCCAGAGCCGAAGCGAGCGAGTCGAGGATCATCGTCCAGCCCTTGCGGGTCTGTTCCTCATAGGCGGACCATGCGGGGTCCATCTCGTGCGTGAGGGTCAGCGTTGCGCCTTGCCCTTTCGCCACGATGTCGATCGATACTCGGGTCCATTCGCCTTCCTCCGCCGGATCCGCCGCGAACAGGAAGACCAGGCGGCGCGGGCGATCGATCTCCTCATAGCGGAGGCGGTGATGGGCATCGCCCGAAGCGCGACGCTCGACGATCAGCGCGCGGCCGCCGACACGGGCATCGATCTCGACCGTGCACATCTCGCCATCAGGTGTTTTGAACAGGAACTGCCCCGCCTTTTCGGGGTCGAGCCACGCATCGAACACGGCCTCCGGCGTGGCGTCGAAATCGCGGGTGATGGTGAGGATGACGGGTGCGGTCATTCTGCTCTCTCCTTCTCGGCTTTGAGCAGTTCGTCGAGGATGTCGAGCCGCCCGGTCCAGAACGCCTCCCATTGGCGCAGCCAGGCCTGGGCCTCGCGCAGCGGCTCCGCCTTCAACCGGCACAGCTGTTGCCGGCCGGCCTTTCGGCGTTCGACGAGCCCGGCGCGCTCCAGCGCCTGGACATGTTTCGAGGCGCCGGCGAAACTCATCGCATGCGGCGCGGCGAGCTCGCTAATGCTGCGCTCGCCGCCGGACAGGCTGGCGAGCATTGCACGCCGGGTCGGGTCGGCGAGGGCGGCGAAGGTGATGTCGAGTCGTTCAACCATGTGGTTTAATATTGCCGCGCAAGCCCAAACTGTCAACTAATCGGTTGAATAATTCTTCTTCGCCTCGCGGCCTTGCAGGCGCGGGCCCGCGACATCAGATTCGGGGTCGAAACGAAGGAGACCGGACATGCAGCGCTTCGCCCAGCCCATCTATATCGCGGCCGGTCTTCGAACGCCGTTCGGACGTGGCGGCGGGGCGCTCGCCGATCATGACGCGATCACCATGGCAGTGCCGGTCGCCCAGGCGATGGCGGCAGTCGCGCGGCCCGACCTGTTCGTGTGGGGTACGGTGATCCCGAGCCTCGGCTGGAGCAATATCGGGCGCGAAATCTGGCTCGATGCCGGACTCGACCCGACCGTGCCGTCCTTCTCGGCGGTGCTGGCCTGCTCGACCTCGATGGTCGCGGCCTTCGCCGCCGCGGGCATGCTCGGCGGCGACAAGGATCTGGCGCTGGTCGGCGGGTCCGAAGTGATGAGCAACCCGCCGATCGGGCTGAAGCTCGACGCGTCGAAGCGGATCGTGAAGCTGTTCCGCACCGACCCCGCTGCCGCGCTCGCCGCGCTGCAGGCACTGACCCCGAACGACCTAGTGCTGCCGATCAAGGGTTTCGCCAACCGCATCACGGGGCGCACCATGGGCGACCATATGGAGGAGACGGCGAAGATCTGGGGAATTTCGCGCGAGGCGCAGGACGACTGGTCGCTGAAGAGCCACCAGCGCGCCGTCGCCGGTTGGGAGAACGGCTTTTTCGACGACCTGGTCATCCCGCTGCCCGAAATCACCCGCGACGCCAATCCGCGCGCCGACACCTCGGCCGAGAAGCTCGCCACCCTGCCGCCCGCCTTCGACAAGACCAGCGGCACGGGCACGCTGACCGCGGGCAACAGCTCGCCGATCACGGATGGCGCCGCCGGCTGCTGGGTCGCGACCGGAGCCGGGCTGAAGAAACTGCCCGACGGCATTTTCCACGCCGAGCTGGTCGACCACGAAACCGCGGCGGTCGACCATGCCGAGGATGGGCTGCTGATGGCGCCGAGCTTCGCCATTCCCCGGCTGCTGGCGCGGCACGGGCTGCGTTACGAGGACGTCGCGCTATGGGAGATCCATGAGGCCTTTTCGGCGCAGGTGCTGGCCAATGTCGCCGCGCTGGAGAAGCCGGGCTGGACGCGCGACCGCGCCGGCGTGGATTTCGATTTCGGGCCCTTCCCCTGGGATCGGGTCAACCCGAACGGCGGATCGGTGGCGATCGGCCATCCCTTCGCCGCGACCGGCGCGCGCGACCTCAGCCAGGCCGTGAAGGAGCTGTGGGACAAGCCCAGCGGCACCTGGGCGGTGGTCAGCGTCTGCGCCGATGGCGGGCACGGCACGGTATCGCTGCTGCGGCGGCCATAAGGTCGCGGAGCGGCGCCGCGCCCGGCGGCACGGTCATTCCAGCGCTTCGGCCAGCGCGACCAGGGCGCCGCGCGGATCGTGCTCGATCGTGTCGCCATGCGATACGATGATGCGCTTCAGACCGGGCAAGGCGGCCCAGGCGCGAAGCTGTACCGCGAGATCGGTCTTGTTCTTGCGCATGCCCAGCTTGACCGGGCCCGGCACGTGCGGTTCCTCGCCGGCAAAGCCCATCAGCTTGAGAAGCCATCCGCTGAAGCCGTGCGCGTCGCGGATATTGCCGATGATGTCGTTGAGGATCAGCGTCGTGCCGTCCGTCCCGTCGACTCGCAGCGCCGATTCGCCCTGATGCGTGCCGGGCACCACGATCCACGTCACCGCAGGATCGCCAAAATCGACATTGGTGGCATCGACCGGCACCAGCTGAGCGACCTTTTCCCGCGCGGCGGGCGGGGTGATGACCAGGAGCGAGGGATAGCGTTTTTTCCAGATGCCGGCGTCGAGGCGGTGATGGGCATTGGGCACGATCAGCCAGGCGGGATCGCCGAACGCCTCGATCTCGCGCATCTGCTCCTCGTCGAGCGCGATCGCGCTGAACACCACCAGCCGGCTGTCGCGCAGCCGGACGATCGTCATGCGGCGCGGGAAATCGCCGATCGGCATGTGGATCGTGCCAGTGACGGTGAGGATGTTCGGCGCGACCTCGGCCAGCCGGCCGTGCGGCAGGACCTTCCAGTCAGTGAGCGGTTCGGACATGGTCTGCCTCCTCTTCGCCGCTGAAACGCGCGAGGGGACAGGCGGGATGCGTCAGGCGGCCTCTTCGGCCCGCCAATGTTCCCAGCGGAGCAGGAGCATGATAAACAGCTCCGCGGCGACAAAGGGCGCGACCAGCGCGACCGCGCCCCACCAGCCGAGCCAGAGATAGCCGAATCGGCCGACGCAATAGAGCAGGACCATCATGCTCTGCACCATCCCGACCAGCCCCGCCGAGCGGAAGCGGGGCGCGAGCAGATAGCCGATCCAGAACACCCAGCGCGCGATGACCCAGACGATGGTGCAGGCGACGACCGCGCGCATCGACGCGCCGTCGCGCGCCTGGACGGCGAGCAGGAGCAGGCCGGGGACGAACAGCCAGAGCTGCTCGATCGTGTTCTGGACATAACGCTGGTTGACCCGCATCCGCCGCGATTCGGCGCCGGCCAGCGGATCGATCGCGGGGGTCACCAGCCTTTCATGCGCGACCGCCTCGATCCCCGGCAGCAGGGCGAGCAGGGTCGCGATGCCGACGCAGTGAAGCGCGAAGAAGAAGCGCGCGGTCTGAGTCGCCATGCCCGGGACGGGTGGCATGGAACGGTCGATGAAGAACCACAGCCCGATGGCGACAGGCAAAGCCAGCACCACGCCCATCGCGAGCGTGCGCTGCTGCGCCTCGATCGACCCTGGGACAAGGCGGTTCGACATGGTCAGTCGGCGAAGAGCAGCACGGGCGTCTCGAGATATTTCTTCAGCGCCTGCACATAGCTTGCCGCATCCCACCCGTCGACCACGCGGTGATCGCAGCTGATCGAAAGATTCATCAGCTTGGCGCGGACGATGTCGTCGCCGCGGAAGACGGGGCGCTCGACGATCTTGTTCGGGCCGATGATCGCGACCTCGGGCCGGTTGATCACCGGCGTGGTGGCGATGCCGCCGAGCGGCCCGAGCGAGGTGATGGTGAGGGTGGAGCCGCTGAGTTCCTCCGACTTCGCCTTGCCGGTGCGGGCGGCCTCGGCGAGGCGGGCGATCTCGGTCGCGAGCTGCCAGACATTGAGATCCTGTGCGTCGCGGATCACCGGGACCATCAGACCGGCCGGCGTCTGCGTCGCCATGCCGAGATGGATCGAACCATGGCGGGTGACCAATCCAGCCTCGTCGTCATAGCGCGCGTTGATCATCGGGAAATCGGGGATCGACTTGCAGATCGCGACGATCATCAGCGGCAGCATGGTCAGCTTGGGCCGGTTGCCGCGATTTGCGTTGAGATCGGCGCGCATGTCTTCGAGCGCAGTGACGTCGATTTCGTCGACATAGGTGAAGTGCGGGATGGCGCGCTTCGAGGCAGCCATGTTTTCGGCGATGCGACGGCGCATGCCGATGACCTTGATCGCCTCATCGACGCGAGCGCGCGATGCGTGCGGGGCGTGATAGCCCTGTCCGCTGCCGTAGCGCAGGAAGGCGTCCAGATCGGCGTGACGGATGCGGTCACCTTCCGACTTTACCGAGGCGAGGTCGATGCCGAGATCGGCCGCGCGGGCGCGGACCGCGGGGGAGGCGAGGACATGGGCGTGGGGCGCGGCGGCCTTATTCTCACCGTTCGTGTCGAGCGAAGTCGAGACACCTGGCTCAACTGCCGGGGCCGGTTTCTCGACTACGCTCGAAACGAACGGTTGAGGGGATTCGATGCCCTCCTCACCCGGCGTTTCCGCCTCGATCTGCTCTTCGACTTCCTCGGTCTTGGTCTCTTCCGGCAGATCGCCCGGCGCGACATCGGCCACCGTCTCGGTCGACGGCGCAGTCGCGCCTTCAACCGCATCGGTCTCGATCACCACCAAGGCGGCGCCGATCGACACCTGATCGCCGACTTCGCCGGCCAGCTCGACCACCGTGCCGGCGACCGGAGATTCCATCTCCACCGTCGCCTTGTCGGTCATCATGTCGGCGATGCCCTGGTCCTCTTCCACACGGTCGCCCACGGCCACGTGCCACGCGACGATCTCCGCTTCGGAGATGCCTTCGCCGATATCCGGCAGTTTGAAGGTGAAGCGTGCCATTAGTCTAATCCGTTCGTTTCGAGCGAAGTCGAGAAACAGGGGGCCGCGCAGGTGTCTCGACTTCGCTCGACACGAACGGGGATGGGCAGCGCCATCGAAATCAGTCCTTCATTACCTTTTTCAGCGCTTCGCCGATGCGGACCGGGCCCGGGAAATAGGCCCATTCCAGGCTGTGCGGATAAGGCGTGTCGAAGCCGGTCACGCGCTCGATCGGCGCTTCGAGATGGTAGAAGCAGCGTTCCTGGACGAGCGCCGACAGCTCGGCGCCGAAGCCGCTGGTGCGGGTCGCCTCGTGCACGATCATGCAGCGGCCGGTCTTCTTCACCGACGCCTCGATCGTCTCGATGTCGAGCGGGACGAGCGTGCGCAGGTCGATCACCTCGGCGTCCACTCCGGCCTCCTCGACCACCGCGAGGCAGACATGGACCATGGTGCCATAGGCCAGGATGGTCAGCGCCTCGCCGGCGCGGACGATCTTCGCCTTGCCCAGCTCGATCTTGTAATAGCCGGTCGGCACCTCGCCCGCGGGATGCTGCGACCAGTTCTTGGTCGGGCGATCCCAATGGCCATCGAACGGGCCGTTATAGATGCGCTTGGGCTCGAAGAAGATCGTCGGATCATTGTCCTCGATCGCCGCAATCAGCAGGCCCTTGGCATCATAGGGGGTCGAGGGAATTACCGTCTTCACGCCCGAGACGTGCGTGAAGATGCCCTCGGGGCTCTGGCTGTGCGTCTGGCCGCCGAAGATGCCGCCGCCGAAGGGCGAGCGCACCGTGATCGGCGAGGTGAACTCGCCAGCCGAGCGGTAGCGCAGCCGCGCCGCCTCCGACACGAGCTGGTCGAGCGCGGGATAGATATAGTCGGCGAACTGAATCTCCGGCACCGGCCGAAGCCCGTACGCGCCCATGCCGACCGCGACGCCGATGATGCCGCATTCCGTGATGGGCGTGTCGAACACGCGGGTCTTG
Source organism: Sphingomonas sp. P2_B6 (assembly GCF_056404755.1). Classification (NCBI taxonomy): domain Bacteria; kingdom Pseudomonadati; phylum Pseudomonadota; class Alphaproteobacteria; order Sphingomonadales; family Sphingomonadaceae; genus Sphingomonas; species Sphingomonas sp. P2_B6. The sequence continues at coordinate 25,049 of NZ_JBFUDK010000003.1, forward strand.
CCGTATTTCGCCTGCAGGCCCGCGGTCGCGCGGAACACGCCGCCGAAATAGCCGACATCCTCGCCCATCACGATCACATCGGGATCGCGCGCCATCATCACGTCCATGGCGGAGTTGATCGCCTGGATCATGTTCATGCGGGCGTTGCCGTCCGGACCGCCTTCAGGGGCGACTACGTCGCCGGGACCAGCCTCGGGCGCGATGATGTCGGCGGGATCGGTAATGTCGCTCATGACTTGCGTGCCCATGGCCGGCCCGAGGCGGTTTCTTCCGCGAGCATCTGTGCCTGTTGTTCCCTCAGATGCCAGGGCATCTCCTCGAACACGCCGTCGAACAGCGTGTCCAGCGGCTGGTGGAGGCCGTGGCCAAGGATGCCGTTCTGCTCGGCTTCCTTCTGCGCGCGCTTCACCTGCTCGGCGAGATCGAGATCCTGCGCGGCATGCCGATCCTCGTCCCATTCGCCGATATGGATCAGGTGATCCTTCAACCGCTTGATCGGATCGCCGAGCGGCCAGGCCGTGGCCTCGCCGGCCGAACGATACTGGCCGGGATCGTCCGAGGTCGAATGGCCCTCGGCGCGATAGGTGAAATGCTCGATCAGGGTCGGGCCCTGATTGGTCCGCGCCCGTTCGGCCGCCCAGGCAGTCGCGGCATAGACGGCGAGCGCGTCGTTGCCGTCGACCCTCAGGCCCGCAATGCCATAACCGATCGCACGTGCCGCGAAGGTGGTCGATTCAGCGCCGGCAAAGCCCGAAAAGCTCGAGATCGCCCAYTGGTTGTTGACGACGTTGARGATSACCGGCGCGCGGTACACGCTGGCAAACGTGCAGGCAGAATGGAAATCGCCCTCCGCCGTCGAGCCCTCGCCGCACCAGGTGGCGGCGATGCGCGTATCGCCCTTTGCTGCCGACGCCATCGCCCAGCCGACAGCCTGGGGATATTGCGTGGTGAGATTGCCGGAGATCGAGAAGAAGCCGGCCTCCTTGACCGAATACATGATCGGCAACTGCTTGCCCTGAAGCCGGTCGCCCTTGTTCGAATAGATCTGATTCATCATGTCGACCATCGACCAGCCGCGCGCGATGAGCAGGCCCTGCTGGCGATAGGACGGGAAACACATGTCCTCATAATCGAGCGCGAAGGCAGCGGAAACCGCGACCGCCTCCTCGCCAAGGCACTTCATGTAGAAGCTGGTCTTGCCCTGGCGCTGGGCGCGGAACATGCGCTCGTCAAAGGCGCGGACCAGCACCATCGAGCGAAGCATCGCCCGCAGCGTATCGGGCGACAGGCGCGGGTTCCACGGGCCGACGGCATTGCCCTCGTCATCCAGCACGCGGACCAGCTGGTATGCGAGATCGGTGAAGGTCCCGGCGCGATCGGCGGTGTCGGGGCGGCGGGTATCGCCAGCCGCTGGAATGGCGACCTCGGTAAAGTCGACCGTATCGCCGGGGCGGAACCTGGGTTCCGGCACGTAGAGCGACAAGGGTTGTAAATTGGCGCGCGGACTGTCGCTTGCCATGCTCTCTCCGATCATTGTGCGTTTCGTTCGCGTTCGCATGAGAGCAACGCGTGGATTCGCCATTCGGGCCTTGTTATAAAATTTCAAAGCGCTTGGCGAGGGTCTGGCCGGGTGACGGGGGCAGTGAGACATCCAGGCTGAAGCAGGTGTTTTCCGCGGCAAATGGCCTTTGTGAGCGACCGTGCCACGGCACGTGCAAAAATGCAGGCCAATCGGGCGTTTGTGGACCGGGGAACGCGCATTGCCGCACATGTCCGCCTGCCGCGCTCCCATCGCCGATTGACTCCGGCGCCGATAGGAACAAAATAGGAACACCCTCATTCAGCGAGTCGTGTGTTTGTCGTCTGCCGCCGCCCTTTCCGCCTTACGCGATACGCTTCGCGCGATCGAGGGGGATGGGCTGCGCCGTCGTGCCGTGCTGCCCTTCGGGATCGGCCCGATCGATTCGCGGCTGGCGACGGGCGGCCTTACGCTCGGCGCGCTGCACGAGATCGCCGCGGCCAGCCCCGGCATGGGCGACGATGCTGCGGCGACCCTGTTCATGGCCGGCATCGCCGCGCGCGCCTGGGGCCCGGTCCTGTGGGTGGTGCGGCGGCGCGACCTGTTCGCGCCGGGACTGTATCAGGCCGGGCTCGCGCCCGAGCGCATCCTCTATGCCGAAGCAGGCGACGATGCCGAGCTGCTCGCGCTGATGGAGGAAGGCCTGCGCCACCGCGGGCTGGGCGCCGTGATCGGCGAGGTGAAGAGCGCATCGATGGCCAATAGCCGCCGGCTGCAGCTCGCGGCCGAAGGCGGCAAGACAATCGCACTGCTGCTCAAGCGCCATGCGCGCGAGGGCGGCAATCCGCTCGCCGTGCCCTCGGCCGCGGTGACGCGCTGGCGAATCGCCGCCGCGCCCTCGACTCCGCTCCCGGTCGAGGGTGTCGGTTGCCCGCGCTGGCGGATCGAACTGGTCCGTCAGCGCGGCGGCGAACCTCATAAATGGACGATGGAGGCATGCGATGAAACGGGTCGCCTCGCTCTACCTGCCCGACTGGCCGATCGATCGGCTGCGGCGGGCGGAACGCACCGCCGCGCCGCCTGACGCGCGGCGGGTCACACAGCCGGTCATCGATATCAAGGCAGCCCCGCGCGACGGTGGCTGGCGCCCGGGTGCGCGCTGGGCTCGGGGGGAGGATGGGCCGACGCTGCCGCGATTGAGAAGCGATGACGGGGCACCCGGCTCCTCCCCCAATTCCTCCCCGGAACGGGGAGGGGGACCGCGCTTGCGCGGTGGAGGGGCTTGGAGCGCGGCACGGTCTCGCCAAGCCAGCCCCTCCACCAGCTTCGCTGGTCCCCCTCCCCCTGCGGGGGAGGAATTAAGTGCCCCTCTCGTCACCTCGATCCGCGAGGGCAGCAGGATCCTCGTCGCCGCGACCAGCCATGCCGCGTATCTGCTCGGCATCCGCGCCGGCATGGCGGTGACTCAGGCGCGCGCACAAGTGCCGGATCTCGACATCCGTCCGGCCGATCCCGAGGGCGACCGCGCCGATCTCGAACGCCTCGCCCTCATTGCCGCGCGGCGCTGGTCGCCGATCGTCGCGCTGTCGGGCGAGGACGGGCTGTTCATCGAGCTGACCGGCACCGCGCATCTGTTCGGCGGCGAGGAAAGGATGGCGCGGCGGATCGTGCGGCTGCTCGCACGCATGGGCGTGCGGGCGCGGATCGCGGTGGCGGACAGCACGGGCGCGGCCTGGGCGCTGGCGCGTTACGGCCACCAGCCACACAACGGGGTGACGGTCTGTCCGCCAGGCGCGCAGGATTCCGCCATCGCCCCCCTGCCCATTGCCGCGCTGCGGGCCGAGCCCGGCGCGATCGAGCTGCTCAAGCGGTTGGGCGTCGAGACGATCGGGGAACTTGCCGCCATGCCGCGCGCGCCGCTCGCGCGCCGGTTCGGCAAGATGCTGGTGCTGCGGCTCGACCAGGCAAGCGGGCGGATCGGCGAACCGCTCCACCCGGTCGTGCCGCCCGAGCATATCGCCGTGATCCAGCGTTTCGCCGAGCCGATCGCGACCGCCGAGGCGATCGAGCATTGGCTGGCCCTGTTGATGCCACGCCTCGTCACCGCGCTGGCGCAGTCAGGCCAGGGCGCGCGCGTGATCGAGCTGGTCGCCGACCGGATCGACGGCGTGCCGCAGCGGCTGCGCATCGGCCTTGCCCGACCCAATCGCGACCCCGCGCATCTGCTGCGGCTGATGGTGCGCCGGATCGAGGAGATCGCGCCGGGATTCGGCATCGACGCGCTCGCGCTGCACGTCCGCCGCGCCGATCCGCTCGGCCCCGTGCCGTTCGAGGAGCGGCTCGAGGAGACCCCGCCCGACATCGCGCCGCTGGTCGATACGTTGGCCAACCGCATCGGCGCGGCGCGGCTGTGGCGCACAAGACCCGTGGAAAGCGACGTGCCCGAACGGTCGGTCGAGCCAGCCCCGGCGCTAGACCCGCCCGAACGCGCCGCGCCGCCACTCAAGCCGGCCGATGTCCGGCGGCTCGACCGCACGCCCGATCTCCATCCCTGGCACCATCGCTGGCCGCGCCCGGTGCGCATGCTGCGCCGGCCCGAGCTGCTGGATCACGTCATCGCCGAGATGCCCGACCAGCCGCCGCGCCGCTTCACCTGGCGCGGCACGACGCACAAGGTGGTGCGCGCCGACGGCCCCGAGCGCGTTCACGGCGAATGGTGGAAACGCGCGACCGAACGGCATTCGGTGCGCGATTATTTCCGGGTGGAGGACGAGGCGGGCCAGCGCTTCTGGCTGTTCCGCCGCGGCGACGGCGAGCGCGCCGAGACGGGCGACCTCGCCTGGTTCATGCATGGGGCGTTCGGGTGATGTCAGCGCCCTGCGTCGATTGCCTCCACATGGCCTCTCACCGCATAGGCAAGAATGGGCCGATCGACCGTCAGTATCGGGCAAACAAGCGACCGCGCCGTGGCAATGATCATCCGGTCCGACGGATCGCCATGAATGTCGCCGGGCAAGGCGCCGGCATCGCTTGCGATAACGGCATCGACCGGCACGACCCTGAAATGGCCCTGACCCAGAAGCCGTTCGGACCATTGCGGCATGGGCATCGAAAGAGCGATGCGCCGCTTGTCCGCCAGCATCGCAATTTCCCAGAACGACATGGCCGACAAATAGACGTCGCCCGCCTCCGCCTCGATTCGCTTGCGTGCCGTGGTGCCCAGCCGCTTGCCGTCCTCTACCAGCCAGAGCAGCACATGCGTGTCGAGCAGAATCACTTGGACGGGGTGCTCGGCGCGTACAGCTCTGGCGGATTATTGGCGAGCCATTCGGCTTCCCAATCGGGATCGACCGGCCCGACAATGTCCCCCAGAATCGTCACCGATCCCCGCATGCACCCGAACATGCTCTGCCCCAAAGGCACACTTGCCCTGCGCGCGCTGAGGGTGAGCGACGGCTTGCCGCGACGCGTGATGGTCAAGGGCTCGCCGCTCCGCTCCATTTCGTCGATTAGCTTCAGGCTTTTTGCCTTAAATTCCGTTGCGCTCACCATCTTGCCCATCGCGGCTGCTCTCGATGAAATGTACATCTCATATAGTCATTTCGTGCCGCATCGCCAATGACCTATTCCGAACTGCAGGTGACGACGCATTACAGCTTCCTGCGCGGCGCCTCTTCCCCCGAGCAATTGTTTGCGGCTGCCGCGCTGGCGGGCATGCCGGCGCTGGGCATCACCGATCGCAATTCGGTCGGCGGGGTAGTGCGCGCGCTGGTCGCCGCGGAGGAGATTTCCAAACAGGGCTACCCGATCCGCATGATCGCCGGCTGCCGGCTCGACCTGGTCGACGGCACCTCCCTGCTCGTCTGGCCCGAAGACCGGGCGGCGTGGAGCCGGCTCACAAGACTGCTCACCCTCGGCAAGGGTCGGGCCGATGCGCAGAAGGGCGAGAAAGGGCGATGCTTCCTGCATTGGGAGGATGTGGCGGCGCATGCGATGGGACTGGTCGGCGCGCTGGTGCCCGGCATGACCGAGACCTTCGCGGAAGATCAGCTCGCGCTGCGCTGGATGGCGGATGTGTTCGGCGCGCGCGGGCATCTGTGCCTGACTCAGCATCGCCGGCCGGGCGATCCGCTACGGCTGCATTTGCTGGCGGAAAAGGCGCAGCAATTCGGTTTGGCACCGCTCACCACCGGGGACGTGCTGTACGATAGCCCTGAGCGGCGCATGTTGCAGGATGTCGTCACCGCGATCCGCAACACCTGCACGATCGACGATCTCGGCTTCCGACGCGAACGCAGCGCCGACCGGCACCTGAAATCGCCCGAGGAAATGACGCGGCGGTTCAAGCGCTATCCCGAGGCGATCGCGGCCAGCGAGGCGATCGTCGAGCGCTGCACCTTTTCGTTGCGCGAGCTGAAGGAGCAATATCGCTATCCCGACGAAGTGGTGATCAGCGGCAGGTCACCGCAGGACGCGCTGGCGAAGATGGCGCGCACCGCGCTGGCGGAACGCTTCGCGCCCGAACCGATCCCGCCTGCCTATACGACACTCCTCGAGCATGAACTCGCGCTGGTCGAGCAGATGGGATACGCGCCCTATTTCCTGACGGTGAATTCGATCGTGCGGTTCGCGCGCAGCCAGGAGATATTGTGCCAGGGCCGCGGATCGGCCGCCAATTCAGTGATCTGCTTCGTGCTCGGCATCACCTCGATCGACCCGGTCTTCCACAAGCTGCTGTTCGAGCGTTTCATCTCGACCGAACGCCACGAGCCGCCCGATATCGATGTCGATTTCGAGCATGAGCGGCGCGAGGAAGTGATCCAGTGGATCTACGAGACTTACGGTGAGAACCACGCTGCGATGACGGCAGTGGTCAGCCGGTTCCGCACGCGCGGTGCCGTGCGCGAAGTCGGCAAGGCGCTGGGCCTGTCCGAAGACATGACGGCGGCGCTTGCGGGCCAGGTCTGGGGATGGTCGAGTGACGGCGTGCCGCAAGCCCATGTCGAGGCGCTCAACCTCGACCCCACCGAGCCGCGCCTCGCCCTCACGCTCGATCTGGCGACTCAGTTGATCGGCACACCCCGGCATCTGTCGCAGCACCCCGGTGGGTTCGTTCTGGCCCATGACAGACTCGACGAATTGCTGCCGATCGAGCCCGCTGCGATGGTCGATCGTCGCGTGGTGGAGTGGGAGAAGCTCGACGTGGAGGAGCTTGGCCTGATGAAGGTCGATATCCTCGGCCTCGGCATGCTCGGCTGCATGCGGCGCACCTTCGACCTGCTGCGCGCGCACAAGCATATCGATCTGCGGCTCGACAATGCAGTGCTGCAGGACCGGGACCCTGAAACCTTCGCGATGATCTGCACGGCGGATACGCTCGGCGTGTTCCAGATCGAGAGCCGGGCGCAGATGTCGATGCTGCCGCGCATGCGTCCCGACAATTTCTACGACATCGCCATTCAGGTCGCGATCGTCCGTCCGGGGCCGATCCAGGGCGACATGGTCCACCCCTATCTCAAGCGCCGGGAACAGGAGCGTGAAGGCAAGGTGGATATCGAATATCCCAGCCCCGCACTTGAAGAAGTGCTGAAGAAAACACTGGGGGTGCCACTCTTCCAGGAACAGGCGATGCAGGTCGCGATTGTTGGAGCCGGTTTCAGCGCGGGAGAGGCGGACAGGCTGCGCCGGGCGATGGCGACCTTCAAGCAGACCGGCGGTGTCGGCGAATTCAGAGACAAGCTTATCTCGGGCATGCTGGCGAACGGCATCACGCTCGATTTCGCCGAGCGGCTGGTCAAGCAGATCGAAGGGTTCGGCAGCTATGGCTTTCCCGAGAGCCATGCCGCGAGCTTCGCGAAGATCGCCTATGCCTCGTCCTGGATGAAGTGCCATCATCCCGAGATCTTCTGTACCGCCCTGCTCAACGCGCAGCCCATGGGCTTCTACGCGCCGGCGCAGATCGTCCGCGATGCGCGCGAGCATGGCGTCGAGGCACTGCCGGTGTGCATCAACCGGAGCGACTGGGACACGATCGTCGTACCGGGGACGCCGAATGCCAGGCCGCGCGATGAGCGGTTCTGGGGCACCGACGCGGACTGGCAAAGCCTGTTGCCGCTTCGGCTCGGCATGCGCATCGTGCTGGGGCTCAGCGAGGAGGATGCCGGCAGGATCGTGGAAACCCGCGCAGCCGGGCCCTTCACCTCGGTCGAGGATGCCTGGCGCCGCTCGGGCGTGAAGCCGGCGGCGCTCGAAAAGCTCGCCCGGGCCGATGCGTTCCAGTGCCTCGGCCTCAACCGGCGCCAGGCGCTCTGGGCGATCAAGGGGCTGGGCCAGGCGCCCCTGCCGCTGCTGACCGCCGCCGACAATCGGGCGGGCGCGATCATTCCCGAAGCGCGCGAGCCGGGCGTCGCGCTGACCCCGCTCACCGCCGGGCGGGAGGTGGTGGAGGATTATCGGGCGACTCAGCTCACCCTGCGCAACCACCCGCTCCATTTCCTGCGCGGCGAACTCGACCGACTACGCATCCGGAAATGCGCCGACCTCAAGACGATGAAGGACGGGGCGCGGGTCGAGGTGGCGGGAATCATCCTCGTACGGCAGCGACCGGGCAGCGCCGAGGGCGTGGTGTTCGTGACCCTGGAGGACGAGACCGGCATCGCCAACGCGATCCTGTGGAAGGACCGGTTCGAGGCGCAGCGCCGCATCCTGATGTCGGCATCGATGATCAGTGTGGTCGGCCGCGTGCAATCGGAAAGCGGCGTGATCCATGTCGTTGCCGACCGGATCGTCGATCACACCCCTTTGCTGCGCGGGATCGGCGGCCTGGATCTGCCCAACATGACGATGCCGGGCGACGGTGCGACTCATGGCGGCACGATCGATCCGCGCGACCGGCGGAGATTGCCGTTGTTCGAGACCGAGATGGAGGAGGTGATCCCGATCCGCTCGCATGATTTCCACTGATCCCTCGCTGCCGGGCGAGGCATGAAAAAGGCCGGCCCCGCATTCGCGGGACCGGCCTGTTCTCGTCGCTTCGACCCGGATCAGCCGGCCGTCGTCGTCTCGCTCGCGGGCGGACGGCCGCGACGGCGCTTGGGCTTTTCGGCCGGCTCTTCCTCGACCGTCACCGCCGAGATGCTCAGCGACGGCGGCAGCAGATTGGCCTCGAACATGGCCGGGGCCTCTTCCTCCACCGGGCGGCGGGGCGGACGGCCGCGACGCGGGCGTTCGGCTACCGGCTCGGCGGCGACTTCAGCGCGCGGGGCTTCCTGGCGGGGCGCTTCCTGCCGGACATCCTCGTCCGAGACATAGGCCGCGCGATTGCCGCGATCCTCGCCACGGTTGCCGCGATCGTTCCGGTCGTTGCCCCGGTCATTGCCGTTGCGTTCGTTACCGTTGCGCTCGTTGCCGTTCCGGTCCTCGCGGGCATAACGGCCATTGCCGTTGTTGCCCCCGTTACCATTGGCATTGTCGCCATAGCTGTTGCCGTTGCGCTCGGCCCGGTCGCCATTGCCGTTACGCGAGCGCGGACGCTCGTCGTCATACTGGCCGGCCTGGTTGCCGCGATCCTCGTTGCCGCGATCCTGGCCCCGATCCTGACCATTGCCATTGCCCTGACGGGATTCGCGAACGGGCTCGCGGGCGATCGGCTCGCCGTCCTCGTCATATTCCTGCTCGTCCTCGTCGAACGCCGCGCCGCCATTCTGGCGCCGGTTCTCCTCGAAGCGCGAGCGCGTCTCGGCGAGCACGCGGAAATAATGATCCGCGAACTGCAGGTAATATTCGGTGTTGACCCGATCCCCCTGCATCTGCGCGTCGCGGGCGAGAGTCTTGTATTTCTCGAGCAACTGGGCGGCGTTGCCGCGCGCGCGATTGTCGATGCGGTTGCCGTTATCCTGACGGCCCGAATTACCTTGCGGGCGCTGCTGCTGCCCGCCACGGCCGCGACGGCGGCCGGCCTGACGATTATTGATCAATTCTTGTGTGTCCTGTCGTTCGTAACCAACCCGGTCGTGCTCCAGAAATGTGGATGCATGCTCCTTGGCTCGTCGTCGCCGATCATCGGCGATACGTGCCTGCCACGGTCGCCGGACGGCAGCGACTGCATGACGAAGGAGGCGGGCAACAGCCCGTTTTCAACCGGTTATGATGAAAACGCGTGCCCCTGCTCCGCTCAATAGCGGCTGGCGACGCAATCTCCAAGCAGAATATTGTGACGTTTTTGTGCTGATTCAAGTCGCGATGAGCGCGCGGGGGTTATTACCCAGATCGCAGCGCAGCATGACCGACAGGCCCTGCGCGACGAGCAGCGCGGTGACAGCCTCCGCCTGAGTCGACCCAATCTCCAGGATCGCGGCGCCGCCGGGTGCGAGCAGGCGCGGGAGCTGGGGCGCGATGCAGCGATAGTCGTCGAGGCCGTCGGCTCCGGCGAACAGGGCCGAGGCGGGTTCATGGTCGCGCACTTCGGCGGGCAGCGCCTCGCCGGTGCCGATATAGGGCGGGTTGGCGAGGATCAGGTCGAAAGCGCCATCAATGCCGTCCGCCCAATTGCCCGGCTCGAAACGCGCGCGCTTTTCCATGCCGAGGCGCGCGGCATTGGCCATCGCCATGTCCAGCGCGACGTCCGACGCGTCAACGCCGAGGCCGGTCGCGCCCGGCCATTGGTCGAGCGCGGCGAGCAGCAGGGTGCCAGGGCCTGTGCCGAGATCGAGGATCGTCCTCGGCGCGCGGTCAGCGAAATACTCGACCGCCGCCTCGATCAGCGTCTCGCTATCGGCGCGGGGCACGAGCGCACCGGGGCCGATTTGCAGCTCGATCGTCCAGAAGGCACGGGTGCCGGTGATATAGGCGATCGGCTCGTGCTTCAGGCGGCGGACGACGAGCGGAGCGAAGGTGGCAGGGGCCGGGTCGTCGAGATGGCGGAGGAGCAGGGATTCGCGCGTGGTGCCGAGGGCGTGCGCCATGAGGAGTTCGGCGTCGAGGCGGGGGGTTTGGGAGAGGGTAGTGAAGGAGGTGGCGGCTTCGGCAAGCGCCTGCCTTACTCCCCTCCCGCTTGCGGGAGGGGTTGGGGGAGGGCTTGTCACAGTAGCGGACCGGGGAGGACAGGCCCTCCCAGTGCGGCAGCAGCCCTGCCCCCCGGGCAGGGCAAAGAGCCGCCGCACTCCCCTCCCGCAAGCGAGAGGGGGATTTTAGCCATCCAGCGAGGCCAGGCGTTCCGCCTCGTCCTCGGCGATCAGCGCGCCGATCAGCTCGTCCAGCTCGCCCTGCAGGATTTCCGGCAGGCGATGCAGGGTCAGGTTGATGCGGTGATCCGTCACGCGCCCCTGCGGAAAATTATAGGTGCGGATCCGCTCCGACCGATCACCCGACCCGACCATCGACTTGCGCGCGCCGGCGCGCTCGGTGTGCAGCCGGTCGCGCTCCAGCTCGTACAGGCGGGTGCGCAGCACCTTCATCGCCTTGGCCTTGTTCTTGTGCTGCGATTTCTCGTCCTGCTGGATCACCACCAGGCCCGTCGGGATATGCACGATACGCACCGCGGAATCGGTCGTGTTGACCGATTGCCCGCCGGGCCCCGACGACCGGTAGATGTCGATGCGCAGATCCTTGTCGTCGATCTTGACGTCGACCTCCTCCGCCTCGGGCAGCACGGCGACGGTCGCGGCGGAAGTGTGGATGCGCCCGCCCGCTTCGGTGACCGGCACGCGCTGGACGCGGTGCACGCCACTTTCGAACTTCAGCTTGGCGAACACGCCCTTGCCCTCGACCGAGGCGATCGCTTCCTTGAAGCCGCCCGATTCGGACGAGGAGGCGGAGATCAGCTCGACCTTCCAGCCCTGCGATTCGGCATAGCGCTGATACATGCGGAACAGGTCGCCGGCGAACAAAGCCGCTTCGTCGCCGCCGGTGCCGGCGCGGATTTCGAGCATCGCGGCGCGCTCGTCGGCGGAGTCGCGCGGCAGCAGCGACAGCGCCAGCCCGCGCTCGGCGAGCGGCAGGGTCTCGCGGATCGAATCGATCTCCTCGCGCGCCATCGCGCGGATCTCGGGATCGGTCTCGCTCTCCATGCCCGCCAGCACGCCCAGCTCGGCGCGCAGCCGCCGCACCTCGCCCGCGGCGCGCGCGACCGGCTCGAGTTCGGCATATTCCTTGGAGACGGCGACGAATCGCTCGGACGGCAGATCGCCGGTCGCCATCAGCGCCTGCAACTCGTCCCGCCGCGCTTCGATCTGCGCGATCCTCTCCGCCGAGATCGTCGTCATCAGGCTCTCAATACCCTTGCGAGATCGTCGAACGCCACCTCGCTCTGCGTGCCCGCACCGAGCAGCTTGACTGAAGCGACGCCCTTGGCGAGTTCGTCATCGCCGATGATCACCGCGAAGCGCGCGCCCTGCGCATCGGCCCTGGCCATGCGCCGCTTCATATTGCCCTTGAACGCCATGTCGGTCGCGATCCCTGCGCGGCGCAGATCGGCGAGGATGCCGATGGCGCGCGCCTCGGCCGCCTCGCCCATCGGCACGATCACCGCGTCGATCCGCTCGGCCACTGGCTCGTCGATCAGCATAGCCAGCCGCTCGACGCCGGCCGCCCAGCCCACGCCGGGCGTCTCGTTGCCGCCCAGCGCGCCGATCAGCCCGTCATAGCGCCCGCCGGCCAGCACCGTACCCTGCGCGCCGAGCCGGTCGGTGACGAACTCGAACGCGGTGTGCCGGTAATAATCGAGCCCGCGCACCAGCCGCGCGTTGCGCGTCCAGGCGACGCCGGCCGCGTCGAGGCCCTTGGTCACGCTGTCGAAGAACGCGCCGGCCTCGCTCGTCATGAAGGCGTCGATATCGGGCGCAGCCTCGGCGATCGGCCGGTCCCTCGGATCCTTGCTGTCGAGGATACGGAGCGGATTGCGGTCCAGCCGGTCCTGGCTTTCCGCGGACAGATCGGCACGATGCTGTCCGAAATGGCTGATCAGCGCGGCCCGCCAGGCATCGCGCGTCTCGGCATCGCCCAGGGTGTTGAGCTGGAGCGTGACGCCGTCCGAAATGCCCAGCTCGCGCAGCAGCTGGTCAGCGAGCACCAGCAATTCGACATCCGCCATCGGTTCGGCCGCGCCGATCACTTCGGCATCGATCTGGTGAAACTGGCGATAGCGGCCGGCCTGGGGCGCTTCGTAACGGAATACCGGCCCGGCGGTCGCCAGCTTCAGCGGCGCATATTGCTGCCAGCCCTCGGTCAGATAGGCGCGCGCGATCCCGGCGGTGAATTCGGGCCGCAGCGTGATCGAACGCTGGCTCTTGTCCTCGAACGTGTACATTTCCTTCGACACGACGTCAGTCGTCTCGCCGAGCGAGCGGGAGAAGACCTCGGTCGCCTCGAAGACCGGGATTTCAAGGCGGCGGAAAGCATAGAGGCGCCGCACCGTCTCGAACGCCTCGAGCACGCGCGCGAAGCGCCGTTGCTCGTCGCCGAAGATGTCCTGCGTGCCGCGGATGCGTTTGGGGGTTTCGATACGGGCCATAAGGGCGCGCTATCTATGCGACGGCGGCGTCAAGCGCTAGCCTCTGGATAAACGCGCATCAGACCCGACGGCGCATATTCGAGGATGATGCCATGCAGCTCGGCAGGAAGATCGCGCCGACCCGATTCGTCATCTTCGTGCTGGTGTTCGTGGCGGGCCTCGCGATCCTCATCCCGCGGATGGGCAAGGGCCTGGGCACCATGGCCGCGTTCGACATCGCCAGCGCATTGTTCCTGGTGATCGTCGCCCCCCTGCTGCGTCACCGCGCAGACGATATGCGACAGCGCGCCAAGGACAATGACGCCAATCGCGCGTTGTTGCTGGGGTTGAGCGCCGTGGTTTCGCTGGTCGTGCTCGTCTCGGTCGCGAGCGAGATGATGAACGGCAAGGGCAGTCCGCTCACCACGGCCCTGCTCGTCGCCACCCTGGTGCTGGCCTGGCTGTTCTCGAACACCATCTACGCACTGCATTATGCGCATATGTACTATTCGCGCGGCGGCGGCGGCGGGGATGCCGGGGGCATCGAGATTCCCGACACCAAGGAGCCCGATTATTGGGACTTCGTCTATTTCAGCTTCACCCTGGGCATGACCTTCCAGACGTCCGACAGCCAGATAACGTCGCCGCGCATCCGCCGCGTGGTGATCGGCCACTGCCTCGCCGCCTTCGTGTTCAACATCGGCGTGCTGGCGTTTTCGATCAACGTGCTGGGGGGTGGCTGAAATCCCTCTGTTCGCCCTGAGCCTGTCGAAGGGCTGTTCTTTCTTCCCAGGAAGAGAAGAGCAGGGCTTCGACAAGCTCAGCCCGAACGGAGGGGAGCTATTGCTTTACCGCTCGCGGCGCACCGTCACCGGGCCCTGGCCCTTGATGTCGAAGAAATGCGCGCCGAGCATGCTGCGGCGATAGGATACGACGTCGCCTACCACCGGCCGGCGGCCGCTGCTGGTCGTGGTGCTCCACACGCTGCCGTCCGCCAGGCGCAGCTCGAACAGGCCGAAGTTCAGCGGCGAGATGCCGACGATCGTGCTGGTGAACCCGGATTTCGCCTGCGCCGCCTTGGCAGCCTTGGGCGGCTTGGGCGGTTTGGCCTCGCGCAGGCCGGTGCGGTTGACCGGCTGGGCCGGCTCGGCGGCCGGTGCGGGCACCTCGGCCGGTACGCCCTGCTGCCGGTCGTAACAGGCGAGGCGCTGAGTCGGATCGGCGATCGACCGGCAATCCTGCGCCTGGGCCGGCACCGCCGCGACGCCGCCGAGAACCAGGGCGGCCGAAAGTGCCGCCGACCGACATATGCTGATTGTCACCGAACCCGCTCCTATAGGATATATAATCCACAAACCCTAGCGCGCCGGACAGGCCGACGCCATAGCTGCCGTGCGACTCACGCCGCGACGATGGCCTGAACAAGCCCCTGCCCGCGCAGCCGCTCCGCGTCGCGCGCCGGCGGGCAGCCGAACATCCGCGCATATTCCCGGCTGAACTGCGAGGCGCTTTCATAACCGACCGAATAGGCCGCGCGCGACGCGTCGGCGCTGGCGATCAGCAGGCGCCGCGCCTGATGAAGGCGGAGCGACTTCTGATATTGCAGCGGGCTCATCGCCGTCGCCGCCTTGAAGTGCCGGTGGAAGGACGCGAGGCTCATCCCGGCGATATCGGCGAGCGCCTCGATCCGGAGCGGCTTGTCGAAATGGCTCCTGATCCAGCCGATCGCGGCGCGTATCTGCGACAGGCGGCTGTCGGTGATCGCCGCCTGGCGGAGCATGCCGCCCTGTGGCCCCTGCAGGATTCGGTACAGGATCTCGCGCTCGAGCATCGGCGCGAGCACCGGCACGTCCTCCGGCGTCTCGAACAGCGCGAGCAGCCGGCCCCAGCTGTCGAGCAAGGCCGGGCTCGCCGCGCCGACGGCGAAGCCGGCGGTCGGCTCCTCCGCCCGGGGCGGCAGCTCCGACAACAGCGACGTCACCATGTCCTGGTTCAGCGCCATGCCGACGACGATATAGGGCCGGTCGGGACTCGCCTTCACGATGCACCCCGATACGGGCAGGTCGATCGAGGCGATCAGCTGATCCCCGGCACCATATTGGAGCAGGCGGTCGCCGATCATCACCTGCTTTTCTCCTTGCAGCACGATGCAGATCATCGGTTCGTACATGCCGGGCAAAGCGCCGGTGGGAGCGCCGCTGACATGAATGCCGAGGCGCGGAATGACTCTGCCGCGTTCGCCATCGCCCTGATGCCGCAGCGCGAGGGCGCACAATCGATCGAGCTGTTCCCGCATGGGCGCAACATGGCGCACGCGGCCCGCGAAACAAGCGCCGCGAACGGGGGACTGAGAGGATCAGGCAAGAACTCGACACGATCGGGCGTCCGGTTCGCGCGTCCGGCGACCAGATAGGCGCCGCAATGCCCCCTCTCCAAGGAGATCTCCCATGAGCAGCATTTTCGGCGACACCACGACCACTGACGAGGTCCTCGACGGCGTATCCCTGCGCGGCAAGCGCATCCTGGTGACCGGCGTCTCGGCCGGCCTCGGCGTCGAGACCGCGCGCGTCCTCGCCGCGCATGGCGCACAGGTCGTCGGCGCCGCCCGCGACCTCGACAAGACACACCGCGCGACCGAGGTGGTCCGCGAGCAGGCCGCCAATGGCGGCGGCCTCGACCTGATCGAGCTCGACCTGGCGAATCTCGCCAGCGTGCGCGCCTGCGCCGATGCGCTGCTCGCCGATGGCCGCCGCTTCGACGTGGTGATCGCCAATGCGGGCGTGATGGCCACCCCGCAGGGCAAAACCGCCGACGGCTTCGAGACTCAGTTCGGCACCAACCATCTCGGCCATTTCGTGCTGGTCAACCGCATCGCCTCGCTGATCAATCCGGGCGGGCGGCTGGTGAACCTGTCCTCGGCCGGGCACCGCTTCGCCGATGTCGATCTCGACGATCCGAATTTCGAGCATACGCCCTATGCCGAGTTCGTCGCTTATGGCCGGTCCAAGACCGCCAATGCGCTGTTCGCGGTCGAGTTCGACCGGCGCCACAAGGACCAGGGCATCCGCGCGACGGCGGTCCATCCCGGCGGCATCCATACCGAGCTCGCGCGCCACATGACGCAGGAGGCGATGGAGACACTGATCGCATCGATCAACGAAGCCCAGAAGGCGGCAGGCGCCGAGGCTTTCCGCTTCAAGACCATCCCGCAAGGCGCCGCGACCTCGGTCTGGGCCGCGATCGTCGCCGCCCCGGAAGAGGTCGGCGGCAGATATTGCGAGGATTGCCATGTCGCCGAGATCGTCGAGGGCGAAGGCATTCGCGGCGGCGTGCGCGCCTATGCGCTCGACCCCGACCATGCCCGCGCGCTCTGGGCAAAGAGCGAGGAGATGGTCGGCGAGCGGTTCTGAGAACCGGCTCGACTAACCGGCGATCAGGCCGCGCCGCCATCGGCGGCGCGCAGGATCAGCCCGGCGATCTCGCGCGGATGGGTGACGAGCGACAAATGACCTGAGTCGAGCTCGATGGTCGCCGCCTTCATCCGCCGCGCGAGGAAGCGCTCCAGGTCGGGATTGGTCGTGCGGTCGTTGCGCGACACGGCATAGAAGCTCGGCTTGCTGCGCCACGCCGCCTGGGTGGTGCGGCTGTCGAACAAGGTGTCAGCAATCGGCCCCTGCACGGCGTAGAGCGCACGGGCGCGCACTGGATCGACGCCATTGGCGAAGTCGCGCAGGAACGCCTCCTCGCTCAACTGGGCAAAGCCACCGGCATGAGTCAGCCCGGCCGAGGCCGGCGGCGTCGGAAACTGCTTCGTCAGTGCCGGATAATCCTCGCCCGCATCGGGCGCGCGGGCGGCGACATAGACCAGGGCGGCAACCCTGGGATCGGCACCGGCTTCGCTGATCACCATGCCGGCATAGCTGTGACCCGCCAGCACCATCGGCCCGTCCTGCAACGCGATCGCCCGCTTTGTTGCGGCGACGTCGTCGGCGAGCGAGGTCAGCGGGTTCTGCACCGCGGTCACCTTCATGCCCGCCGCCTGGAGCAGCGGGATGACCGCGCTCCAGCTCGATCCGTCGGCATAAGCGCCGTGCACCAGAACGACGTTACGGATGGCGGGCGCGGCGGCGCGGGCGACCGGCGCAAGCGCGGCGCTCGCCATGGCGGCACCCAGGGTCAGGGTGAAAGTCCGGCGATCCATCATGACACTATTCCTCTCGGTTATGATGACGCCGGATATCTGCCGCACGATGGGCTGTTGCCATCATACCAAGGGGTGGTCCGACCCTAAACCACCGTATGATGGCCCGCCCGGCGACGATCGGGGATCACTGCAGTCCTCGGCAGCGGGAGTGCTGCCCGGAGGGGACCGTCATGATGATGACCACCATCGACCGCGTTGCGCAGGATGCCCGTGTGACCGTCCTGCCGCCGGCGCCCGAACCCAGCACCGCCGACGAGGTCAACCACCGCGTGGCGAACAGCCTCCAGCTGCTCTCCGCGATGGTCTCGGCCGAAGCGCGCGGCATCCAGGATCCGGTGGCCGCCGCCGCGTTCGACATGACGCTCCGCCGGATCGGCGCGATCGCCGGTGTCCATCGCCAGCTCTACCGGTCGCACCAGGCGGCCATGGTCAATCTCGGCACCTATCTCGACGAGCTTGGCGGCGAGCTGGAGCAAAGCGTCGCCGACAGCGCCGCCGGCCGCTTCGTGATCGTGCACGCCGCCGGCGTGCTCGTGCCGGCGGATGAGGCCACGTCGGTCGGCATCATCGTGTCGGAGATCGTCACCAACGCCTTCAAGCACGCCTATGCGCCGGGTGAAGCCGGCATCGTCAGCGTCGTGCTGCGCGTGGGCGCGGGCGGCGGCTATCTGCTCGAGGTCAGGGATTGCGGCCGGGGCCGCGACCCGAACCAGGCCGCAAGGGGAACCGGCCTGGGCGGCCGGCTGGTCGGCATGATGGCGGCGCGGCTGGGCGGCCATCATGCCTGGCTCGACGCCAACCCCGGCACCTGTTTCGAACTGTGCGTCGGGACGCGATGATCCCCTGGTCCCACCAATCGGAACTGTTGCGCTCGCGCACCCTCTCGTTCAGCGTGGAACCCGTCTGGTCGGGATGGCCCCGGCGGTGGCGGGAGACGATGATGCGCGGAGACCGGGAGGGAAGGCGACTGGCCGCCCGCCTGCGCACCGCGACGGCGATGGTCGTGGCGCTCGGCATCCTGGCGCTCGACATATTGAGCCCGCTGCAAGGCGCGGTCGCCGTGCTCTACACCACGGTCGTGCTGATCGCCTCGCGCAGCAACGATCGCATCATGGTGATCGCCGCCGGCCTGGTCTGCGCACTGCTCGCCATGATCGGCTATGTCATGAGCCACTGGGCCGAGCCGCTCGGCTCCCCCGCGATGCGGCTCGTCGTCAGCCTCGTCGCGATCGGCATCACCACCATCTTGTCGGCCCGGCATCTGTCGGACATCGAGGCGCGGCGCCGGTCCGAGGAACGCTATCGCACCATCTTCAACGCCGCCGGCTTCCCGATCTGGGAATCGGACTGGTCGACGGCCTTTGCCCTGTTGCGGGACGGACGCGAGGCCGACCAGGAGCTGGTCGAACAGGCGGCACGCGGCGCGCGCCTGCGCGACGCCAATCTGGCCGCCGCACTGCTGTTCGGCCTGCCCGACCGCGAGACGCTGATCGCCGGTGGCATCTTCCGCCACTATACGCCGCTCGGCGGCGTGGCACTGATCCGCATCTTCAACGCATTGAAGCGCGGCGAGGAATGGATCGAAGAGGAATCGCAGTTCCGCACGCTGTCGGGCGAGACCGTCGACGTGGTGCTGCGCGTGACCCTGCCGCAGGACAATCGGGGCTGGTCGCGCGTGCTGCTCATGGCGCTCGACGTCACCGAGCGGAACCGCGCCCAGGCGCGTTTCGCCCAGGCCCAGGCCGAACTGACTCACGTCGCGCGCATCACCACGCTCGGCCAGCTCGCAGCCTCGATCGCGCATGAGGTCAACCAGCCGCTGTCGGCAATCATTACCTATGCCAAATCGGGCAAGCGCTGGCTGGCGCGCGAGGCGCCGGGCGCGGCGGAAGTGTCCGACTGCCTCGACCATATCGCCTCCAACGGCACGCGTGCCGCGAGCGTGATCGAGCGCATCCGCAACCTCGCCCGCCGGGCCGAGCCGAAACAGAGCCGCATCGATCTCGCCGCGCTGATCGAGGAGACGATCGCGCTGCTCGACCGCGATTTCCAGGCAAACCATGTGACGGTCCAGGCCGCGATCCCGGCGGGCCTGCCCGAAGTGACGGGCGACCGGGTGCAGATCCAGCAGGTGCTGATGAACCTGATGCTCAACGCGGAGCAGGCCATGGGCCAGAACCCGCTCGACCGCCGCGACCTGTGCCTCGACGCCGAGACCGACGCCGGCGGCGTGACCGTGGCGGTGCGCGATTGCGGCCCCGGCATTGCCGGCGACGATCCGGAGGCGCTGTTCCGCCCCTTCTTCACCACCAAAGCGGACGGCATGGGCATGGGCCTGTCGATCTGCCGGTCGATCCTGGAGCAGCATGGCGGCAGCCTGACCGCCGGCAACAACCCCGAGGGCGGCGCGAGCTTTCGCTTCCGCCTGCCCGTCGCCGACGACGAAAGGGCCGTGGCATGAGCATCGACCAGGGCTGTGTGTGCGTCATCGACGACGACGATGATGTACGCGGCGCGCTCGGCAGCCTGTTCCGCTCGACCGGGCTCGCGGTCGCGCTTCACGAGTCGCCCGCTTCCTTCCTTGCCGCGGGCGTGCCGGGCCTTCCTTCCTGCCTGGTGCTCGACATCCGGCTCAAGGGCGAGAACGGACTCGATTTCCAGGAGGGCCTTGCCGCGCGGGGAATCCATATCCCGGTGATCCTGATCACCGGGCATGGCGATATCCCGATGACGGTGCGCGCGATGAAGGCGGGCGCGGTCGATTTCCTGCCCAAGCCGTTCAGCGAGGACCAGATGCTCGAAGCCGTCGCCGCCGCGATCGAGCGCGACCGGGCGCGGCGCGCCGAATCGGCCGGCAGCGAGCGGCTGAAGCAACTCTACGCCTCGCTGACGCCGCGCGAGAGCGAAGTGATGGGGCTGGTCGTCACTGGCCTGATGAACAAGCAGGTCGCCGGCCGGCTGGCCCTGTCGGAGATCACGGTGAAGATCCACCGCGGCAATGTGATGCGCAAGATGGAGGCGCAGTCGCTCGCCGACCTCGTCCGCATGGCCGAACAGCTCGGCGTGCGCGACGAGTCGATCCACCGGTTTAACGCCTGAGTATAATGGTGGAATTCTTCGGCGCGGCGCATCCGGAGGACTGACCCCGGCGTTAGGCCCTTATCGTGACTGGAGTATCCACCGTGACCGCATCCCCCCTCATCGCGATCGTCGACGACGATCCGGGCGTGCGGGGCAGCCTGAACAGCCTGATGCGGTCGGCCGGCCTGACGCCGCGATGCTTTTCCGGCGGCGAGGCGCTGCTCGGCTGCGGGCTGGAAGGCCAGATCGCCTGCATCGTGACCGACCTGCACATGCCAGGCATGACCGGCCTCGAACTGCAGGCCGAGATCGTGCGGCGCGGGTGGCGCCATCCGGTGATCGTGATGACCGCCTATCCGACCGACGCGGCGCGGGACCAGGCGCTGGCGGCGGGGGCCGTGGCGTTCCTGTCCAAGCCGATCGATCCGGATGCGCTGATCGAGGCGATCGAGCGGGCGGCGAATTAGTCCAGCCGTCTACAATCCCCCTTTCCGTTCGTGTCGAGCGAAGTCGAGAAACCTGCGTCGAACCCAACCAAGTGTCTCGACGTCGCTCGACACGAACGGAAAGGGGATGTTTCGGCTCGGCCCACACGCAAGGAATTGGCGACGAGCCAGGCCCGCCGCCGCAAATTTCGCTCCAATAGTTTCGCGGCGACGCGCCCGGACCGGGGGGAGGGAAGGCGCGCCGCCGCGGCCGTCCCTCAGCGGGAGACTGGGGACCGGCAACTCTCATAGAGGAACCAGCTGCGGCGCTCGGTCTCGTCGATCCAGACTTCAAGCAGGCTGGCGGTCGCGACATCGGCATAGTCGTCGCACAGCGCGTGTACCCGGCGCATCTCGGCGACGAGCTGCTTGTTGTCGCCGTGCAGCTCGGCCAGCATGTCCTGCGGGTCGACATAATCGGCATTGTTGTCGAGGATGCGCTGGCGGCCGGCGATGTCGGAGATCGAGCGGATCGTCGTCCCGCCGATCTTGCGCGCGCGCTCCGCGATCGCATCGGTCATCGCGAAGATCTGGTCGCCCTGCTCGTCGAGCAGCAGGTGATAATCCCGGAAATTCGGGCCGCTCATGTGCCAGTGGAAATTCTTGGTCTTGAGGTAGAGCGCGAACACATCGGCGAGCAGCCCGGCAAGCCCGGCGGAAATGTCGCGCGTCGCCTCGGTGCCGAGATCGGTCGGGGTCCCCAGAAAGCGTTCGGCGATGGTCGGGCTGGTCATCAAGCGTCTCCTCGAAGTCGGGGACGGCAGGTGCCGCCCGCCTCGTCAGATAGGCTTTGGCCGGGACGATATAATCCACACCTTGGTTTAGGATCGCCTCGCCATCAGTGAGCATCGTGGAAGATGACGCCCAGCGTGTGGCGATGCCCCGACCGCAACGTGCTGACGCCATGCCGCATCGTCACGCGGTAGTCGCCGCGCGAACCCCGGTGCGGCCGCTGGCTGACCGCGAAGACCACGGCATCGCCTTTGGCCAGCGGCACGACGTCGGCGCGCGACTGCATGCGCGGGCGCTGCTCGGTCAGCACGAACGCGCCGCCGGTGAAATCCTCGCCCGGCGCCGACAACAGGATCGCGACCTGCAGCGGGAAGACATGCTCGCCATACAGGTCCTGGTGCAGGCAGTTATAGTCGCCCGCGCCGTAACGGAGCAGCAGCGGCGTCGGCCGGACCTGTCCCGCCTCATGGCAGCGGTCGAGGAAATCGGCATGCGCGTCAGGGAAGCGTATATCGATCCCCATCCGCTCGTTCCAGCGATTGGCGATCGGCGCGAGCCGCGGATAGAGCGCCGCGCGCAGGCCCGCCACGAGCGGCGGCAGGGGATAGGCGAAATAGCGATATTCGCCCGACCCGAAGCCGTGCCGCGCCATCGCCACATGGCTGCGGAACATCGGCCCCGGGCCGTAGAGCGCGGCCGTCGCGTCGCACTCGGCGGCGGAAAGCAGGCCGGGCAGGATCGCCCAGCCCTGCCCGTCCAGATCCGCCCGGACTGCCTCCCAGTCGATCACGCCGCCTGCCCGCTTTCGAGCCCGAGCAGCCGCTCCTTCGCGGCAAGCCCGCCGGCAAAGCCGGTCAGCGCGCCGTTCGATCCGATCACCCTATGGCAGGGCGCGATGATCGAGATGGGATTCCTGCCGTTCGCCGCACCGACCGCGCGCACTGCGCTCGGCCGGCCAATCTGCCGCGCGATCTCGGCATAGCTGCGCGTCTCGCCGAACGGGATGGTCAGCAGCGCATGCCACACGCTCTTCTGGAAATCGGTGCCCGCGAAATCGAGCGGGACGGTGAAGGCGGTCAGCGTGCCGGCGAAATAGGCGCCGAGTTGCTTCTCCGTCTCGACCAGCACGGGATGGTCCACATCCTCGATCATTGCGCCCAACCGCACGCGGCCCGGCCGGTCATTCTCCCACAGGATCGCGGCCAGCCCGGTGTCGCGCGCGACCAGCTTCAACTCGCCGACCGGCGACGGGATCGTCTTGTAAGAATAGGTCATGTCATCGCTCCGTTCTTGCGGATCATGACATGGCCCCGCCGGCGGATCGACACACCCCGGGACTTGCCTTCAAAAAGCGCCCGGGTCAGCCGATCTCGATCGGCGTCCTGCGGCTCATCGCGAACAGCACCACCGCGGCGAGCGCGACCGAAAGCGCGCCTGCACCGAAGAACAGCGTCGCCGGGATGGCGCCCCACCACGCCCCCATCGCGCCGGCGAGCAGGCTGCCGAGGAACTTCGCGATATACCAGGCGCCCATCGCCATCGCCGCGACCTGCACCGGCGAAAGCGCGCCGACCAGCGTCAGCCCGACCGGGATCACCATCAGCTCGCCCAGGGTGAGCAGGATGAAATAGGCCGTCACCCATTCCGCCCCGACGCGCTGGCCGGTCTCGGCATTCAGTGCCGCCGCGACGACCATCACCAGCATCGCGAGCGTCGCCACCGCGCAGCCCAGGCTCATCCGCTGCAACAGGTTCGCCGGCCCGCGCCGTTCGGCGCGCTTCGCCCAGAAGCGGATCAGGAACGGCGTCGCGAGGATGATCAGCAGCGGATTGATCGACTGGAACCAGGTCGCCGGAATCTCGACGCCCGATCCGAGCAGCGCGATATGCCGGTCGGTCTGATGCTCGACCCACAGCGCAATGACGTTGCCGCTCTGCTCGTACGCGATGCGGAACAGCACGACGACCGCGACGATCGCCACCAGCAGGCGAAGGTTGCGCCATTCCGGCTTCGTCAGCGCGACGGGAACGCCCCCCGGCGATCGCGACCGCGTCGGCGGATCGGGCGGCAGCAAATGCCCGAAACCGAGATACACGGCGAGCCCGACCAGCATGCCGAAGCCGGCCGCCGCGAAACCCCAGTGCCAGCCATAGATTTCGCCCAGCGTGCCGCACACCAAAGGCGCGAGCAGCCCGCCGAGATTGATCCCCATATAATAAGCGCTGAACGCCTGGGTCTGGCGCGGATCCTTGTCGGCGTAAAGATTGCCGACCTGGACGGCCAGGGGCGGGATGAAGAGCCCGTTGCCGATCGCGACCAGCGCCAACGCCGGGAACAGCAGCGCCTCGAACGCCATGGCGAAATGGCCGAGCATCATCAGCACGCCGCCCAGCACTACGCTGCGCTTCCGGCCCAGCCAGCGATCGGCAATGATCCCCCCGAAGAACGGGCTGAAGAACGCGGCCGCGCCATATGTGCCGTAGATCAGCGACGACTTGCCCTGGCTGAAACCGAGATGCTGAGTCATGTAATAGACCAGCAGTGCCTGCAGCCCGAAATAGGAGAATTCGGCCCACATCTGAGTCATGAATAGCACGGTCATGCCCGGCGGGTGACCGAACAGCGCCTTCCCCGCCGGAACCGATGTGCCTGATGCCATGCCTTAGAAGTTCAGGCCGAAGGTCATCGTCTTGAGGCTGAACGCCAGCCAGACCAGATAGACCGCCGAGAGCGCGACCAGCACCGTCCATGCCGTCGCCAGCCGCTTGCGCTCCGGGCTGCGCGCCATCGTCCAGGCGTTCCACAGGGTCAGGACCGTGCCGGCGACGGCGACGAGCGTCAGCAACTGCAACAGGCGCATCCAGATATCGAGCCGGCCGTCGAGCGCCTCGAGGTTGCTGCTCAGCACGCCGACCATCGCCATCCAGCCCCCCGCCACGATCACCGCGATCCATGCGGTGACCCGCGTCGCGCGGTGCAGCATCAGCGGCCGCCCAGCGATCTGTGGGCGATAGCCGTACCGCCGGCGGACCAGCGCCACGATCGGCCAGGACAAGGCCGTCACCAGCATCACCGCCAGCGCGGCGAGCAGCATGGGAATGATCCACCCGGCATTCAGCGAGCCGGACGCCGGCAGGAACAGGATGATCGGGGCGAACTCGGCAGGAGACAGGCTGACGACCTTGCCGTCCTTGACCAGCGCGCCGAGCCGGCCCTCGCCGCCGACTTCCTGCCACTGCCAGGGCGCCACCTCGCGCCAGCGCTTCGGCGCACCGGCGGCATCGGTCAGGGCGGCAACGGTGATCGTATTGTCGTCGTTGAGCGCGACCGTCGTCTCGCCGAGCAGAGTCACCAGGCGCAGCCAGTTGGTCAGCGACCCGCGGCTGCTGACATAATGGCCCGCCAGGGTCCGCCCATGCTCGGCCGCGGTGGCCAGGGTCGGCAGCGGTGGTTTGGCTTGCGGAAAATAGCGGTTGGTGAAGCTGTCGAACAATTTGCCGCGCAGGATATGCGCCGCCCCCGCCTTGCCGCCCGCATTGAACGACACGAACACGCCGACATTCTTGTCGAGATAGAGGTGCAGGTCGGAATGGAAGAAATTGGTGTCGCCGCCATGCCCGACGATGTTCAGGCCATTGGCGCCCTCATGATAGAAACCCAGCGCCATGCCCGGCAGCCCCGGGATCGGGGTGTTGGCCGTCGCATGCATCAGCGCCGCGGTCTGCGGATTGAGCAGCGGCCCGCCCTGGGCGAGATGCGCGATCATGAACTGCCCCATGTCGGCGCCCGTCGCGGAGAGCGCGCCGGCCGGCGACATCGGGATGATCTCGAATTTCTGCGGCTCGCCCGAGGCGACTTCATACCCCTGCGCCATGCCGGGTACGAGCGCGGCCGGCAGCGGCTGGGCGAAGCTCGAATGGCGCATGTTGAGCGGCGTCAGGATGTGGCGCTGGACATAATCCTCGAACTTCTCGCCCGACACGCGCTCGACCAGATAGCCGGCGAGCGACGCGCCATAGTTGGAATAGGACGCGGTACTGCCCGGCGCATAGATGCGGTGCGGCACCCAGCGCTTCAGCACGTCGCCGAGCGGCTTGACCGCCTTCGGATCGGTCGTGATCAGGAACTTCGCCGTCTCCTCGAAGCCCGAGGTGTGCGTCATCAGGTTCCGAAGCGTGATCGGCTTGCCGAAGGCGGGCGGAATCCTGAAGTCGAGATAGGTGTTCACGTCCTTGTCGAGATCGAGCTTGCCCGCCTGGACCTGCTGCATCACCGCCGTCCAGGTGAACAGCTTCGAGACCGAGCCGGGCCGGAACAGCGTCGCTGCCGGATCGACCGGCTTGCCCGTCTTCATGTCCGCCTTGCCGAAGCCGCGCTGCGTGAGGACCTTGCCATCCTTGACCACCACGACCACCGCGCCGGGGATGCCGCCCGATTCGAGGCCATAGGGCATCAGCCCGTCGAGCCAGGCATCGACATCGGTCGCGGTCAGCGGCGCGCCGCCCGTTGCCGGGAGCACGCCGGGCGCCGAGCCGGCAGGCTGTTCGGACGCAGGCGGCTTGATGGGGTCGAGCTGGGTCGGTGCCTGCGCGGCGATCGGCACCGCCACCAGCAACAGGGACGGGAGCGCGTGCCGGAGCAGGCGCGTGGCGAGGTCGATCAATCCAATATGCATCAGAAATCGAATCCCAGGCTGAGGCCGATGGTGCGCGGGCGGATCATCGCGAGGTCGATCAACCCGGCATAGCGACCGCTATAGATGCCGGCATAGGTCTGCCCGCGCGAATTGGTGACGTTCTTGGCATAGACGCTCAGCGTGACCGGCTTCATCTCGATGCCGGCACGCAGATCGACGCTGTCATAACCGTCGAGCATGAGGCGATGGCCGAAAGTGGCCTGATAGCCCGAATCGAAGTCCGCGGGGCGATCGCTCACCAGCATGACCGATCCGCCGACGAACGCGTTCATCCGGTCGTTGAGCGCCCAGTCATAGTCTGCCGACATGCTGGCACTCCAGCGCGGCGCATAAGGAAGCTGGTCGCCGTCCGATCCGCCCACCAGGATGTTCCCCTTGAGGTCGGTGTGGTTGTACGCGACCGAGCCGACCACCGACATACCGCGGATCGGCCGGAGCGTCGCGGTTACTTCGGCACCATAGCTCTTCGCGCCCTCGCCGTTCCCGTCCGCCGTGACCGGGCCGATCGCGGTGTCGAAGGTGGTCGTGATCTGGGTGTCTTTCCAGTCGAGATAATAGACCGAGGCATCGATGCCGAAGGTCCGGTCGGGCGTTTCCGCGCGCACGCCGGCTTCATAGCTGATCAGCGTATCGGCCCTGAACTGCGCCGGATAATCGGCGGGCGCGCCGGGCGGAACGACATTGGGGCCACCCGGCCGATAGCCCTTGGCGACGCGCGCATAGACCGCGACCCGGTCGTTGATCTCGTACCGAGGCGAGACCGACCAGGTCCACACCCCTTCCGACGAGTTGCCGAGCAGCGTCGCGTCGGCGCCCTGCAACACGGCGAATCCACCCCCCAGGCTCTGGGTCGTGCGCTGCTCATTGTGACTGTACCGGACCCCGCCGGTGATATCGAAGGCCGGGGTGACATGCCATGTCGCACTGCCGAACGCCGCATATTCCTTGTACACCGAATCCAGCTGCGCCGTCAGGAAATGGGTGAAAGGAAGCGGGCTGGCGGGAACGCCCGGACCGAACAGATCCTGCGGAATGGTGCCGGCCTCGGGAAGGAACGCCCCCGTCGCGGGATCGAACGGCCGGTAGAGCTGATAGATCTGGCCCGGCTCGCGGGTGTAATAGCCGCCGATCAGCCATTCGAAACTGTCCGACTTGGCGGATGTCAGCCGCACTTCCTGCGCGAACTTCTTCTGGCTGATATTGGACGGCTGGTCCGTGCCATAGGGCGTCGCCGCGCCGTAGAAGGGAGCGATGTCGCCCAACAACGGCGTGGCGTCGATGTCCTCATGCTGGCGCAACGTGGCGTAGCTGGTGACCGAGGTCAGGCTGAGCGGCCCGAAATCATAGTCCAGCGTACCGGAATAGAGCCGGTAATCGACCGAGTTGCTCTCCCGCAGCGTCTGATACCGAACCAGGCCGTCCCCCGCCGCACCGGTAAAGGGATCGGCCGTGATCGGCGTGAGCGTCTGCGGATCGGCATCGACGGCGTCCCGGCCATGCGCGCGGATATTCTGCGCGATCGCGGTCAGCCGGACCGAAAAGCGGTCGCTCGGCTTGAACAGCAGCGAGGCGCGGCCGCCATAGCTGGCGGAATCGTTGATGTCGCGGTCCGGGATGCCGACCGCGTCGATATAGCCGGGCGTCTTGCGGTAGAAGCCGCTGACGCGGACGGCGAGCGTATCGCTCAGTGGCACATTGACCACGCCATTGCCGGACCAGCCGGTGCCGCCGCCGTCGACCGTCTCGACACCGGCCTGGCCGCGGATGGAGAAACGGTCGAACTTCGGCGTCGCGGTCACATATTTGAGCATCCCGCCCAGCGAATTCGCCCCGTAAAGCGTGCCTTGCGGGCCCCGCAGGACTTCGATCCGCTCGATGTCGAACGGGTCGATGTCCCCGGCAAGATGCGCGGCATTGGTCTGGCTGGTGCTCGATCCGAAGGGGGTATCGTCGATATAGATGGCGACGGTCGGGCTGGCGCCGCCGGTGTTGATGCCGCGCAGGATGACGCGCGTTTCGCCGGCATTCTGCTGCTGCAGGGTCAGGCCGGGAACGAGCGCCGCATAATCCACCAGGCTCGTCGCATGCCGTTGCTCGAGTACCTGGCTCGAGACGACCGAGATGGACTGCGGCACGTCGATCAGGTTCTGGCTCCGCTTCTGGGCGGTCACCACGATATCCTCGCCCCAGCCCTCGCGGTCCTCCGCCGCCGGCGTCCGGGCGTCCTGCGCCGCTTCCGCCGCCTGCGCCGCCGGTACCCATGCCGCCATCGCCGTGGCTGCCAGCCACAACGCCCTTGATTGAAACGCCATCGCCCAATCCCTTCGAAACATGGGCGTCATCATGCCGGATGTTTCACTTATGGCAACTGTTTTCTTATCGAGCGACGAGCATTCCCAATCCCCCGGCTTTGCGCTAGCGTCCGGGCGAGAGGGCATATGGCGAAGAAGGCAAGCACCAACAGTCCGCACCCCGGCCTCGCGCTGCGCGCGGCGCGAATCGAGCAGGGGCTGACGCTGCGCGCGCTCGCGGCGAAGATCGACATGCCGTTCTCGACGCTGTCCAAGCTCGAGAACGGCAAGATGGCCATGACCTATGACAAGCTCGTGCGCCTGGCGCAGGGCCTGGGCATCGACATGGGCAGCCTCGTGGCCGGCACGGCGGCAACCCCACAGGCCCCCGCCGCACTGGGCCGCCGCAGCGTGCAACGCGCCGGGAAACTGCCCGGCGCCAGCTCCGAACGCCACACGCATCACTATCCCGCGTCGGACCTGCTGGGGAAGATGATGGTGCCGATCATCATTGAGGTGAAGGCGCGCAGCATCGACGAACTGGGCGGGCTGGTGCGCCATTCGGGCGAGGAATATCTCTATATATTGCAGGGCGCGATGGAGCTGCATTCCGATCTCTACGCGCCCCTGCTGCTGACCGAGGGCGACTCGGTCTATTTCGATTCGGGCATGGCGCACGGCTATGCGCTGGTTGGCGAGGAGCCGTGCCGCGTGCTGGCGGTGTGCGCGGGCCCGGGCATGCAACGCGTGGTACAGTCTGCCGGGAAAAGCTGGAATCTCATCTCCTCCGACGAATCGGGTTCGCTATCCGGGAACGATGTTTCTCATATTGAAACGTGAGCGCTTTCATGTGATGTGACGGGGCATGGAGACCCCGACCGCGACGACGCGCGCCCGCCCGCTCAACCTCATCCATCGCCGCGACGCGATGCTGATGCGCGAGCCGTTCCGTATCTCGGGCTATCTGTTCGAATCGATGCCCGCGGTGATCGCCACGCTCTCCGACGGCGCGCATGCCGGGCGGGGCGAAGCCGCCGGGGTCTATTATCTCGACGACGACCCCGACCATATCGAAGGCGAGATCGAGCGGTGCCGCGACGCGATCGAGGCGGGCATCGATCGCCAGGGCCTGCGCGACCTCCTGCCCCCGGGCGGCGCGCGCAACGCGCTCGACTGTGCCTTGTGGGAACTCGAATCGCGTCGCGCCGGCGTGCCGGTATGGCAGCTCGCCGGTGTCGGTCCGCCCCGGCCGCGCGTCACCACCTTCACCCTTCCCGCCGACGATCCGGCCGAAATCCTCAAGCGTCTCGCGGCGCTGCCGACCGCGCTCGCGATCAAGCTCAAGCTCGAGGGCGATCTCGCCGCCGATACCGAACGCGTCCGCGTCGTGCGCCGGGCACGCCCGCAGGTCTGGCTCGGGGTCGATGCCAATCAGGGCTATGGCGGCGAAGATCTCGACGGGTTGGTCGCTATGCTGGTCGACAACAATGTCGCGCTGCTCGAACAGCCGGTCCGCCGCGGCGCGGAGGCGCTGCTCGACGGCTGGCAGTCGCCCATCCCGGTCGCCGCCGACGAAAGCGTGCAGGACCTGGCGGAGATCGATGCGCAGCGCAGCCGTTTCCAGGTGATCAACATCAAGCTCGACAAATGCGGCGGCCTCACCGAGGCACTGCTGATGGCCGATCATGCCCGCCGGCTTGGGCTGAAGGTGATGGTCGGCAACATGGCCGGTGCGACGCTGTCGACTGCGCCCGCCTTTATCCTCGCCCAGCTCTGCGACGTGGTCGATCTCGACGGCCCCTGGTTCCTCGCCGATGATCCGCTCGCCGCGAGCCTTTACAAGGATGGCGAGGTGATGGTCCCGGCGAGCCTATGGGGCGCCGGCTGAGCCAAGCTCGGCGTTCAGGCCGGAAGGGCCAGGGCGACGGCCGTGCCGGCAAGGCGGGCAGTGGCAAGGAGCTGGTCCAGGCCATGCCCGTTCCTGGCCTTGGCCGAGAGGCCGGACATCGTGGTGCTGACGAAATTCATCAGACGCTCGGCCTCTTCCGGGTGGCGGGCGGCAATATAGCGCTGGATGGCGTCCTCCGCGGCGAGGTTGAACGCGCGGGCAGCCTCGCGCGCCTCCCGATCGTTGCAGCGAATGCCCTCCAGCACCAGGCAGCCGCCCGCCGCGGGATCGGCGGCGTAGCGGCGGGCAGCCTCTTCCAGCAAGGCCGCAAGGGCTTCGGCGACGGGGCGGTCGGGGCGCAGGATCTCGTCGAGGGGAATCGCCCGAGTGCCCGCCCAGTGATCCAGAATGCGGGTGTAGAGGCCGGCCTTGTTGCCAAAGGCAGCGTAGAAACTCGGCGGGTTGATGCCCAGCGCCTCAGTGACGTCCGCGACGCTGACGGCGTCATACCCGCGAGCGTGGAAGAGATGCTGAGCGGTGGCGACAGCCTCGTCGGGATCGAAGCGCCGGGGGCGTCCGCGCCGGCGCAATATATTTGTAGTCACGATTACATAATCCCTTGACTCGACCCTTCGGAGTTTTATGTAGCGCGCCCTACATTAAACCTCAAGGAGGACCCGATGGCTGCGTTTCAAGGAAAGTCAGTTCTGGTGCTCGGCGGCAGCCGAGGAATTGGAGCCGCGATCGTGCGGCGCTTCGCAACCGAAGGTGCGACAGTGACCTTCACTTATGCGGGGTCGCGCGATGCGGCCGAGCAACTGGCGGCGGAGACCGGCAGCACGGCCGTACTGACCGACAGCGCCGACCGCGACGCAGTGATAGCGCGCGTGCGCGACACCGGGCCGCTCGACATACTGGTCGTCAATTCCGGGTTTGCCATTTTCGGCGATGCGCTGGAACAGGACCCGGACGCCGTCGACCGGCTGTTTCGGGTCAACGTCCATGCCCCCTATCACGCTTCGGTCGAGGCGGCTCGGCAGATGCCGGAAGGTGGACGGATCATCGTGATCGGTTCCGTCAACGGGGATCGGATGCCCGTCGCGGGCATGGCATCCTATGCGCTCAGCAAGTCCGCCCTGCAGGGCATGGCACGCGGGCTTGCGCGGGATTTCGGGCCACGCGGCATCACGATCAACGTCGTGCAGCCCGGGCCGATCGACACGGATGCGAACCCGGAGGACGGGCCGATGAAGGATCTGATGCACAGCTTCATGGCGATCAAGCGCCACGGACGGCCCGAAGAGGTCGCGGGAATGGTGGCATGGCTTGCCGGGCCCGAGGCGGGTTTCGTGACAGGCGCGATGCACACGATCGACGGCGCGTTCGGCGCCTAGCCGGCCCGCGCGCCGTTCGCGGCAACCCATACCGACTGAGCCAGGAAAGGGCCTGCCCGGAGGGCAGGCCCTTCGAAGCGATCTCGCGCGCCGGGCCATCGACCGGGTCGTCCGGCAATTTGCGACCGTGACGGTCAGCGGCTAGGATGGGCGACAGCGCGCGACGTCGGGCAGCATTTATGAAACGCCCGGCGCGGCCCCTGGCAACGTCCGAGACGAACGGTCTACGCGTTCGGCACGAGCAACGACGGATGGAGATGCCGGATGGGCGACCTGACTATCACCACGTTCGACTGGGTTCCCGAGGCGCCGCGCGGCTATGTTCGCGACCTCCGGGTACGGTGGGCGCTGGAAGAGGCAGGCTTGCCCTATCGTGTCGAGAGCGTGCCGTTCGGCGACCGCACGGCCGAGCATTTCGCGCACCAGCCCTTCGGCCAGGCGCCATGGCTGACCGATGGCGACATCTCGATCTTCGAGAGCGGCGCGATCCTGCTTCACCTGGGCGAGAGGAGCGAGGCGCTGCTGCCGGCTGACCCGCAGGCACGCAGCGACGCCAAGCAATGGCTGTTCGCGGCGCTCAACTCCGTCGAGATGGCGAGCCTGCCCTGGTCGCTATTGGTGTTCACGGGCGAGGACCGCGAGTCCCCGGCGTGGAAGCTGTTCAGCGGGTTCCTCGACCAGCACCGGCTCAAGCACCTCGAGCCAGTGCTGGCCGGACGCGAATGGCTGGCCGGGAGCTTCTCCATCGCCGACATCATGATGTCGGACGTGTTGCGTCTGGTCGACCGGTTCGACGGGCTGGCGGCATTCCCCGCCGTCCGCGCCTATGTCGCCCGCGCCACGGCACGGCCCGCCTTCGCCAAGGCCCATGCCGACCAGATGGCGCACTTCGCCGCGGCGGATTGAGCGGCCGCCCCGTCAGGAGCCCTGCTCAAGGCGATAGGCAACCGTGTAGAGGTCCATGCCCTTCGCGCCGGGCCGCCGGGCGGAGAAGGCAAGGCTGGCGGGTCGGGACCAGTCCAGCATCGCGCCGTAACTGTCCCCCTTCCCTTCGGCGCCGCTGTTGACGCTTCCGGGCAGCGGGGTGCCCGCGTCGTACCGCCCTCGTCTCGCCGAGGCGTGGAACAGGTCAACCCGATCAGTGCGGAAATCGCCTGCCCGGGCGAAGACGATGGTGGTACCGTCGGACAGGAAGGTCGCGTCGAACTCGTCGCCGCTGGTGTTGATCGCGCCCGCCACCGGGCGGCCCGGCGCGAAGCCGGCGCCTTTCCGGGTCGCGACATAAAGGTCGTGACGGCCTGCGCCGCCGGGCCGGTCGCTCGAGAAGAGCAGGGTCGACCCGTCCGGCGACAGCATCGGGGCGAACTCGTTGCCCCTGCTGTTCGGGGCGCCGAGCGATTCGACCGCGCCGAAGCCGCCGGCGGTGACGGCCACGCGGTAGAGATCGTCGCCGCCCATCCCGCCCGGCCGGTCCGAGCAGAAATAGACGAAGCGTCCGTCAGCCGAAAAAGCCGGATCGAAATCCCGGACCGGCGCATTGAATGGCACCGGCTCGGCGGCGCCCCAGTCTGTTCCAGTGCGCCGCGACATCCAGATGTCGTAGCCGCCCGGGCCGCCGGGCCGGTTCCGGCTGAACCACAAGGCCGTCCGCCCGTCGGGACTGATCGTCAGCCGGACCTCCGAATAATCGGTCGAGGCAATGCCCGGCGCGAACAGGGTCGCCTCGCCGACGATCTCGAGCGGCGCGGCGGCACCGAGCAGCAGGGGCAGCACACAAGCCAGCAGCGTGACGGCCCTCATGCGCGCCTCGTAAAGTCGCTGACCCAGTTGGTCTCCCAGCTCTTCCCGTCATCGATCGACAGCGCCTGTTCCCAGCGCGCCGATGTGGGTGTGATCCGCGACCACAGCACGCGCGCCTTGACCGGGCGGCCGTCCTGCACATCGTCGCCGATGAAGGTCCCCACGCCACCGGCGAAACCGCCGCGCACCGGCGGCGCGATCGTTCCCGGATTGCGGCCGTCGAGCCACCAGCTCGACCAGAGCCGCGTCACCGGATCGAAGGCGCGTATGCCGACGCCGCGGTAATGGCCGGCGGGGAAGTCCATCCTGTTGTCGCCGACATTGCCCTGCCCGCCCAGCACCGGCCAGTTGACCAGAGTGCCGCCGAACGCGTCCCAGTCATTGCTGCCGGCCAGCCGGCGCTTCAGCTTGCGGTGCCGCACGTCCCAGCTTCCGACCAGGAAATCCCAGTCATGCGGCGCCACGCCGGAGGGCGGCAGCGGGGTGGGCGTCGCGGCAGTGCGGGTGAAGAAATTGACCCAGTTCACTTCCCAGTTCTTGCCGCCATCGGTCGACAGCGCCTGTTCCCAATGCGGCCGGCGGCCATGCGTTTCGAACCAGCGGAAACGCGCGGTGACCGGGCGCCCCTTGAACATGTCTTCGCCGATGAAGGTCCCGCTATCCCCGTTGAACCCACCGCGCACCGGCGCGTCGATCGCGGTCGGGTAACGCGAATCGAGCCACCAGATCGACCATGTGCCCGCCGCCGGATCGAACGCCCGGATGCTGAGCCCGCGATAGATCCCGCCGGGCAGATCGAGGCTGTTGTCGTCGATCGTGCCGAGCCCGGCCAGGGTCAGCCACAGCGCGCTCCTGCCGGCGAATTCGTCCCATTCGGTGCTGCCGGCGAGCCGGTCGCGCAGGCGGCGGTGCCACACGTCCCAGTTGCCGATCAGCCAGTCCCAGTCATGCGCCCGGGCGGCAAGATCGCCCTGCGCCGCGGCAAGGCCGGGCAGGCCGCACGCCGCAATACCGCCCATTGCCGCCAGGGCCGCGACGATCTCGCGCCGCGCCGGCTGGCTCGATTCCCTCTCCATCGCTCACTCCCGCCTCATGGCCATGCGGGGCAGGATGGCAGCGGCAGCGCAATTGACTAGGCGAAGATGGCGGCAAGAGGCTAAGTCAACCTTATGGTCGACCACCGCTTTCCGTCGCTCTCATCGATCCGCGCGTTCGAGGCGGCGGCGCGCCTGGGAAGCTTTACGAAAGCAGGGCAGGAACTCGGCACCTCGGCCGCCTCGGTCAGCTATCATGTGCGCCAGCTCGAGGCGCAGATCGGCGTCGCGCTGTTCCGCCGCCATCCGCACCGCGTCGAGCTGACCGAGCCCGGCGCGGTCGTCGCGCGCGAGGCGATCGACGCGTTTGCCGGCCTGCGCGCCAGCTTCGTACGTGCCGCCGACATGGACGAGGCGCGACTGTCGCTCACCGCGCTGCCCACCTTCGGCACGAGCTGGCTGACACCCCGGCTCGGGCGGTTCCGCGCGCGGCATCCCGAGATATCGCTCGATCTCGACCTGTCGGCGGTCGCCGAGGACCTCGCCGCCGGGCGGTTCGACGCAGCGATCCGCAACGGCCATGGCCGCTGGACCGGGCTGCGCTCGATCCGGCTGATGCCGAGCCTCTTCATGCCGCTCTGCGTGCCGGCCCTGAAGGACGCCGCGGCCGGCCTCGGCGATCCGCGCCGCCCGATCGAGGTACCGCTGCTCGGGCGCCCCGACTGGTGGACCCTGTGGTACCGCGCGCTCGGCTTTGTCGAAGGGCCCCCACCCGCCAACTTCGGCACCAGCCTGGCACATGAGCATATGGATGTGGCGGCGGCGTTGGCCGGGCACGGCATCGCCATCGCGTCGCCGATCCTGTTCCGCGGCGAGATCGACGCGGGCCGCCTCGTGCCCGCGCATGACATGGTGGCGAGCGACGGCCGCGCCTTCTGGCTGGCCTATCCGGTGGCGCGGCAGCACAGCCGCAAGATCGCCAGCTTCCGCGAGTGGCTGAGCGAGGAAGCGGCGGCGGCGTGCACGGCGGGTGCCGCCTTCATCCGGCGCGCGATTGCCCCTCAGGCTGGATAGCGGTCCGCCGCCCGGTCGATCTGCCGGTGCTGACTCGCGACTGATTCAACCGCAGCGGCGATCATGCTTGAATCGCCGGGAGCCCCTCCCGTCGTAACCGGACCACCAGCATGCCAAGTATCGCTTTCTCGTTCGCAGTAACGCTCATTGAAAATCTGATACCCCTCGCGGAATTCGGCAAGATCATCGACACTATGTCCAAAACTAGCGCGACGCGCCACCGCGCTTCTCGGCAAGTCGCTGCACGCCTCACGCTCTCATTCTTCAATAAAACCCGCGCAACGCCCAAGAAGCGCCCGATTTCGCCCCGCAGGCAGGTGGGTCGCATAAATCAAAGATTACTGGACCGGAATCGCCGGAGCGATGCAGGTGCCAACTGGATTTCTTGTCTTTTACTGTCAGGAGCGACTGGCCGCTCGCCATCGAAAATGTCGCCACGATCGAGCCCAAGGCCACAAAATTACGCCGGGCCTGACCCACATCGCGAACGCTACGGAATTCCCCTCGAACGCCGGTTCCCGGCGCTGGACTCGGGCCGCCTCAGCCCATTAAGCCGCTTCATCTCCTCTTTTGCCGAAAGGCCATCCTTGATGATCCGTCGCGTCCTGTTCGTGTCCCTGCTCGCGTCCGCCGGCCCTCTTCTCATTGGCCCGGCGCTCGCCGAGAATTCGAAGCCGCAGCCGGTGCCTTATGTGAACACCATCCCGGACGCGCGCGACATTCCCTATCCGGGCACGATGACGATCGACGTGGACGCGACCGACATCAGGCACGGCATCTTCACGACGAAGCAAACCATACCCGTCGCCAGGTCCGGTCCGATGGTCCTGCTCTTCCCGAAATGGCTGCCCGGCGCGCATTCGCCGCGCGGCGAGCTCGACAAGGTAGTGAACCTGCACATCCGCGCGAACGGCAAGGAGATTCACTGGACGCGCGATCCGGTCGATGTGTTCGCCTATCATATCGACGTGCCGTCGGGCGCCAGGACGCTCGATATCGGCCTGCAATTCGCCTCCGCCACCGCGAGCGACCAGGGATCGATCGTCGTCTCGCCGGACATGCTTCGCCTGCAGTTCAACTCGATGAGCCTCTATCCCGCCGGCTATTTCACGAGGGCGATCCCGGTGAAGGCGACGGTGAAATATCCGGAGGGCTGGCACGCCTCGTCCGGCCTGCCGTCCAGGGCGGTGGGATCGACCTACACCTATGAGCCGACCAATTACGAAGTGCTGGTCGACTCGCCCGTGCTGGCCGGCCGCTATTACAGGCAATGGCCGCTCAGCCCGCGCGTCAACCTCAACGTCTATGCCGACAATGCCGAGGAACTGGCCGCTACCCCCGAGCAGATCGACGCGCACAAGCGCCTGGTCGACCAGGCGGTGAAGCTGTTCGGCACCCAGCATTACGACAAATATGAATTCCTGCTCTCCCTGTCGGACCAGATGGGCGGCATCGGCCTCGAGCATCACCGCAGCTCCGAGGACGGAGTGAAGCTCGGCTATTTCCTGAAATGGAAGGACGGCCCGGGATCGCGCAACCTGCTGCCGCACGAATATACCCATAGCTGGGACGGCAAATATCGTCGCGGCGCCGATCTGTGGACGCCCGATTACCGTACGCCGATGCGTGGGTCGCTGCTGTGGGTCTATGAAGGCCAGACGCAATTCTGGGGCTATGTCCTGCAGGCGCGTTCCGGCCTGGTGTCGAAGCAGGACACGCTCGACCAATATGCCGCGATCATGGCGGCGCTGGACAATCGCCCGGCGCGCAACTGGCGCAACATGGTCGACACCACCAATGATCCCGTCATCTCGCAGCGCCGGCCCAAGGGCTGGCTGAGCAACCAGCGGTCGGAGGATTATTACAACGAAGGCCTGCTGATCGGGATGGAAGTCGATTCGATCCTGCGCAAACTGTCGGGCGGCACCAAATCGATCGACGATTTCGCCGGCACCTTCTTCCGCGGCAGGGACGGTGACTGGGGCCAGGTCACCTACACGTTCGACGATGTGGCGGCGACGCTGAATACCATCCAGCCCTATGACTGGTCGGGCTTCCTGAAGAAGCGCATCACCGAGACGGGCGAGCCCGCGCCACTCCAGGGCTTCATCAACAATGGCTACAAGCTGATCTACACCGACGAGCCGACGCCTTCGTTCAAGCAGGCCGAGACGACGGGCAAGCGCACCGACCTCAGCTATTCGCTCGGCCTCGCGCTCAACAATGAAGGCGCGGTGACGGGCGTGACCTGGGACGGCCCGGCGTTCAAGGCGGGCATGACGGTCAGCGACACGATCGTCGCGGTCAATGGCCAGGCCTGGTCGGCCCAGGCGATCAAGGATGCCGTCACCGCGGCGAAGACGGGCAAGGAGCCGATCGTGCTGCTGGTCAAGGCGAATGACCGCATCGCGCCGGTGAGCATCGACTATCATGGCGGCCTGCGCTATCCGCGCCTTGAAAAGATCGGCAGCGGCGAGGGTGGCCTCGATACGCTGCTGACGGCGAAATAGGAGGGGGGCACCCCAACACCGCTCGATCCGGGCTTGCCGGGGCTTTCGCGCCCCGGCCGACCCGGCCGGACGCCCACGAAAGCCAGGGACAGACATGAATATCGACTTGATCTCGATTGGCGATGATCCGCCCAACAGCCTCAACGTCATCATCGAAGTACCGGTCGGCGGCGAGCCGGTGAAATATGAGTTCGACAAGAAATCCGGCGCCTTGTTCGTGGACCGCATCCTCCACACGCCGATGCGCTATCCGGCGAATTACGGCTTCGTGCCGCACACTTTGTCGCCCGATGGCGACCCGCTCGATGCGCTGGTCATCGCGCGCTCGCCCTTCGTGCCGGGCTGCGTCGTGCGCGCCCGCCCGATCGCGGTGCTGAAGCTGGAAGACGAAGCCGGCGGCGACGAGAAGCTGGTCTGCGTGCCGGTCGACACCACCTTCCCTTATTATTCGGACGTTGGCGAGCGCGGCGATCTGCCCTCGATCGTGCTCGCGCAGATCGAGCATTTCTTCAAGCACTACAAGGACCTGGAGTCCGAGAAATGGGTGCGCATCGGCCAATGGGGCGATGCCGAGGAAGCACGGCGCATCGTGATCGAGGCAATCGCCGCGGCCAAGGCCGCCAAAAAGGCGAAGAAAGCCAAAAAGGGATGATCGGCAGGTGATGCCCCGGACGGCCTGGAGGGGATGCGCGGCGGCGGGGATCGTCGCCTTCATCTGCTCCTCGTCGTTCGGGCGCATCCCCGGCATGGCCTCGTGCGGCCCGGATAACGGGCTCGGGCCGATCATGAGCTTCGAATTCGCGCGGACCCCCGCCGATATCGTTACCCTGTTCGGCAGCGAGCCCTGCACGTCGACGCTGGTCGCAGCGCAGAAGACGGGGCTGCTGCTCGACGCGCTGGGGTTCATTCCCTTCTACACCGCGTTCCTGATCCTCGCCGCCATCGCCGCGGGATCGCGGCGGCGGGTGCAGCTGGCGATGATCGCGATCTTCATGGTCGCCGCCGTCAGCGACCAGATCGAGGGCGCGCTGCTCTATGCGATCCTGCGCGATCTGCCGGGCACGCCCGCCCTGCTCGGCGCCCTGTGGTGGGCAGTGCATGTGAAGTTCGCCCTGCTGGCGCTGGGCACGATCGGCATCGCCGAGATCATGACGCGCGGGCGGCGGCTCGCGCGCCTCTTCGCCGGCTTCATCGCGATGGGAGGCCTGTTCGCCCTGACCGGGCTGATGACGATGCCGAGCAGCTGGATGATGACCGGCTTCCAGCTGGCCTGGGTCACCCTGCTGATCGCAGCGCTTATTGCTTCTTTCTGGCCTTCGCCTTTCGCGGCGCCCGCTGCCCCGCCGCCAGGCCCAGCGACGCCCAGCGCCTGAGCTCGTCGGCGTCGTCGTACACCTCGTCGGGCGCACGCCTGTAGTTCATCGATTCAACCCGGCCTTCGCTCATCTCATAAGAGAAGCGCGCGCAGCCGGCCTCGTCCCATTCGGCATCGCTGACCGCATCGGACTTGAACCACGCCCCTTCATCGGAGACGATCGCGAAGATGGTGCCGTCGCAATATAAGGTCGCGCCGCCCATCATCTTGCGCATGGTGACGGTGCCGATCGGCTCCATCGCCTCGGCGATCCAGTCCACCAGTCCCCGGTCGAATGCCATCAGCCTTGCTCCTCCCAAGCGAGTCCTCAAAGTTGCATTCAAATCTCTCCGTTCGTTTCGAGCGAAGTCGAGAAACCGGACCAGGCGCTCCATCAATGTTTCTCGACTTCGCTCGAAACGAACGGGTGTGAGTGTGAAATCAGGGCTAACCCTGCGCCGTCAGCTTCAGCCCGGCGATACACGCCACCACACCGAGCATCAGCAGCAACCGCACCAGCCCGGCCGATTCGCCGTACCAGGCGATGCCGACGACCACCGTGCCGAGCGCGCCGATGCCGCCCCAGATGATATACGCCGTGCCCATCGGAATCGAGCGCGCCGCCACTTCGAGCAATCCCATCGACAGCGCGACCGAGGCGAGGAAGCCGAGCGTCCAGGGCAGGTTCCGGAAACCATCGACATGGCGCAGGCACGTGGTGAAGCCGATCTCGAACAGCCCGCCGACGACCAGCAGCAGCCAGGCCATCTCAGCCGCGCCCCGCGAGTTTGGTCAGCGCGTCGCCGGACACGCGGTTGACCGTCCAGTCGTTCATCGGCACCGCGCCCATCGCCTTGTAGAACTCGATCGCCTTCTCGTTCCAGTCGAGCACCGCCCATTCGAAGCGCGAGCAGCCCCGGTCGACCGCGATGGCCGCGAGATGCCGCAGCAGGGCCGCGCCGACGCCCTGCCCGCGTGCTTCCGGCGTCACGTACAGATCCTCCAGATACAGGCCACGCCACCCGGTCCAGGTCGAGAAATTGTGGAAGAACAGCGCCATGCCGAGCGGCGTGCCGTCGCGCTCCGCGATCACCGCCTCCGCGACCGGGCGGTCGCCGAACATCGCGTCGTGCAGCAATTCCTCTGTCGCGACGACCTTGTCGGCCTCGCGCTCGAACTCGGCCAGTTCGCGGACGAAACGCATGATGGTGGCGACATCGTCGGGAGTGGCGAAACGGAGTTCGGTCATGCGGCAGCCTCAGTCT
Source organism: Sphingomonas sp. P2_B6 (assembly GCF_056404755.1). Classification (NCBI taxonomy): domain Bacteria; kingdom Pseudomonadati; phylum Pseudomonadota; class Alphaproteobacteria; order Sphingomonadales; family Sphingomonadaceae; genus Sphingomonas; species Sphingomonas sp. P2_B6. Next base: position 65,864 of record NZ_JBFUDK010000003.1, read on the forward strand.
GTGGAGCGGGAGCGGCGGTGCCGCGAATGGCGGCGAGGCACCCGGCGATGATCAGCCCGGCCCCCGCCACGGTATAGAGCGAGACATGCTCGCCGAAAACCAGCCAGCCAAGGATCGCGGCCCAGAGGAAGGCGGTATATTCGACGGGCGCGAGGATCTGCGCCTCGGCCCGGCCATAGGCCCAGGCCAGCGCGGCGGCCGAGAACGTGCCGAGCAGGGCGGCCGCGCCGATCGCGGGCAGTTGCGCGATCGTCGGCATCACCGCGAACCACGGCGCGCCGATGAGCAGCAGCATGCCGATGACGCCGCCGGTGAACAGCGTCACCTCGATCGGATCGGCGAGTTGCGCCTGCCTGCGCAGCAGGACCAGGCTGTAGCCATAGAGAAAGGAAGCCAGGATGATCGCGCCCGACCCCATCAAGGTGTCGTTGCTGGCACCCGCCCTGGCCTGACCCAGGGCAATAACGAACACCCCGATGCTGGCGATGGCCGATCCCAGGATCGCGGCGCGCCGGATACGCTCGCCGAGCATCGCCGCCGCGAAGTACAAGGCGATCAGCGGCGCGAGGAAAGTCAGCGCCACACCTTGCGCCATCGGCACGCGGACCAGCCCCCAGAAGAACAGCAGCACCGACATGCCCGCGGCCAGACCGCGCGTGGCATGCAGCTTCAATGCGGCGCGCTCCGGCCAGGCATTGCCGCGGAGGAGGAAGATGGTGCCGGTCAGCGCAGCACCGGCGAGCGAGCGCCACAAGACGGCACTATAGGCGCCGCTGGCGATGCTGAGACCCTTCATGAAGGTGTCCATCATCGCATAGGTGGCGATGCCGAGGGTCGCGACCGCGAAGGCGGTGGTCGATGTCGAATATCTGGATGGCTCGCTCACGTCGCCCGCCTGTCCTGCCGGCTACTCCCGGTGAGCAGGGCAAGCACCACCAGGGCCGCGACTCCGACCAGCGCCTGCGCCACGCGGCCGCGCGCACTCAGCTTGTCCATGATGCGTCCCCCGCTGAACGCCGCCTCACGCGGCGGCGCGTGCCTCGTCGGCGGCGTCGATCTCGGCGGCCTTCGCCTCGACCAGCTTGACGATATGCTCGATCATGTCCTCGCTCTGGACGGTGTGATCGGTGACGCCCGACAGATAGACCATGTGCTTGCCATTGCCGCCGCCGGTGAGGCCGATATCGGTTTCACGCGCCTCGCCCGGGCCGTTGACGACGCAGCCAAGCACGGAGAGCGACATCGGCGTACGGATATGCTGGAGCCGTTCTTCCAGCGCCTGCACCGTACGAATCACGTCGAAGCCCTGACGCGCGCAGCTCGGGCAGGAGACGACACGCACGCCGCGGTTGCGGATGCCGAGGCTCTTGAGGATCTCGAAGCCAACGCGCACCTCTTCCTCGGGCTCGGCCGAGAGCGAAACGCGGATCGTGTCGCCGATGCCGTACCAGAGCAAAGAGCCGATCCCGATCGCCGACTTGACCGTGCCGCCGACAAAGCCGCCCGCCTCGGTGATGCCGAGATGCAGCGGGCAATCGACCACTTCGGCCAGTTGCTGATAGGCCGCGACCGCGAGGAACAGGTCCGATGCCTTCACCGCCACCTTATATTCGTGGAAGTCATGGTCCTGCAGGATCTTGATATGGTCGAGCGCGGATTCGACCAGCGCCTCGGGGCAGGGCTCGCCATATTTTTCGAGCAGGTCCTTTTCGAGGGATCCCGCATTCACGCCGATCCGGATCGCGCAGCCATTGGCCTTGGCGGCGTTGACCACTTCGCGCACCCGGTCGGACGAGCCGATATTGCCCGGGTTGATGCGCAGGCAGGCAGCACCCGCGTCAGCCGCTTCGAGCGCGCGCTTGTAGTGGAAATGGATGTCGGCGACGATCGGCACGCGGCTCGCGCGGACGATCTGCTTCAACGCGGCGGTGCTTTCCACATCGGGGCAGGACACGCGGATGATGTCCACGCCAGCATCCTCGCAGCGGCGAATCTGGTCGATCGTCGCCCTGGCGTCGGAGGTGAGCGTGTTGGTCATCGTCTGCACGGTGACCGGCGCATCGCCGCCGACGGGCACATTGCCGACCATGATCTGGCGGCTCTGACGGCGCATGATGTCGCGCCACGGACGAATGGACATGGGATTACCTCGTTTCACCGAGCCATATAGCGTCGCCTTCGCGCCTGCGAAAGCGCGAGCCTCAATCCTGCACCGAATCCCGATAGCGGCGGCTGCCGCGCAGGTTCGTGCCGTCGGCGAGCGTCACGATGAAGTCGCCGCTCCGGTCAGTCTCGACCCGGCGTATCGCGGCGCGACGGACGAGGCGGCTGCGATGAATCTGGACGAAGCCCGGCCCGAGTTCGCCCGCGACCGCCGCCAGGGTCGCGCGGTGCAACAGGGTGCGCCCGGCCCAGGCGAGCTCGACATAATTGCCGGCTGCGTTGACGTGATCGATCTCGTCCACTGGCACCTGATGCGTCACCGCGCCGTCGGCCACCTTCAGGATGCGTGGCGGCGCCGGGGCGTGCTGGGGCGTGGCGGCGCGCATCACCAGCCACCGGCTGACCGCGGCGAATCCGACGAACTGGAGATAGGAGGCAAGGTCCTTGCGATATTCATAGAGCAGGCGGTCCGAGACCTTGCTAAAGAACCGGTACTCGCTGCCCTCGGCGGCATAATAAAGCTTCCGGAGCTCGACCATCAGGCCGATATGCCAGAGCGACAGCGGTATGCTGGCGGCGAGGATCAGCATGACCGCCACCGGCCAGGAGAAGCGGGGCGGGCCGACGCGGCTGACCAGCCACCAGATGACGGGCGCCGTCGTCAGCCAGGCGAGGATGCTGGTCGCTTCCCACAGCCAGACATGAGTCCGGGTCTCGTGGATGCCGGCAAGGGCGAAGTCGCTCAAAGTCGATTCGACGTCCGCCACCATGACCGTAGCGAGGGTGAGCACGAAGCCGGCGACCAGCAGGAGCGCGAGCCGGCGTTGCGCACCGCTCATCCCGCCTCCGCCGCCGCTCGTCCCCGTCATCGTCGCCATCGTCCCAGTGGTACCGCCTTCCGCCCCTTCCCGATACCGGGCCGAACAGGCGCTCGCTAGCCGTTGCTGATCGACCATGGAGAGACGCGATGGAACGACATTACGGAATGGACTGGCTGCGCATCGGCGCGTTCGGCCTGCTGATCTTCTATCATGTGGGCATGGTTTTCGTGACCTGGGGCTTCCATGTGAAGACCGCCGACCCGGCCGACTGGGTCGCGGCCCCGATGTTGCTGACCAATGCCTGGCGGTTGAGCCTGTTATTCGTCGTCTCGGGCTTCGCCAGCCGGGCGCTGTTCGCCAAATCCGCCAGCATTCGCGGTTTCCTGCGCAACCGCAATGCGCGGCTGTTGCTGCCGCTAGTCTTCGGCATTGCCCTGGTCGTACCGCCGCAAAGCTGGGTCGAGCTGGTCACCCAGCATGGCTATACGCATGGTTTCCTGTGGTTCCTCACCCACGACTATTTCCGATTCGGCAAGCTCGACGGGATCATTTTGCCGACCTGGAACCATCTGTGGTTCGTCGTCTATCTCTGGGTATATACGCTCGTGCTCGCCTTGTTGTTGAGCCCGAAGCTGTCCGGCGCGCAGGCACTGTTCGACCGTGTGTTCGGCGGAGCCGGCGTGCTGTGCGTGCCGATCGTCTGGCTGCTCGTGTTGCGCATGGCGCTGTTCCCGGGGGTCGAGGATACCCACGACCTGTTCACTGACGGGGTAGCCCATCTGCAATATTTCCCCGCCTTCCTGTTCGGCTTCGGCCTGGCCGGATCGCACCCGGCGCGGGCGGCGCTGGCGCGCTTCTGGGTGCCGGCGGCGGTGCTGGCGGTGGCGGGCTATGCCGTCGTCGCCTCGGTCGAGATCGCCTATCCCGGTTTCGCCATGCCATCGCGCCCGATTACCCAAGCCTTCCATGTCGCGCGCGAAGTGCAATGCTGGGCCAGCATCGCGGCACTGATCGGCGTGGCGGAGCGCTTCTGGAATCGCGACAGCACATGGCGGCCGATGCTGACCGAGGCGGTCTTCCCCTTCTACCTCATCCACCAGACGGTGATCATCGTCGTCGAATATTGGCTGAAGCCGCTCGGCATCGGGCCCGTCGCCGAGTTCGTCATCCTGGTGCCGGCGACGGTGGCGGGATGCTGGGCCTTCTACCTGATCGGCCGCGAAATCGGCTGGCTACGGCCGCTGATCGGCCTGCGACGGAAGGTCCGCGCCAAAGCGGAAACGGCCGCCGCCGACCTCCAGACCGCCTAGCGGCCGTTGAATCCCGGCCGGGGCGACCGCCCCGCCCGGGCCACCGCCTGCCGTTTCGGACACGCCGTCTGACTAGCCATTGGCTCAGGAAACGCTACATGGCCCCGCATGGAACGGCATTACGGCCTGGACTGGCTCCGTATCGGCGCCTTTGGCCTGCTCATCTTCTATCATGTCGGCATGGTCTTCGTGCCGTGGGACTTCCATGTGAAGACCGCCCATCCGATCGACTGGGTGGCGATCCCGATGCACGCGACCAACAGCTGGCGGCTGATGCTGCTGTTCGTCGTGTCGGGTTATGCCAGCCGCGCGCTGCTCGCCAAGAGCGAGAGTCCTGGTTCGTTCATCGGATCGCGCAACAAACGGCTGCTGATCCCGCTGCTGTTCGGCATGACCATCATCATCCCGATTCAGCCCTGGGTCGAGCTGACCACCCAGCATGGTTATGACGGCGGCTTCGGCTGGTTCTGGCTGCACGATTATTTTCGCTTCGGTACCTTCCATAACCTGATCCTGCCGACCTGGCAGCATATGTGGTTCGTCGGTTATCTCTGGTTCTACACGGTCGCGCTCGCCGTGGCGGTGTGGCTGATGCGCGGGCGCAGCCTGCAGGGGCTGTTCGACGGGATCTTCGGCACTGCCACAATCGTGATCCTGCCGATCGCCTGGCTGCTCTTCGCCGACATGTATCTGCTGCCCGGCGGCCGCGAGACGCACGACGTGCTCAACGATGCGATCGCGCATGCCCATTATCTGCCCGGTTTCCTGTTCGGCTTTGCGCTCGCCCGGTCGGGTCCAGCGATGGCGGCGATCGGGCGCTGGTGGAAGGCGGCCGGAATCCTCGCGGTGCTCAGCTATGCGATCGTCGCCGCGATCGAACTGCGCTGGCCGGGTAGCGCCATGCCGCAGCCCTATGGCTATATCTTCGCGACGGCGCGCGCGATCCAGGGCTGGTGCGCGATCATCGCGCTGGTCGGCATCGCGGAGCGTTACTGGAACCGCGACCACCCCTGGCGCCGTACGCTGACCGAAGCCGTGTTCCCCTTCTACATCATCCACCAGACGGTGATCGTCGCGGTCGAATGGGTGCTGCTGCCTTATGGCCTGCCGCCACTCGCGGAGTTCGTGATCCTCGTCACGACGACGATCGCGGGATGCTGGGCCTTTTATCTGGTCGGGCGCGAGGTCAGCTGGCTGCGGCCGCTGATCGGGTTGCGCGGCTTCATCCCGCCACGGCATGCAGCGCGCCCCGTCTCGCTCACGCCGGTCGAAAGCCTGTCGTGATCTGGACGCTGGTGATCCATGGCGGCGCGGGCATGATGACGCGCGATCGCATCACGCCGGAACAGGATGAAGGCGCGCGCAAGGCGCTCGGACGGGCGCTGGATGCCGGATCGGCGGTGTTGTCGACCGGCGGCTCGGCGCTCGACGCGGTCGAAGCGTCGGTGCGGGTGCTCGAGGACGATCCCCATTTCAACGCCGGTCGCGGCGCTGCGCTGACTCACGAAGGCGTGGCCGAGCTCGACGCGGCGATCATGGAGGGTACCGGGCGGGACGCCGGCGCGGTCGCCGGGGTGACCGGCACGCGCCATCCGGTGAGCCTGGCCCGGGCGGTGATGGAGCAGAGCCGGCACGTGCTGCTCGGCGGCGAAGGCGCCGACCTGTTCTCGCGCGACCATGGGCTCGAACAGGCGGGCCAGGACTGGCTCGTCCTGCCCGAGCGCCGCCGTCAGCTGGAGGAACTGCAGGCGCGCGGCGCCGACGCGTTCGACGTCGACATGAAATATGGGACGGTCGGCGCGGTGGCGCGCGATACGGCCGGCCATGTCGCCGCCGCGACCTCGACCGGCGGGGTGACCGGCAAGCGCTGGGGCCGGATCGGCGATTCGCCGCTGATCGGTGCCGGCACCTATGCCGACGACCGGGCGGGCGCCGTCTCCGCGACCGGGTCGGGCGAATATTTCATCCGCGCGGGCGTCGCGCACGAGATCTGCGCCCGGGCGCGGCTCGCGGCCGTGCCGCTCCAGGCCGCGGCCGATGCGGTGATGGACGATGTGAAGGCGCTGGGGGGCAAGGGCGGCGTGATCGTCGCCGGGCCCGGCGGCGAAGCGGTGTGGAGCTTCAACACCGCCGGCATGTTCCGCGCCAGGGTAGGGTCGGACGGCGCACGGACCGTTGCGATCTACGGCGACGAATAGGCCGCGCGCCGCTTTCGCAAGCATGTGCGACCGGGTAGAGCGGCGGCCATGAGTCGCCTCCTCCCCGCTCTCGCCGCCGTCGCGCTTGCCGCCACCGCGTCCCCCGCTGCCGCTTATTGGGAATATGGTCATCAGACCATCGCCCAGATCGCGCGGGCGAACGTGAGGCCATCGACCCGGATCGCGGTCGACCGGCTGCTGCGCCAGTCGAAGCTGCTCGGCACGCCGACCTGCCCGGCGCGCACGATCGAGGACGCCAGCATCTGGGCCGATTGCATCAAGAATATCAAGGACCCGGACGGCAAGCGCCCGTTCGATTTCGCCTATAGCTGGCACTATCAGAACGTGAACATCTGCCAGCCGTTCAGCCTGGTCGAGCCGTGCAAGGACGGCAATTGCGTGTCGGCGCAGATCGAGCGCGACGTGAAGCTGCTGCGCGACAAGGCGACGCCAAGGAAGGACCGGGTCCAGGCGCTTGTCTTCCTGATCCATTTCGTCGGCGATCTGCACCAGCCGCTTCATGCCGGCGACAAGACCGACAAGGGCGGCAACGATGCCAAGGCCGCCTATGGCATCCTGTCGACGCCGCGGCTCAACCTGCACTCGATCTGGGACGGCTATCTCGCCGAGCGCGCGATCTCCGCGCCGCCATCGCTGGTCCGCCGCTATTCCGCTGCCGAGCGGGCGACGCTCGCAGCGGGCGATGTGACCGACTGGAGCCGTGAAAGCTGGCAGGTCGCGCATGACAGCGTCTACACCAGCGCGATGAAGGGCGATCCCTGCGCGCCGACGCCGGAGCGCTCCACCCTTGACGATGCGACGATCGAGTCGCTGGTGCCGGTCGCCCGGCTCGAGGTGGAACGCGGCGGCCTGCGCCTCGCCAAGCTGCTCGACCAGGCGTTTTCCTAGCGTCGATTCGCGCTGATCAGCCCCTCCCTTTCCGTTCGTTTCGAGCGACGTCGAGAAACATTGATGGAGCGCCAAGTCCGGTTTCTCGACTTCGCTCGAAACGAACGGGGTAAGAGGATAAAGGGCAGCGCACCGATATGAGCGGTATCGACTCTAGTCGCGCGATCCCCAGCGCCAGTGCCAGCCGCCATCGGTCTTGCGCGCGGCGATCGTCGTGAAGGCGGCGACCAGCGCGATGCCGACGACCAGCTTCGGCACGAGCCCGGGAAGAAACCGGACATCGAGCAGCAGCGCGGCGCAGAAACCGAGCGTCAGCAGCCAGCCCTGCCAGGTCACCGGCGTCGCGCCCAGGCCGAACAGCTTGGGCACGAACCAATAGCCGTCGCGCACCTGATAGAAACGCTTGAGAGCCTCGAACGCCATCATCGCCTCCTTCAGCCGAACCGCACGAGCAGGCCAAGCCCGATCAGCGCAAGCGAGATCGCGACCAGCCAGGGCAGCCGCGCGCGTGTCGTGAGCATGCCGATCATTCCGTATCTCCTTCATCCTGGGTTTTCGCCGGCCGCCCGCGTTTCGCGCGGACCGGCGCCTCGAGCTTCACACCGCGCTTCGACAGCGCTTCGCGCAGCAGGCATTCGAACTGGGCGTTGACGCTCCGCAAGTCGGCCGCCGCCATGCGCTCGACCGCCGCATAGAGCGCGGCGTCGAGGCGCAGCGGAAACGCCTTCTTGGGAGGAACGCTCACGCGACCGGCTTACTGGTAGAGCGAGCCGGTATTGACGACCGGCTGGGTATCGCGTTCGCCGCACAGCACGACCATCAGGTTGGAGACCATCGCCGCGCGGCGCTCGTCGTCCAGTTCGACGACGTTCTTCTCCGACAACATCTCCAGCGCCATCTCGACCATGCCGACGGCGCCCTCGACCAGCGTCTTGCGCGCGGCGACCACTGCCTGGGCCTGTTGCCGGCGGAGCATCGCGCCGGCGATCTCCTGGGCATAAGCAAGATGGGTGAAGCCGCATTCGTCGACGGTGATGCCGGCAACGGCAAGCCGGGCGATCAGCTCGGTGCGCAGCTCGGCGCCGACCTGCTCGTGATTGCCGCGCAGCGTGACTTCCTGATGCTCGAAATCGTCATAGGGATAGCGTGCGCCGATGGTGCGCACGGCGGCCTCGATCTGAACGATCACGAAGGCCTTATAGTCGTCGATGTCGAACAGCGCCTGGGCCGTGTCGGTCACGCGCCACACGACCTGCGCCGCGATCTCGATCGGATTGCCGCGCAGGTCGTTCACCTTCAGCCGTTCCGAAATCATGTTGTTCGCGCGGAGCGACACTTTCTTGCGGCCGAGCCACGGCAGCAGCCAGCGCAGTCCCGTGTTGCGATCGGTGCCCTTGTACGATCCGAACAGGGTGATCGCCGTCGCCTGGTTGGGCTGCTGCATGTAGAAGCCGCACAGGATGAACACGAAGGCAAGCACCGCCATCGTGATGATCCCCCCGCCCAGCGCCGGATCATCCTGCATGAGCGTGGCGGCGTACACGCCGGCTGCGATGGCCAGCAGCATCAGCAGCAACATGAGATAGCCGCTCGACGTCGCGGCGGTGCGCTCGCTCGACAAGGTGAGCGCCGTGTTCCTGGCAACTGAATCCGACATGGGACCCTCCCGTTAATGTGATATCACATTTATATCGCTATTCGGGAACCCGCAAGCGGAATCGGAAGCGCCGCCGGATCGGGTGATCCGACGGCGCCAGTGAAGAATGGGATGGCCCGCGAGCGGGCTAGTTGAGGACGATGGTCACCGCGCGCCGGTTCTGCGCCCAGCTCTGCTCGTCCGAGCCGAGCGCGATCGGGCGCTCCTTGCCATAGCTGATCGTCGAGATGCGCGCCGGGTTGATGCCGCGTGCCGCGAGATAGTTCTTCGCGGCATTGGCGCGGCGATCACCGAGCGCGAGATTATATTCGCGCGTGCCGCGCTCGTCGCAATGGCCTTCGAGGCTGACCGGCACATTGGGCCATTTGGCGAGCCACGCGGCCTGGCTGTCCAGAATCTCGCGGGCGCGCGAATCGATGTCATATTTGTCGAGCGCGAAGTTGATCGTGTTGCTCGTGACCGAGCGCTCGAAGTCGGCGCGCGAGCCGGGGACGACATTGTCCTGGTTGACCGGATTGGTGCCGACGCCGGTATCCACGCCGGGGGCGGGCGGAATCTGTTTCGGCTTGGGGCTGCATGCCGCGGTCGCGACGAGCGCAGCGGCAACGATGAACGTGGTCGTCAGTCTGGCCATGTGGCTTCTCCTTCGATCAAAAAGTCGTTTCGCTTGCGTCTCGTCCCACCGGCATTGCCCCAGGGTGAATGGGAGTCAACGCCGGTGCAGCAATCGTGCGACGCAAAATTGCTTCAGGGGCGTAACGGTCCCCAGGCGGGATCGGATCCGTCGAGCGGCGTCGGAATTTTCCGTTCGTTGACCCCGGTCAGATCGACCGACCAGAGATCGGCATTGCCGGCCCCGCCACGATGCGAGCGGAAGAAGGTGAGCACGCGGCCATTGGGCGACCAGCTGGGCCCCTCATCCTGCCAGTCGTCGGTCAGCAGGCGCTCGCCGCCGCCGCCCGGGTTCATCACGCCGATGCGGAAATCGCCGGAGATTCGGGTGAAGGCGATCAGGTCGCCACGCGGGCTCCAGGCCGGCGTCGCATAGCGCCCGCCGCCGAAGCTGATGCGTTGCTGGTTCGATCCGTCGGCGTTCATCACATAGATTTGCTGGCTGCCCGACCGATCGCTCTCGAAGGCGATCTTGCTGCCGTCGGGCGAATAGCTGCCGCCGGTATCGATGCCGGGCGCATTGGTCAGGCGCTGCGGCGAGCCGCCCGATGCCTGGACACGGTAGATGTCGGTGTTCCCGGCCACCGCCATGGAGAAGACGATCCAGCGTCCATCGGGCGAATAGCGCGGCGCAAAGGTGAGGCTGGGATTGTTGACCAGCAGGCGCTGACTGGCAGAGGCGATATCGTAGACATAGATGGCCGGGCGGTCGTTGAGATAGCTCATATAGACGATCGACCGCTGGTCCGGCGAGAAGCGCGGAGTCAGCACGGTCGACTGGCCATTGGTCAGGAAACGATGATTCGCGCCGTCCTGATCCATGATCGCGAGCCGCTTGAAACGCTTCGCCTTGGGGCCGGTTTCGGAGACGTAGAGGATGCGGCTGTCGAAATAGGCGCCTTCGCCGGTGAGCCTCTGATAGACCATGTCGGCGCATTTGTGCCCGGCGCGGCGCCAGTCGCTGGGCGGCACCACAAAGCCCTGCCGGGTCAGCTCGCTGCGCGCGAACACGTCGTAGAGATAGCAGCCGACCGTCAGCGTGCCGTCGCCATTGGCGCGGACATAGCCCTGGACCAGAGTCTGCGCGCCGGCCCCGCCCCAGAAATCGAACGACGGCGCCGTGACTTCGGGAACGCCGACGTCCCGCAGCGCGGACGGCGGGACCGGCTTGAACAGCCCGCTATTCTTCAGGTCGTTGGTGATGATCTGGGCAAGGTCGCGGCCGAGCTTGTCGGTCGGTCCAGCCGGCGTGTTGACCACCGCGGCGGTCGGCAGGGGCGGGATCGCGATCCCCAGCGGCGCCGAGGTGCCGCCGACCACATCGACCACGAGGCCGCCATCCTGCGCGGGTTGCGTCTGGGTCGCCGACACCGGCGGCGGCGCCACGGGGGCATCCTGCGCCTGGGCCGCGAGCGGCGACAACAGGGCGAGCATGGCGGCCAGCAGGCCGATAGGGGAAGATGTCATCATGGTTCTCATCCCGGAAGTTTGTAGCGCAGGCTGAAGACACTCCAGCCATTGGGAACATCATAAAGCTCGGCAGGCAACCCGCGCAGCGGCGAGCAGCCCTTGAAGGTGGCGATGGCATTGTCGTCGACCCGGTCCTGGTATCGGCCATTCTCGGCATCGATGCCGCTATGGCCGATCACCTGCGGGTTGCCGATCAGCGACCCGTCGCGATCCATCCGCAGCCGGATCGTCACGATGATCCGCTCCGCGCCGGGCCCCGGCTTGACCTGGCGATCGGCACAGGGCTGGACCTGGCGGCGGATCGCCGAGCCGATATCGGCCGCCGCCTGCTGGCTCATCACCGCGGCCTGCGGCACGACCGACTTGCTGGTCGAGGGCTTGTCGGACAGGCCCTTCAGGAAATCATTCCCGAGCCGGGAGCCGCGCGGCCGCTCGCTGGCCGACGCCGCGTCAGTACCCGTAGCCCGCGCCGTGGAAGCGGCGGCGCGACTGGCCGGCGCCGCCTCGCGCGTCGGCGGCTTTTTCGACTTGTCCGGGGTCGGCGCGACCGGCTTCTTCGGCTCGGGCACCGCATTGGGGGCGGGCTTGGGCGGCGGCGCGGCCTTGGGCTGCGGTTTGGGCAGCGCGGGATCGGGCTGCGGTTCCTCCCTGGGCGCGGCGGGCGCCGCGTCTTCCGGCGGCCCCTGATCGGGCGCGCGCGATTCGGCCGGCGGCGTCACCGCCTGGGGTGCCTTGGCGACGAGACCGACCTCATCGACCAGCGAGACGTCGATCGGCGCCTGTAACGGCGTCGCCGGTTTGGGCGGCGTGAGGAAGCCGGCCGACAGCAGGCCGAACAGGACGACATGGCCGACCAGCGCGATGCCAAGCGCAATCGCGTCCGAGCGCCGCATCGCGCCGGCCCCGCCGCCCGGGCGGAGATCAGTTGCCGTCGTCGCCAATCGTCACCAGCGCTACGCGGTTGAGGCCCGCGCGGTTGAGTTCGCCCATCACGCGCATCACGCGGCCATAATCGAGGCTCTTGTCGGCGCGCAGGAAGATCTGCGGTGGTTTGCCGCCCTCCGCCTTCGACGCGAGCTGCTGCAATCTATCGGGCAGCTGGTCTTGGCTGACCTCGTCCTGATCGACATGGATCTTGCCATCGGCCTCCATCGAGATCTGCACGGGCTTCTGATCCTGGTCGAGCGGCTTGGCGCGGCTGTCGGGCAGGTTCACCGGCACGCCCGCGGTGAGCAGCGGCGCCGTGACCATGAAGATGATCAGCAGCACCAGCATCACGTCGACGAGCGGCGTGACGTTGATCTCCGCCATCGGCGCCCGCCGGCCGCGCCCGCGCTGGGAGGGGAGCTGCATCGACATCTAGGCCCCCCGCCCGTCCGTCTCGAGCTGGCGGCTGAGCGTCGCGTGGAACCCGTCGGCGAAACGGTTGAGCCGCGCCTCGACCCGGTTGATGCCGTGGCTGAAGCGGTTGTAGGCGATCACCGCCGGGATGGCGGCGAACAGGCCGATCGCGGTGGCGAACAGGGCCTCCGCGATGCCCGGCGCGACCACCGCGAGCGAGGTATTCTGCGCCGAGGCGATGCCGGTGAAGCTGCGCATGATGCCCCAGACGGTGCCGAACAGCCCGACGAACGGCGCGACCGCACCCACCGTGGCGAGGATGTTCAGCCGGTCCGACAGCGTGTCGATCTCGCTCGCGACCATCGATCCCATCGCGGTGGCGAGCCGGTCGCGCGTGCCCTCGCGATCGATTGTGCCGCTCGCGGTGGAGCGGCGCCATTCCTTGACGCCGGCCGCGAAGACCCGGGCGATCGGCAGGTCGCTGTCGCCCTGGATGCGGTGAAAGGCATCGATATCCTCGGCCTTCCAGAAATCGCGCTCGAACTTGTCGATCTTGCGGCGCGTGCTCCCGATCCGGCGCCAGAAGGTGAGGATGATCGCCCAGGTCCAGATGCTGGCGAGCAACAGGCCCAGCATCACGACCTTCACCACCAGATCGGCCTGGAGGAAGAGCGCGATCGGCGACATGGTCGTCGCGTCGGTATTGAAGAACAAAGTGCTCACGCTTGCTGGTCCCCTTGGTCAACGAGGCGCCGAAAAGCCTCGACCCATGTCTTTGGTTGCCGTTTCGGCTTGCCCGATGGCGCGACCAGCGCCGCGGTCACGTCCGCTTCAGCCAGTATCTCAGCACCGTTCATGACTCTCTGATGAATATCGACCGATGCGGCGCGCACCTGAATCACGCTGGTCACCACGATCAGCGCATCATCGAGCTTCGCGGGACGGCGATAGCGGATCGCGAGGCTGCTGACGGCATAGGCGCCCTCGCCCGCTTCCTGCGTCGCGCGCTGGTCGATCCCGGCAAGCCGGAGCATGTCCGACCGGGCGCGTTCCATGTAGCGCAGATAATTGGCGTGATAGACCACGCCCGACAGATCGGTGTCCTCGAAATAGACGCGGACCGGGAATCGATGCTCGATCCCGTCGAAGCGGCCTTCGACCGGTTGATCCTGTTGCGGCGCCACCATGTCCCATCGTCCTAACCGAGCGATTCACCGGAAGGAACCCCGTTCGCCGCGCATATGCCACCGCTTGACAAAGAAGTAACCCATGGGTTACATGTAACCTCAGAGTTACAAACGGGGATTCGACATGACCAATCAGACCAATCTTGCCGACCGCATCGCCTGGGGTCGCGCCCGCGCCGCGACCGTGATGGCGGTCGTCTTCGTCGCGGCGCAGGCCGGCAGCTTTCCGGACGCACCGCTCAACCGCCCGCAGACCATCCATCTCACCGCCTGGATCGTCTGGGCCGCGGCGCTGCTGTTTTTCCTTGCCTTTGCCGGCGGCCTGTTGCGTGGCCCGCGGATGCGCGCGCTGCTGAACGACGAGACGACGCTCGACCACCGCAAACGGGCGATGGCGCTCGGCTTCTGGGGGGCGATCGGCACCGCCGCCCTGGTCTATGCCATCAGCTTCTACGAACCGATCTCGGCGCGCGARGGCGCCCGGCTGATCATCACCCTCTCGATCGCACTTGCCCTGCTGCGCTTCGGCACGCTCGAGCGCCGGGCCCTGAAGGATGGCTGAGCGGCTGCTCAACAGCCTGAAGGACGAACGCGCCCGGCTCAGCCTCACCCAGGCCGAGCTGGCCGACCGGGTCGGGGTCAGCCGCAAGACGATCAACACGGTCGAGAACGGCGTGTTCATCCCCTCCACCACGCTGGCGCTGAAGCTCGCGCGCGCGCTGGGCAGGGCGGTCGAGGATATCTTTCGGCTCGGCCCGGAAGATTGATCGGCGCCATCTGGACGAAGTCGTACTTTATTATACGCTGCCGCGCATGACCGAACCCGCCCTCAGGATTCGCGGCCTTTCCAAGAGTTTCGACAAGCCGGTGATCACCGGTCTCGACCTGGAGATCGGCGCGGGCCAGCTTTACGCCCTGCTCGGCCCGAACGGGGCCGGCAAGACCACCACCTTGCGCATGGTGACCGGCCTGACCCGGCCCGATGCCGGCACCATCCATATCTATGGCATCAGCGCGCGGCAGCATCCGAACGAGGCCAAGGCGATCACGGCCTGGCTGCCCGACGAGCCGATGCTGTACGACAAGCTGACGCCGAGCGAATATCTCGCCTTTGTCGCCGGGCTGTGGCGGATGGACCCGCACGTCGCGGCGGAGGAAGCCGAGCGGCTGCTCCACTGGCTCGACCTGTGGGATGAGCGGGACACGCGGTGCGAGGGCTTTTCGCGCGGCATGAAGCAGAAGGTCGCGCTGGCCGGCGCGCTGATCCACAACCCCAAGCTGCTGATCCTCGACGAGCCGCTGACCGGGCTCGACGCCGCCATGGCACGCGCGGTGAAGGATGCGCTGCGCGCGCAGGTCGATGCGGGCAAGACGGTGATCGTCACCACGCATATCCTGGAGGTGGCCGAGCGCATGGCCGACCGGATCGGCATCATCGCCGGCGGCAGGCTGCTCGCCGAGGGGACGCTGGAGGAGTTGCGCACCAGTGCCGGTACCGAGGGCCAGACGCTGGAGGATACGTTCATTCGCCTGACGAGCGGCACCTGATGCCCGGATTGCGCCCGGCGCCGGGCAGCTTCGCCTGGCTTGCGCTGCACGAGATTCGGCTGGGCTGGCGGATGCGGCCGAAGAAGGGCGCGACGCGCTGGATCGGCTATGTACTGATGCTGGCGTGGCTGGCGTTCGGCTGTTTCCTCGGCTGGGTGCTGCGTGACCAGCCGATCCCGCCGCTGCCCGAAATCATGACCGGCGTGCTGGCCGGCAGCATCATCGCCTTCACCTTCATGACGACTCAGGCGATCATCGGCAGCCAGCGCACCCTCTATGAGAATGGCGATCTCGACCTGCTCTTCTCCGCCCCGATCGAGGGGCGGACGGTGCTGCTCGCCAAGCTGCTCGGCATCACCGGCACCATCGCGCTGACCTATGCGGTGCTGTTACTGACGCTGGTGGTGCCGATCGCGGTGCTCGGGCATCCCCCCTTGTTCGGGTTCGTTGCCCTGCTCGTCGCGCTGGCGCTGGCGGCGGCGGCGATCGGGCTGGGCATCACGCTCGGCCTGGCGAAGCTGGCGGGGCCGCGCGCGGCGCGCACCGTCGGCCAGATCGCCGCGGCGCTGCTCGGCGGCGCCTTCTTCATCATCTCCCAGCTCGCCAGCCATGGCGACAAGCGCCAGTCGAGCGTGTCGATCCTGTTCGATCGCTTCACCGAGGACGGGGTGGGCAATAGCGGCTTGTCCGGCCTGCCCGGCCATGCCGCATTCGGCGATCCGGTCGCGATCCTCGTGCTGCTCGGTATCGGCGTGCTGCTGTTCGCGCTGGCCGGGGTGACGCTCCAGCGGATGTTCCTGAGCGGCTATCAGGACGGCGCCACGCGCCTCTCGCGGGCGAAGCCGACCGGACGCGCGACCGGCCGGCTGTTCCATGCCAGCCTGTTCCGGTCGGTCTTCGCCAAGGAGTGGCGGCTGCTCGCCCGCGACCCCGCGCTCGCCTTCCAGATCCTGCTGCGGCTGATCTATCTGGCGCCGATCGTGTTCATCGCGTTCGGAAGGGGCAATCATGTGCCGATGGCGCCGGGCCTGGCCTTTGCCAGCGTGCTGCTTGCCGGCCAGCTGGTCGGCAGCTTCGCCTGGCTGACCGTCTCGGCCGAGGACGCGCCCGACCTGATCGCGGTCGCGCCGGTGACCAAGGCAGCGATTGACCGGGTCAAGCTGATGGCCGCCTTCGCCATGGCGGCGCCGATGGGGATAATCCTGCCAGTCGCGATCGCGCTCCAGACCCCGCTCGGCGCGCTGGTGACCCTGGTCTGCACCGTGATCGGCGGCGGCGCGGCCGGTTTCATCGAGCTGAAGCTGGGCAAGCCGGGACAGCGCAGCGCCTTTGCCCGCCGCCGCTCCGGCTCCGTCGTTGGCGGTATTCTCTCGATCATCGTCGCAATGATCGTCGGCGGGATCGCGGCGGTTTCGGTCTATTTTCTCGGCTGACGGCAGGCATCTCGCCGGGGTAGCCTCGGGCATCCGAATCACCCCAGGAGAGAGAAGATGGTCGACCGGCCCACCAATGGCGTCACCCCGTTCCTGACGATCCGCGGCAAGCGCGGGCAGGAAGCGCTGGATTTCTACACCCGCGCGTTCGGCGCCGAAGTGACCGAGAAGAACCTGGCCGAGGACGGCGAGCGGCTGCTCCAGGCCGGATTGAAGATCAATGGCGGCTGGATCATGCTGTCCGACGAATTCCCCGAATGGCGCGGCTATGACGAGCCCGAGCCCAAGGGTGTGGGGCTTCATCTGCAGGTCGACGATGCCGATGCCTGGGCCGAGCGCGCGGTCGCCGCCGGCGCCACCGTCACCATGCCAGTCGACAACCAGTTCTGGGGCGACCGTTACGGCCAGCTGACCGATCCGTTCGGCCATCTCTGGTCGATCGGATCGCCGATCAAGGAATAGAAATCTTCCAACAGCGACTCGGGTTTTCCGCTGTTATTGCGGTCCCGTTTTTTCTTTCCGCTGTTATGTTGGATTTTCCGGGAAGAATTCTCCCTTTCGATCAATGGTTTGTGGCGATTTACCGCTGTTATGCATAACAGCGGTAAATCGTCGCCGGAACAGCGGAAAACGACAGTATTTTCCGCTGTTCCGGGCGCTAAACGCCACCCCAATTCAGTCCAACAATAAGAAAGAGCGGCACGGCACACGCATGTCGTGCCGGCCGCCCCAAGCTGCACTCTATCGCAGCAGTGTTGAATCGATGCGCCCGCGCACCATCAGGCCGCGCGCTTCTCCAGCGCATGTGCTGCCTCGGCCATCAGCGACGCGATGATCTCGGCGACCGGCTCTTCCTTCGTCACCATGCCGACCGACTGGCCGGCCATCAGGCTGCCATGCTCGACATCGCCGTCGATCACCGCGCGGCGCAGTGCGCCGGCCCAATAATGCTCGATCTGGAGCTGGGCCTCGGCCATCTCGACCTTGCCCTCGTCGAGCAGCTGCGCAACTTCGCGCTGCTTGGCGGTGAACAGCTCGCCCCCGGCATTCTTCAGCGCGCGCACCGGGATGACCGGCAGGCGCGGATCGATCTGTACGCTCGCCACCGCATCGCGGGCCGACGCGCGCAGGAACGCCTTTTTGAAATTGGGGTGCGCGATCGATTCGGTCGCGCAGACGAAGCGCGTGCCGAGCTGGACGCCCGCCGCGCCCATGTCGAGATAGCCCGCGATCGCCTCGCCCCGGCCGATACCGCCGGCGACGAACACCGGCACCTGCTCGGACACTTCGGGCAGGATTTCCTGCGCGAGCACGCTGGTCGACACCGGGCCGATATGGCCGCCGGCCTCCATGCCCTCGACGACGAGCGCGTCGACGCCCGAGCGGATCAACTTCTTGGCGAGCGAGAGCGCGGGGGCGAAGCAGATCAGCTTGGCGCCATTCGCCTTGATCGCATCGATCGAGCCGGTCGGCGGCAGGCCGCCCGCGAGCACGACATGGCCGACATCGTGCTTGTTGCAGACCTCGATCAGGTCGAACAGCATCGGGTGCATGGTGATGAGGTTCACGCCGAACGGCTTGTCGGTGAGTGCCTTGGTGCCGGCGATCTCCGCGTCGAGCAGCTCGGGCGTCATCGCGCCGCAGGCGATCAGGCCGAAACCGCCGGCGTTGGAGATGGCGGAGACGAGGTTGCGCTCCGACACCCAGGACATGGCGCCGCACAGGATGGCGGTTTCGGAGCCGAGGAAGGCGGCGCCACGCGCCATGCGGCGAGTCAATCTCTCCCCTCCCACGGAGTGGGAGGGGTTGGGGGAGGGCGTGTCAGCATGTGCGATGGTATCGGTCATGTGGCGCACATGCCCTCCCCTAGCCCCTCCCGCAAGCGGGAGGGGGATTTAGTCAGGCCGCGTCCTCGGCATCCAGCCCGTAAGCCGTGTGCAGCACACGCACCGCCAGCTCGGTATAATCCTCTTCGATCAGCACCGAGACCTTGATCTCGGAGGTGGTGATCGCCTGGATGTTGATGCCGCGCTCGCCCAGCGTCTTGAACATCGTCGCAGCGACGCCGGCATGGCTGCGCATGCCGACGCCGACCACCGATATCTTGGCGACGCGGGTGTCGTGGACGAGGGTGGCATAGCCGATATCGCCCTGGGCATTGCCGAGCACTTCGAGGCTGCGCGGGAGATCGGCGCCGGGCACGGTGAAGGTCACGTCGGTCGAGCCGGTCGAATGCGCGACGTTCTGCACGATCATGTCGACATTGATGTTGGCGTCGGCGAGCGGCGTGAAGATCGAGGCGACCGCGCCGGGACGGTCCGGCACCGCCGTAAGGGTGATCTTCGCTTCGTTCTTGTCGTGTGCGATGCCCGTGATGAGCTGGCGTTCCATATCGTCGATCTCCTCTTCGCCCACGATCATCGTACCGGGCAATGTGTCCGCCATCGGTGCGTCCTCGCCCGTGAAGGACGAGAGCACCTGGACGCGGACCTGTTCCTTCATCGCAAGACCCACCGAGCGTGTCTGGAGCACCTTGGCCCCGACGCTGGCAAGCTCGAGCATTTCCTCATAGGTGACCCGCTTCAGTTTGCGCGCGCGCGGCACGATGCGGGGGTCGGTCGTGTAGACGCCGTCGACGTCGGTATAGATGTCGCAGCGATCGGCCTTCATCGCCGCCGCCATCGCGACCGCCGAGGTATCCGAGCCGCCGCGGCCGAGCGTGGTCACGCGCTCGCCCGAGGCGACGCCCTGGAAGCCGGGGATCACCGCGACCTCGCCCTTGGCCAGCGAGACGTTGAGCGCGGTGGTGTCGATATCGGCAATGCGCGCCGAGCCATGGCCGTCCGAGGTGCGGATCGGGAGCTGCCAGCCGAGCCAGCTGCGCGCGGGCACGCCGATCGCCTGCAATGCGACCGCCAGCAGCCCGCTGGTGATCTGCTCGCCGGCCGAGACGACCACGTCATATTCGTGCGGATCGTAGAGCGACGAGGCCTCGCGGCAGAAATTGACCAGCCGATCGGTCTCGCCGGCCATGGCCGACACCACCACCGCGACTTGGTTGCCTGCCTCCACCTCGCGTTTGACGCGCGCGGCGACGCTCCGGATCCGCTCGATCCCGGCCATGGAGGTGCCGCCGAACTTCATCACGATACGGGCCATGGAGGTGCAGAATTCCTTGGGGTGAGCGGGGCGCCCTGATAGGAAGGCCGCATGGTGATGGCAAGCGACCCCGTAACGACGATCGATCCCGACGAAGCCGCGCATTTCGGCGCGATGGCGGCGGAGTGGTGGAACCCGAAGGGATCGTCGGCGATGCTCCACCGGCTGAACCCGGTGCGGCTGGGCTATTTGCGCGAGCGGATCGACCAGCATTGGGGGCTGGACGAGACGAGCTTCACCCCGCTGGCCGGCAAGACCGCGCTGGATGTCGGGTGCGGCGCCGGGCTGTTGTGCGAGCCGCTGGCACGGCTGGGCGCGGCGGTGACCGGGATCGACGCGGCGGCGGAGAATATCGCGGCTGCCCATGCCCATGCGCAGCTGTCCGGGCTGACGATCGATTACCGCACCGGCGGGATCGAAGGGCTGGGCGCCGCGCGCTTCGACCTGGTGACGAGCATGGAAGTGATCGAGCATGTCACCGACCCGGGCGCGTTCATCGCCGGGCTGGCGGGGGCGCTGGCGGACGAGGGACTGATGGTGCTGTCGACACCCAACCGCACGGCATTGTCACGGCTGGCGTTGATCACGATCGGCGAGGGCACGGGGCAGATTCCCAGGGGCACGCATGACTGGGGGAAGTTCCTGACGCCTGACGAACTGGTGGCGCTGGTCGAAGCGGCGGGGCTGAAGCTGGTCGAGACGCGCGGGCTGAGTTTTTCGGTGGCGAAGGGGTTCGTCGTGTCGGACGATATGAAGCTGGATTATTTCGTGACGGCGGTTCGGGGCTGAGCTGTTCGAACCTTGCCCCTCCCCGGCGGAGGCCGGGGTCCAGTTGGGCGAACCTCTCGATCGACCATTAAAGCTTTCTCAACTGGGCCCCGGCCTCCGCCGGGGAAGAAAAAATTAGAGGCCCAGCTTCTTCTCCAGCCAGCGCGCCGCTTCTTCGGGCGAGGCCTTATCGTCGTCGCGGTCGACCATGTAATTCGCCTCACGCATCGCCTCTACGGGCACGTGCCCGATCAGCGGCGTCACGGCATCGACAAAGGCGCGGTCCCTTGCGCGCTTCGGCGAGACCAGCAGGATCGCGTCATAGCCCGGGATCGCCCCCTTCGGATCGGTCAGCACGGCGAGCTTGTCCGCCGCGATGCGGCCGTCCGAGGAAAAGGCAGGAATCACGTCCGCCGTGCCGCTGGTCAGCGCACGGAACATGAAGGTCGGCTGATAGGGATGCGCCTCCCTGAAGCGCAGGCCATAGGCGCGTTTCACCGCGGCCCATTCGGGGCGTTCGAGGAACTCGATATCGGTGGCGAGGCGCAGTTGCGGCGCGAGCGGGGCCAGATCGGTGATGCTGTGGATGCCGCGCCGCGCCGCATCGTCGCCGCGCATGGCGAAGGCATAGCTGTTCTCGAAACCGAGCGTGCCGAGCAGAGGCACGCCGTGATTCGTTCGCGCCCAGTCTGCCACGCCCTTCACGATCGCGGCGCGCGGCGGCACGTCGGTGCGTTTCATGCCGTTGGTCCAGATCGTGCCGGAATAATCGACATAGATGTCGATATCGCCGCCCGCGACCGCCGAGAAGGCGACGACTGAACCGAGCCCTTCGCGATACTCGACCCGGTAGCCCGCTTTCTCCAGCCGATGGCCGATGACGCGGGCGAGGATATATTGCTCGGAGAAACCCTTGGCCCCGACCACGACAGTCTGCCCGCCCTTCGGCCAGAGCGGCGCAAGCGCCGCGAGCACGCCGACCGCGAGGATGGCCGTGGCGATCCATACCCGTAGCGGGCGGCGCGCGGCGATGCCGTGTTCGATCACGCCGAGCAAGGCGTCGACCGCCAGCGCCAGCGCCGCCGCGGTGAGGCAGCCGGCAAGCACCAGCGCCCAGTTCTGCGTCTGGAGGCCGGCGAAAATCATGTCGCCGAGGCTCGGCTGGCCGACGGTGGTGGAAAGCGTCGCGGCGCCGATCGTCCAGACCGCGGCGGTGCGGATGCCGGCCATCAGTATCGGCGCGACCAAGGGTGCCTCGACCAGGCGGAGTTTCTGCCAGGCCGTCATGCCGACGCCGTCCGCCGCCTCGATCACCGCCGGGTCGATGCCGTTGAGGCCGGTGACGCCGTTCCGCAGGATCGGGAGCAGCGCGTAGAGCGTCAGCGCGAGCAATGAGGGCAGGAAGCCGAGCGCGGGAATGCCGCCGCCGACCAGAGTCGAGAGCGACAGCAGCAGCGGATAGAAGAGCGCGAGCAGCGCCAGCGACGGAATGGTCTGGACTAGGCTGGCGAAGCCGAGCGCGACGCGCGCGACGGTGGGGTGACGGGCGGACCAGATGGCGAGCGGCAGGCTGATGACCAGGCCGAGCGCCAACGCCGAAGCAGCGAGCAGCAGATGCGCCGCGAGCAGATCGGGCACGCGGGAGAGCGCTTCGAGAAAAGGGCTCATGCGCCGCCCTCCAGTGCGTGAAGGCGACGGGCCTGTTCGCGCGGGACGGCAACCAGGGCATCGGCCTCCGCCCCGCCCTCGCCCGCGAGCAACGCCCTGGGCGTGGCGTCGGCGACGATTCTTCCGGCGGCCATCACCAGCACGCGGTCAGCGAGCAGCAGCGCCTCGGCCATGTCGTGCGTGACCATGATGGTGGTGAGGCCGAGCCGGTCGTGCAGCGCGCGGATCGCGGCGCCGAGCTGGTCGCGGGTGACCGGATCGAGCGCGCCGAACGGTTCGTCCATCAGCATCAGGCCCGGCGCGGTGGCGAGCGCGCGGGCGACGCCGACGCGCTGGCGCTGCCCGCCCGACAGCGCGTCGGGCATGCGCGTGCCGAAATCGCGCGGCAGATCGACCAGATCGAGCAGATCGGCGATGCGGCCGGCGCGATCCTTCTCGCCCGCGAGGCGCAGGCCGATACCGATGTTCTCGGCGACATTCATATGCGGGAACAGGCCGATATTCTGGAAGACATAACCGATCCGGCGGCGCAGCGCGTACGGCTCGGCGTTGGTCACCTCCTCGCCGGCGATCGCGATCCGGCCGGTGCTGGGCTCGATCAGGCGGTTGACCATCTTGAGCAGGGTCGACTTGCCCGAGCCCGACGCGCCGACCAGCGCGACGAAGCTGCCGCCCGCGATCTCCAGCGAGACGCCGGCGAGCGCGACCGTGTCGCCATAGGATTTGGTGACGCCGTCAAAGGCGACCGAGGGACCGGGCGATTGTTCTGGCATCGGCGCAGTTTGTGCGGGAGGATGCCGCGAACGTCAAACGGCGACGGGAGGGGCAGCATGGCGGACGCGGCGCAGAAATCGATCTTCATCACGGGCGGCGGATCGGGCATCGGCCAGGCGACGGCGAAGCTGTTCGCGGCGCAGGGCTGGCGCGTCGGGCTGGCCGATGTCAATGCGAAGGGCCTTGCCGAGACCGCGGCGATGCTGCCCGCCGGCATGGCCGAGACCTATCAGATGGACGTGCGCGACCGCGATGCCTGGGTAGCGAGTCTCGACGCCTTCACCGCGCCCGCCGGCGGCACGCTCGACGTCTTGTTCAACAATGCCGGGATCGGGACGGGCGGACCGCTCGCCGAGATGAGCTTCGAGGATATCGACCGGACCGTCGCGATCAACCTGACCGGCGTGCTCAACGGGGCGCGGATCGGCTATGCCTATCTCGCGCGGACACCGGGATCGTGCCTGCTCAACACCGCCTCCGCCTCGGCGATCTACGGCTCGTCCGGGCTGGTGCCCTATTCGATGACCAAGTTCGGCGTGCGCGCGATGACCGAAGCGCTGGACGGCGAATGGCATGGCGCCGGCATCAAGGTGCGCGACCTGGTGCCGAGCTTCATCGAGACACCGCTGCTCAATTCGCCCGCGGGGGGATCGAACCGGTCGATCCGCGAAACGGTGACCGCGGCTGGGCTCGAGCTGACGCCGGTGAGCGCGGTCGCCCAGGCGGCGTGGGACGCCGTGCATGGCGACCGGCTGCATAGCTATGTGGGCAAGACCGCGCGGCGCATGGCGTTCGCGGCCCGCTGGGCACCCGGCGCGCTGCGCAAGATGATGCGGCGGGGGGTTTCGGGGAAAAACGCCTGAAGGCGAGCCCCTCCCCTAAGGCAGCGCTATCACGGATGCGCCTCCGCGCGCATTCCTTCTTCGACCTTGTCATCCGGTGCGCCGCACTATCGGTGCTTGGCCTGCTCGAAGGGGACGGGTCTCAGCCCATCAGCAAATCGATCGCCTCGGCCATGTCGACATCGCGCTGGGAGAGGCCGCCTGCGTCGTGGGTGGTCAGCAGGATCTCGACCCGGTTCCATATGTTCGACCATTCGGGATGATGGTCCGCCTTTTCCGCGAGCAGCGCGACGCGGGTCATGAAGGCGAAGGCCTCGCTGAAATCGGCGAAGGTGAAGGTGCGGGTGATCGCGTCGCGGGCTTCGTCGAAATCCCATTCGTCGAGCTCGTCCAGCGCGTCCGTGCGTTCTTCCTCGGTCAGTTGCTCGATTGGCACCATTTCCTCCTGCTGGCGCACCCCGCGCCTTGGCCTTAAGGCATAGCCCATGGCAGCATCCGTTCAACCGCGCAGCGCGCCCGATGCCGATGCGATCCGCGCGATCGCGCTGAAGGCGCTCAACGCCCTGCCCGCCGAATTCCGCGCGCATCTGGGCGATGTCGTGCTGATCGTCGAGGAATTTGCCGACGAGGAAACGCTCGACGCGCTGGGCATCGAGCATCCGCTCGACCTGACCGGGCTGTATCACGGCCGGCCGGTGGGTGAGAAATCCTCGATGGAATCGGGGTCGCTGCCCGACCGCATCCATCTCTATCGCCGCGCGATCCTGGAGGAATGGATCGAGACCGGCGTCGGACTGGACGAGCTGGTCGCGCATGTGATGATCCATGAAGTGGGGCATCATTTCGGCCTGTCCGACGACGACATGCATGCGCTGGAGGATATGGTGGGGGACGCGTGACGCTGGCGTTCCGCGAGGTGACCTGCGCGCGTGGTGGGCGGGTGCTGTTCGAGAACCTGTCCTTCGCGATTCCGGCGGGCGGCGCGGCATTGGTGACCGGGCCGAACGGGGTCGGCAAATCGAGCCTGATCCGGATCGCGGCGGGGTTGCTCAAGCCGGCGACGGGTGCGGTCGAGGGACCGCCCGCGCGGGCATTGATGGCCGAGGCTGCCGCGCTCGACGGGGAGCGGCGACTGGGCAGCGCGCTGCGCTTCTGGGCGGCGCTGGACGACGATGACGGCGATCCGGGCGCGCGCGTCGGGGCTGCGCTGGAGGCGACCCGGCTGAGCGCGCTCGCCGAGGTGCCGGTGCGGCTGCTCTCGACCGGGCAGCGACGCCGTGCCGCGCTGGCGCGGGTGGTGGCGAGCGGCGCTGCGCTCTGGCTGCTCGACGAGCCGGCCAATGGGCTGGATGATGCGAGCGTGCGGGTACTGGAGACTTTGATCGCCGCGCATCGTGCGCGCGGCGGGACCGCGCTGGTCGCGACGCATCTGCCGATCGAGGTGCCGGGCGCGATGCCGATCGTGCTGGGGGCTGCATGAGACCCTTCCTGACCCTGGTCGCGCGCGACCTCGCCCGGGCCTGGGCCGGGGGGAGCGTGACCTACACGCTCGCTTTCTTCCTGCTCGTCGCGATCCTGTTTCCCTTTGCGATCGGGCCCGATGCGGCGTTGCTGGCGCGGGTCGGCGGCGGAGTGATCTGGGCCGCCGCATTGCTGGCGGCGCTGATGCCGGTCGAACGGCTGATCGGGCCCGATGCGGAAAGCGGCGTGCTCGATCAGTTCGCGGTGCGCGGGCTGAGCATGGCGAGCGTCGCGGCGGCGAAGATCCTGGGGCATTGGCTCGCCTTCGGGCCGCCATTGATGCTGGCGGCGGTGATCGCGGCGGGGCTGCTGGACCTGTCGGGCGAGACCGTGTTGCGGGTGGAACTGGGGTTGCTGATCGGGACGCCGGGGCTGGCGGCGTTGGCGGTCGCGACATCGGCTTTGGTGTCGGGATTAAGAGGGGCCGGAGCGGTGGCCGGGCTGGTGATGCTGCCGCTGGCGGTGCCGCTGCTGATCTTCGGGGCCGGATCGATCGATGGCGGGATAGGGGCGGTGAAGCTGCTGGCGGCGGTGAGTCTGATGCTGGTGGCCGGGGCGCCGTTCGTGGCGGGGGCAGCAATGCGGGCGGGGATGGAGTGAGATTACTTCGGGCAGGAAGCGTCTTTCCCCCGTTCGTTTCGAGCGAAGTCGAGAAACCTGCTCTTGGTGCCTGTTTCTCGACTTCGCTCKAAACGAACGGGAAGTTGGGATCGTCCCGAGGAATTTATCGCGACCACCGCGCCCAGATCGCCGTTGGTAGCAGCAGCCCGCGCGCTTCTTCGCGTACCGCCAGTTCTCCGGCTTCCACCCTGCCGCCGAGATCGCCCAGCGCCTGATTGAGCAGCTCGCCGATCGCCAGCGCCGACATGCGCACCGCATAGACGGTAAGGAACAGGAAGCGCGATTCGCCGTCGAGGAGCTTGCGGCAATCGGCGATCAGGCCGGGCAGGCCTTCCTCCAGCTTCCACACTTCGCCCTCCGGCCCGCGGCCGAATTTGGGGGGATCGAGCAGGATGCCGTCATAGCGCCGGCCGCGACGGACTTCGCGGGCGACGAACTTGGTCGCGTCGTCGGTCATCCAGCGGATCGGCTTGTCGGCCATGCCGGAGAGCACCGCATTGGCGCGGGCCGCCTCGACCGATTTCTTCGAGGCGTCGACATGGACCATCTTCGCGCCCTTGGCGGCCATGGCGAGCGTACCGACGCCGGTATAGCCGAACAGGTTGAGGCATTCGGGCGCTTCCATCCCGGCGACCTGCTCGCGCATCCAGCTCCATACCGGCGCCATGTCCGGGAAGAAGCCGAGATGGCGGAACGGCGTGGTCTGCGCCTGGAAGCTGACCTGATCCCATTTGAGCGGCCAGCCATCGCGGGGGACCGGTTCGGCGAATTCCCAGCGGCCGCCGCCTTCCTCGTCCGATCCGGGCACGAACTCCGCCTGGGCGCGCCAGTCGTCGCGCGCCGGAGCCCAGAGCGCCTGGCCCTCGGGGCGGATGAACCGGAAGCGGCCATAGCGTTCGAGCTTGCGGCCATGGCCGGAGTCGATCAGCCCATAGTCAGCCCAGGGCTCGCCGATGAGTGTTACGAGGTTCACACCCCTTCTCCGTTCGTTTCGAGCCCTTCGACTGCCCGCGTAGGCAGGCGCTCAGGACAGGCTTCGGCCCTTCGGGCCGAAGTCGAGAAACCTGCGCCTGGTACCTGTTTCTCGACTTCGCTCGAAACGAACGG
Source organism: Sphingomonas sp. P2_B6 (assembly GCF_056404755.1). Classification (NCBI taxonomy): domain Bacteria; kingdom Pseudomonadati; phylum Pseudomonadota; class Alphaproteobacteria; order Sphingomonadales; family Sphingomonadaceae; genus Sphingomonas; species Sphingomonas sp. P2_B6. Next base: position 93,033 of record NZ_JBFUDK010000003.1, read on the forward strand.
GGAGAACATCATCACGCCTTCGCCACCGCCCGTTCGGCGATATAGCCGGTGACCGCCTCGAACGTGCCGGGCAAGGTCGCATAGCGCTCCTGCCGGTCGAACAGGTCGCCGATCCGGGCCGGGAGCGACGGGCGCACGCCAGTCGCGCGCTCGACCGGTTCGCGGAATTTCGCCGGATGCGCGGTCGCCAGGGTGACCACCGGTATGTCGGCGGCAAGATCGGCGCGGCGCGCGGCGGCGAGGCCGATCGCGGTGTGCGGATCGATCACCTGGCCGGAGCCGTCACAGGCCCAGCGCATCGCCAGCGCCATGTCGTCGAGATCGATGCGGTCGCTGACGAACAGGCCGGCGGCGCCTTCGCGCTGGGCGTTGGTCAGGCGCATCGCCTTGCTTGCCTCGAAACCGCGCATCTGTTCGCGAGTCGCGTTGCCGTCGCGGCCGCCGAGATCGAACAACAGCCGTTCGAAATTGCTCGAGACCTGGATGTCCATCGACGGGCTGGGCGTCGGCACCACCGTGCCTTGCGAATAATCGCCGTGCGCGAGCGCGCGGTGGAGGATGTCGTTGACGTTGGTCGCGACGACCAGCTTCGCCACCGGCAGGCCCATCCTCGCCGCGACATAGCCGGCGAAGACGTCGCCGAAATTGCCGGTCGGGATTGAGAAGGCGACGGGACGGTCGGGCGCGCCGAGGCGGACGGCGGCGTAGAAATAATAGACCACCTGCGCCATCAGCCGGGCCCAGTTGATCGAATTGACCGCCGAAAGCTGGAATTTCCCGGAAAAGCCGGGATCGTTGAACATCGCCTTCACCAGCGCCTGGGCGTCGTCGAAGCTGCCGTCGATCGCGATATTGTGGATATTGGGCGCGAGCACCGTGGTCATCTGGCGGCGCTGCACGTCCGACACCCGGCCGTTCGGGTGAAGCATGAACACGTCGACGCCGGTGCGACCGGCCAGCGCGTCGATCGCGGCCGAGCCGGTATCGCCCGAGGTCGCGCCGACGATCGTGACATGCTTGTCGGAGCCAGCCAGGAACCGCTCGAACAACAGGCCGAGCAGCTGCAGCGCGACATCCTTGAAGGCGAGGGTCGGGCCATGAAACAGCTCGAGCAGCCAGTGCCGGTGGTCGAGCTGGACGAGCGGCGTGACGGCGTTGTGCGAGAACCGGCCATAGGCCTGAGCGCACAGATCACGCAGTTCCTCGCGGGAAAGCGTGCCCTCGACAAAGGGTGCCATCACCGCGACGGCGGTGTCGACATAGGACAGGCCGCGCAGACCGGCGATCTCGTCGGCGGTCAGGCTCGGCCAGGTCTCGGGCACGTAAAGGCCGCCATCGCTGGCAAGGCCGGCGAGCGTGACCTGTTCGAAGTCCAGGACGGGTGCCGCCCCACGGGTGCTGATATAGCGCATGGCCGTTGCGCCTAACCGCGGCGCGGCAAAGTCACAAGCGCGTCAAGCTTTCAGGTGGCGACGCAGCGCTATCGTATAGATCACTCCGGCAACGAGCGCGAACAGGAACCATTGCACCGCATAAGCGAGATGGTTGTTGGGGACCGAGGCAAGATCGGGCTGCGGATTGGCGTCAAGCCCGGCCACCGGCGGGTCGGCGACGAGCATCAGGGTCTTGGGCTGGCGCGAGAACCAGGTGGCGATCATCGGCCGGTGATCGGGGGCATGGCTGATATAGCCGGTCACTTCGCCGCCGCCCCAGGCCGGCTTGGCGTCGGGTGCCTTGGCCACGCCCATCAGCACGGTGAGGCCGGGGCCTTCGGCGCCGGTGCGGCACTGGGCGATCTGGCGCCAGCCGGTCCGGCCCGCGGCGTTGCGCCCGCCCTCGACCTTGAAGCTGACCGCCTGGAGGCAGAAGGCGCTGGCGCGGCGGAACAGCAGGGTATCGTCGACCGGAATACGCGGAAAGGCGATCGGCGGCAGCGCGCGATTGGCGGCAAGGCGCACGAGCAGCGCTTCCTTCTGCCCCTTACGCTCAAGCTGCCACACGCCAAGCGCGATCATCGCCGCGATGGCGAGGCCGACCAGGATGGTCGCGACGATGGGGAAGCGCGGCTTCACGAGTCGGAGATCCGGCCTTCGTGCGCCGAGTTGCGATATTCGAAGGCGAGCAGCGCGCCCTTGGCGATACGCAGCGATCCCGTCACGGCGACCGCCGCCAGCGGGATGAGGATCAGCGCCAGCAGCCAGAGCGGCGGCTCGACCGTCAGCTGCAGGGTCACCGCCACGCCGACGAGCAGCCCGCCAACGATCAGGGTGAGGAAGGCGGCCGGCCCATCGCCGACATTGAACCGGGTGAAATCGAGTCCGCAAACGGTGCAGCGATCCGCGAATTTCGTCATGCCGGCAAACAAGGTCCGGCTGCCGCACTGGGGACACAGGCCCTTGATCGCCACATCAGCGGGCGCGGGGCGCGGCGAGGAGACAGGCTCAGGCGTGACCGATGCACCATGGATCGGGCCGCATGTCGACGGGCATGCCCGGCGCATCGGGCGCGGGATGGCGCAGCTTGAAGGTAAAGGCCCGCTCGCTCGGGCCGAAGCGGTCGAGCAGCCAGAGCCGGGCGAAGGCTTCGTCGACGGTGGGGGTCGAGCCCGCGGGAATCCACCACAGCGCCTGATAGGCCCCGTCGAACCGGTCGAACCAGGCCCTGCGCTGCGCCATCACCGGCGTGTGGGCGCTGCGATAGACATAGTCGAACAGCGATTCGGCATCCGCCCAGACCGACATGTTGACGATCAGCCTGGGATCGGGGGTCGGCTGAAGATCGGTGGCGCTGTTGCCCTCGCCCTTCAGCCGCCAGACGAATCCCGCGCTCGCCTCGGCCAGCGCGTTGATCCGGTCCAGTTGCTCGAAGAAGCCGGCGACCTGAGGGTCATCGGCCGGCGCGACGAGCCGGCCGATATTGACCTGGGCAAGATGCCAGCGCGACGTCACGCCGGCCTTAGCCGCCGTGGACCGGTGCGCCCCAGCCGCCCCAGACATAGATCGAGACGAACAGGAACAGCCACACCACGTCGACGAAATGCCAGTACCAGGCGGCGGCTTCGAAGCCGAAATGCTGGCGCGGGGTGAAGTCGCCCTTATAGGCGCGAATCAGGCAGACGATCAGGAAGATCGTGCCGATGATGACATGGAAGCCGTGAAAGCCGGTCGCCATGAAGAAGGACGCGCCATAGTTGATCCCCTGGAAGGGGAAGGGCGCCTCGGCATATTCATAGGCCTGGATCGACGAGAAGAGCAGGCCGAGCACGATGGTCAGCCACAGGCCCTTGAGCACGCCGTCGCGGTTGCCCACGCCGAGCAGGCCCCACAGGCCGGTCTTTTCGCCGCCACGCTGATTGTGGATCAGCGCGTGGTGCGCCCAGGTGACCGTCGTGCCCGAGGTGAGCAGGATGATGGTGTTGAGCAGCGGGAACTTGAAGGCGTCGATCACCTCGAGGCCCTTGGGCGGCCAGGTGCCGCGCGCGGCATCGGCGATCAGGCTGACGGTGCCGTCGGCGAGCTGCACCGGTGCGGGGAACAGCGAGAAATCGAAGAACGCCCAGAACCAGCCGACGAAGAACATCACTTCCGAGGCGATGAACAGGATCATGCCGTAGCGCAGGTGGAGCTGCACCACCGGCGTATGATCGCCGGCATGCGCTTCCTTGATCACATTGCCCCACCAGGAGAACATGGTGAGCAGCACCGCCGCGACGCCGATGAAGAAGACGACACCGCCGCCGATGCCGAACACGGCCGCGGAGTGCATCCACATGATGCCGCCGATCGCCATGGTGAGCGCCGAGAAGGCGCCGACGAACGGCCAGATATCGGGTGGCAGGATATGGTAGTCGTGGTTCTTGGCGCCGGCCATTCTTCGGTCCCCGTTATTAGGCTGTCGACAACGCTCTAGCTTGCGGCTTTCGCGGAATCCACAGGGTAAAAAGTGTAGCTGAGGGTGATATTCTTCACGTCGGCCGCGTCCGGATCGGCGAGGATCTTCGGGTCGACGAAGAAGATGACCGGCATGCGCGCGGTCTCACCCGGCTTCAGCGTCTGCTGGGTGAAGCAGAAGCACTGGATCTTGGTGAAATATTTGCCTGCCTGGGCCGGCGTGACGTTGAACGTCGCGGTGCCGGTGACGGGCTTGTCGCTCCTGTTGGTCGCGGTGAAGAACGCCATGTCGCGCGCGCCGATGGCGATCGTCTCCGACGGCACTTCGGGCTTGAACGTCCAGGGCAGCTTGGGCGACACGTTCGTGTCGAAATCGATGCGCACCTGCGCGTCGCCGACCGCGCCCGGCGCGACCAGCCCGCGCTGCGTGGTGCCGTTGAGCCCGGTCGCCTCGCAGAACATGCGGTACAGCGGCACGCTGGCATAGCCGAGCCCGGTCATGCAGCAGACGCCGATGCCGGCGAGGATCGCGGTGCGCAGCGTACGGGTCAATGCGCGACCCCCGCCTTGATCTTCACGATGCTGATGGCGAACACCAGGATGACGAAGGCGCCGAGCAACAGGGCCATGACGACCGCGCGCGAACGCTGGCGGGCGCGGATCTGATCGTCGTCATTCTGCATCAGCCGACCCATCTGTCGACGACCAGCGCGCCGAAAAGAATGAAAAGATAGAGGATCGACCAGGCGAACAGCCGCTTTTCCGGCTTCATCGCATCGCCCGTGCCGGTGGTGCGCAGGCTGACCTGCAGCGCCAGCGCGGCGAAGACCAGGGTGGTCACGACGGCGACGCCGCCATAGATCGCCCCGGTCAGGCCGAGCGCCCAGGGCGCGATCGCCACCGCCGCCATCGGGATGGTGTAGAGCCCGATCTGCAGCCGGGTGGTGCGCTCGCCCGCCACGACGGGCATCATCGGCACGCCCGCAGCGGCGTAATCGGACTTCATGAACAGCGCGAGCGCCCAGAAATGCGGCGGGGTCCAGAGGAAGACGAGGGTGAACAGCAGCACCGGCAGGGTCGCGACGTCACCGGTCGCGGCGGCCCAACCGATCAGCGGCGGAAAGGCGCCCGCGGCACCGCCGATGACGATATTCTGCGGCGTCCGGCGCTTCAGCCAGACGGTATAGACCAGGACGTAGAACAGGATCGATACGGTCAGGATCGCGGCGGCGATCAGGTTCACCGCCAGCCCCATCAGGATCACCGAGAAGGCCGCCAGCCCTACGCCGAAATGCAGCGCCGATTGCCGGTCCATGCGGCCGGCGGGAAGCGGCCGCCTGGCGGTGCGCTTCATCACCGCGTCGATATCGGCCTCATACCATTGATTGAGCGCGCCCGCCGCACCCGCGCCGAGCGCGATGCACAGGATCGCGGTGAACCCGAGCACCGGATCGATCCCGACCGGCGCCGCCAGCATCCCGCACAGGCCAGTGAAGACGACGAGCGTCATCACCCGCGGCTTCGTGAGCGCGAGGAAATCGCGCCAGTCGGCGGGAAGCAGGAGTGGCTGTGCGGTCGTCGTGTTCATCGTCATTTCAATGCGTAGCGGCGCCGGTCGAATCCGGCGCCGCTATCGGTTGGTGGTGCCGCCACAGGCGGCCCCGCGCGTCAGTCGATCCGCGGCAGCGTCTCGAACTGATGGTAGGGCGGTGGGCTCGACAGGGTCCATTCGAGCGTCGTCGCGCCGTCGCCCCAGGGATTGTCGCCTGCCTTTTTGCCCGCGAACAGAGACCAGATGATGTTGGCGAAGAACACCAGCATCGACAGCCCCATGATCATATAGCCGATCGAGGCCATGTGATTGAAATACTCATATTCCGGATTGTAGTCCGGAATACGCCGCGGCATGCCCTGCACGCCGAGGAAGTGCATCGGGAAGAACATGACGTTCACACCGATAAAGAACACCCAGAAGTGCAGCTGGCCGAGGAACTCGTTGTACATCCGGCCCGACATCTTCGGGAACCAGTAGTAGAAGCCGGCGAACAGGCTGAACACCGCGCCGAGCGACAGCACGTAATGGAAGTGCGCCACCACGTAATAGGTGTCCTGCATCACGTCGTCGACGCCGCCATTGGCGAGCACGACGCCGGTCACGCCACCCACGGTGAACATGAAGATGAAGCCGATCGCCCAGACCATCGGCGTCTTGAAGCTGAGCGAGCCGCCCCACATCGTCGCGATCCAGGAAAAGATCTTGATGCCGGTCGGGACCGCGATGACCATCGTCGCGGCGGTGAAGTACATCTTCACGTTCACGCTGAGGCCGGTGGTGAACATGTGGTGCGCCCACACGACGAAGCCGACCACGCCGATCGCGACCATGGCATAAGCCATGCCGAGATAGCCGAACACCGGCTTCTTCGAGAAGGTCGAGATGATGTGGCTGATCATGCCGAAGCCCGGCAGGATCATGATGTACACCTCGGGGTGACCGAAGAACCAGAACAGATGCTGGTACAGGATCGGGTCGCCGCCGCCGGCCGGATCGAAGAAGGTGGTGTGGAAGTTGCGGTCGGTCAGCAACATGGTGATCGCCGCGGCGAGGACCGGCAGCGAGAGCAGCAGCAGGAACGCCGTCACCAGCACCGACCAGACGAACAGCGGCATCTTGTGCAGGGTCATGCCCGGCGCGCGCATGTTGAAGATGGTGGTGATGAAGTTGATCGCGCCCAGGATCGAGCTGGCGCCCGCGAGATGGAGCGAGAGGATCGCCATGTCGACCGAAGGCCCGGGCTCACCATAAGTGGAAAGCGGCGCATAGACCGTCCAGCCGGTGCCCGCCCCGCCAAAGAAGGGCGAGGAGAAGAGCAGGATGAACGCCGGAACCAGCAGCCAGAAGCTGATATTGTTCATGCGCGGGAACGCCATGTCCGGCGCGCCGATCATCAGCGGCACGAACCAGTTGCCGAAGCCGCCGATCATGGCGGGCATGACCATGAAGAACACCATGATCAGGCCGTGCGCGGTGATCAGCACGTTCCAGAAGTGGAGCGATTCGTCGAGGCTCTGCGGGCTGCCATGGAACCAGCTGGCCCAGGCGCCGAGATACTGGATGCCCGGCGCAGCCAGTTCGAGGCGCATCAGGCCCGAAATGCCGCCGCCAACGATGCCCGCGACGATCGCGAAGATCAGGTAAAGGGTGCCGATGTCCTTGTGGTTCGTCGACATGAACCAGCGCGCGAAGAACGCCGGCTTGTGATCCGCATCGTGATGCGCATGATCGTCATGATGCGCGTCGAACGCGGACGGGTGAAGGGCGGTGTCGGTCATTGCTTACTGTCCAGCGTTGCCGGCGCCGGCGGGGTTCGCCGTGGCAGCCTGATTGGTCTCGGGAACGGCGGCGGTCGCATTCTCGACCGGCCCGGCGGTGTTGGCGGCGGCGTTGTCCGCCGGCGGCGCCAGTTCGGCGTCGGACGGCTTGGCGCCGCCCGGGGCCGGCATGGTGCCGCCCTTCGCCTTCACCCAGGCAGCGAACACCGCGGGCTTCACCGCCACGACGGTGATCGGCATGAAGCCATGGCGCGCGCCGCACAGCTCCGAGCACTGGCCGAAATAGACGCCTTCCTTCTCGATGGTGAAGCTCGTCTCGTTCAGGCGGCCGGGGACGGCGTCGAGCTTGATCCAGAAGGCCGGGATCGCCCAGCTATGGATCACGTCGTTCGCGGTCGTGATCAGGCGGATCGGCGTGTTGATCGGCAGCACGACGCGGTTGTCGGTCGCCAGCAGCTTCGGCCCGTCGGCGTCAGTGCGCGAACGCTCGCCCGGCTGGACCTGGTCCTTCTCCTTCAGCATGTTCGCGGTGATCTCGAACCCGCCATGATCCGGATATTGATAGCTCCAGTACCACTGGTTGCCGATCGCCTTGAGCGTGACGGCATTGGCCGGCGCCGGCTTGAACTGCGCCGCCAGCAGCCCGATCGAGGGCGCGGCGATCAGCGCGAGGATGATGACGGGGACGCCGGTCCAGATGATCTCGATAAAGGTGTTGTGCGAGGTCTTGGAGGGCACCGGGTTCGCGGAGCGGCGATAGCGGAACATCACCCACATCAGCAGGAACAGCACGAACAGCGAGATGACGACGATCACGGGGAACAGGATGGCGTCATGGAACCAGTGGGCGCGGCGGCCATTGGGGGTCACCTGATCCTGCAGCGTCCAGTGGCCGTTGACCGGCATGCCGACACCGAATTTCGGCTTCACGTCCGGACCGCCGTCGAGCGCCAGCATCGGATCGGTCGGCACAGCCGCCGCCGGCGCCGCGGTCGTCGGTGCAGCGCTGGTCGTCGCCGGAGCCGCCGTGGTGGTAGGCGTGGCCGCCTGTGGCGCCGGTGCCGCGGCGTGGCTGATACCCGCTATCGCGAGTCCTGCCGCCAGCACGATCGACTTCAACCCCTTACTGCGCATGCGTCTCGTCACCCCTGATTGCGCCTTTCCATCCACGGCGCGCGAGCGGGAATACGCTCGTTGCGATGGGCCTATACGCGGGAGGTGCTGGTGTCTCAAGCGTGTCGGGTCGTTTTTTGACACACCATGGGTTGTGGGCGTTGCACGGCCCTTATGGGGCTCCTATCAACCGCTCGCTTTCACGAAAGACCGTGTTGATGACCGACGACGAGATCCTGGCCGAGTTCCGTGCCGCCGACGCCCTGCTGGAAGGGCATTTCATCCTGTCCTCGGGGCTGCGCTCCTCACGTTATCTGCAATGCGCGCGCGTGCTGATGGATCCCGCGCGCGGCGCGCGCCTGGCCACCGAGCTGGCGACGCGCATCCCCACCGCGATCCGCTCGCGCATCGACGTGGTGGTCTCGCCCGCGATGGGCGGGGTGATCGCCGGGCACGAAATGGCGCGGGCGCTGGGGGTCGAGGCGATGTTCCTCGAACGCCCCGAGGGCGTGTTCGAGCTGCGCCGCGGTTTCCGCCTGACGCCGGGTGCGAAAGTGCTGATGATGGAGGATGTCGTCACCACCGGTCTCTCATCCCGTGAGGCGATCGCGGCGATCGGGCGCGCCGGGGGCGAGACGATCGCGGCGGCGGCGCTGGTCGACCGGTCGGGCGGGACCGCCGATCTGGGCGTGCCCTTCTTCCCGCTGATTCGGGTCGACGTGCCGACCTATAATGCCGAATCGCTGCCGCCCGAGCTGGCGGCCTTGCCCGCGATCAAGCCAGGCAGCCGGGCAGCGGCATGAGCGATTTCCTGCGGCTCGGCGTCAATATCGACCATGTCGCGACCGTCCGCAACGCACGCGGCGCGGGCTATCCCGATCCGGTCCGTGCGGCGATCGTCGCGGCGGAAGCCGGCGCCGACGGCATCACCGCGCATCTGCGCGAGGACCGGCGTCATATCACCGACGACGATATCGCGCGGCTGTCCGAACAGCTGACCATCCCCCTCAACCTCGAAATGGCGGCGACCGACGAGATGCTCGCGATCGCGCTGCGCCACCGCCCGCATGCCGCCTGCATCGTTCCCGAGAAGCGCGAGGAGCGCACCACCGAGGGCGGGCTGGACGCGGCGGGGCAGCATAACCAGCTCGCGTCGCTGGTCAGCGAACTGGGCGCGGCGAAGATCCGCGTCTCGCTGTTCATCGAGCCCGACGCGCGCCAGATCGAGGCGGCTTTGCGCCTCGGCGCGCCAGTGGTCGAGCTGCATACCGGCCGCTATGCCGAGCTGGAGGGCGAGGCGCAGGCGGAGGAGCTGCGCCGGCTTACCGACGCGGCCGCGCTCGCCGCGAAGAACGGCATCGAAGTGCATGCCGGGCACGGCCTGACCTATGACAATGTCGCCCCGATCGCCGCGATCCGGCAGGTGCGCGAGCTGAATATCGGCCATTTCCTGGTGGGCGAAGCGATGTTCGTCGGGCTGGGCGCGGCAGTACGCACGATGCGCGCCGCGATGGATTCGGCGCGGTGAGGGGGCGACGCACCTTCTCCCCTCCCGCTTGCGGGAGGGGTCGGGGGAGGGCCTGTTCCGATGGCGACCCCCTTGACGACATGCCCTCCCCTAACCCCTCCCGCAAGCGGGGGGGGAATTGAAGTGATCATCGGCCTCGGCTCGGACCTCTGCAATATCGAGCGGATCCAGGCGTCGCTCGATCGATTCGGCGCGCGGTTCGAGCAGCGCGTCTTCACCGAGATCGAGCGTGCCAAGGCCGATCGCCGTCCCTTCACCAAGGCCGGCACCCTGGCCAAGCGCTTCGCCGCGAAGGAGGCTTTCTCCAAGGCGGTGGGCACCGGTTTCAAGCGCGGCGTGTTCATGAAGGATATCGGCGTGATCAACGCGCCCTCGGGCGCGCCCACGCTGGCGCTGACCGGCGGCGCCCGGGCGAGGCTTGACGCGCTGACCCCCGCAGGCCACGTCGCCCATGTGCATCTGACGCTGACGGACGACCATCCCTGGGCGCAGGCCTTTGTGGTGATCGAAGCGATCAGGACCGAGTAGGACGATACATGAGTGAGGAGTTGGCGTTGCAGGGAGTGCCCGATCAGGAGGCCGCACCCGCGCCGGAGACCGTGGAGAAGCGCCCGACCACTGACTGGTGGGGCGAAGTGAAGGGCATATTGTGGCTGATCCTGGCGGTGCTGGGCTTCCACAGCTTCATCGCCAAGCCCTTTTACATCCCGTCGGAATCGATGCTGCCCGGGCTTCAGGTCGGCGATCAGCTGATCGTGACCAAATATGCCTATGGCTGGTCCTTCGTCTCGCCGACCATCCCCAATCCCGTGGCGATGTTCCGCAGCCTGGTGCTGCACCAGGAAGTCGAGAGCTGGGGCGTGCAGCTGCCCTTCATCCATGGCCGCCTGTTCGGGAAGATGCCCGAGCGCGGCGACGTCGTCATCGTCACCCCGCCGACCCGCAACACCGATTATATCAAGCGGCTGATCGGCCTGCCGGGCGACCGGTTGCAGGTGATCGACGGCACCGTGTTCATCAACGGCGTGGCGGTGAAGCGCGGGACCCCGCACGATTCGCTGATCCCGGTCGACAAGAAGACGGTGTGCGATCCCGAGCAATATCCCGGCGCGCTCGAAACCGGCACGGACGGCAGGCAATATTGCCGCCTGACGCTGGTCACCGAGACCCTGCCCAATGGCCGCCATTACGACACGGTCGAGAGCGGCCCGAGCGACGGCGACAATTACGGCCCGATCACGATCCGCCCGGACCATGTGTTCCTGATGGGCGACAATCGCGACCATAGCGCCGACAGCCGCTTCGCCATTGCCGCGATGGGCCTGGGCGGCGACGTGCCCTGGGAGAATCTGGGCGGGCGCGCCGAATTCATCACCTTCTCGAAGAGCGGCAATGGCAGCTGGAACCCCTTCACCTGGGGCCAGAGCTTCCGGCCGGGCCGCGCGGGCACCTCGCTTCACGCGGCGCGGGACAATCCGAAGGAATGACGATGGAGCAGGCGTCAGCCCCGATCGATCCCGAACCCGGCCCGAACGAGCTGCGCGATCCCTTTGTCCGCAAGGAGCTGAAGCGCGCCACGGTATGGCTGGGCCTCGCCGCGGCGATGGCGCTGGTGGTGCTGCTGATCCAGCCCTTGCTGATCATCTTCGCGGGCCTGGTGTTCGCCGCGATGCTGGATGGCGGCGTGCGGCTGCTCGGGCGGATCCTGCCGATCGGACGCGGGCTGCGGCTGATGATCGTGATGGTCTGCGCCGTGGCCTTCATCCTCGGCGTCTTCTACATGACCGGCGTCCAGGTCGCGGCACAGGCCGAGCAGCTGCGCGTGACCCTGGAGGTGCAGGCGAACCGCCTGATCGACTGGGCATCGGCCAGCGGATTGATGCCGCGCCGGGCCGACCTGAACGGGCTGGCCCAGCAGGCGATGGGCTCGTTCGGCAAGCTCACGTCCTGGGTCGGCACCGCGGTCGGCGCGCTGACCAGCCTGTTCATGGTGGTGGTGATCGGCCTGTTCGTGGCGATGGAGCCGCGCATCTATGATCGCGGGCTGCAATGGATGGTGCCGTCCGACGTGCGCGCCGAATTCGCCATCACGATCGAGCGCATGGCCGCGACGATGCGCCGGCTGCTTGCCGGGCGCCTGGCCGGCATGTTGTTCGAAGGCGTGCTGACCTGGCTGTGCCTGTGGGCGGTCGGCGTGCCGATGGCCCTGCTGCTCGGCATCCTGACCGGCATGCTTGCCTTCATTCCCAATATCGGCGCCTTCACCAGCGGCGTGYTGATGGTAGCGGTCGGCTTCAGCGCCGGGGTCGATACCGGGCTATGGGCGATCGCGGTCTATTTCGGCGTCCAGACTTTCGACGGCTATGTCGTGATCCCGATGGTGGCGCGGCGGACCGTCGACCTGCCCCCGGCGCTGACCCTGTCGTCGCAGATCCTGGCCAGCACCCTGTTCGGCGTGCTCGGGCTTGCGCTGGCCGACCCGATCGTCGCGATGATCAAGGTCGCGCTCGAGCGCAATTCGGAACGCGCCATCGCGGAGGATTCGGGCGGCACATGATCAAGCTCTATGATTATTGGCGTTCCTCGGCAGCGTACCGCGTGCGCATCGCGCTCAACCTGAAGCGCGTGCCCTATCAGAGCCAGGATATCGCGCTGCTCGAGGGCGTGCACCGCGCGCCGGAGAATCTCGCGCGTAACCCGCAGGGTTTCGTGCCGACGCTCGAGGTGGACGGCGTGCCGATTACGCAGAGCCTCGCTATCATCGATTATCTCGACGCGCTCTACCCTGATCCGCCGATGGTGCCGCACGATCCCCTTGCCCGCGCGCGCGTGCTCGCCCAGGCGCTGGTGATCGCGGCGGACATCCACCCGGTGAACAATCTGCGCATCCTGAAGCGGCTGGAGAGCCAGTTCGGTGCCGACAAGGCGGCGAAGGACGATTGGTATCGCCACTGGATCGTGGAAGGTTTCACGGCCCTGGAGAAACTCGCCGAGACGGGTGACGGGCCGTTGCTGGGCGGCGACGCGCCCAATCTCGCCGATGTCTGCCTGGTGCCGCAGATGTTCAATGCGCGCCGCCTGGAGGTGACGCTCGACGCGTTTCCGCGGCTGGTGGCGGCGGACGCAGCGGCCAATGCGATCGCCGAGATCGCGGCCGCGCATCCCGACAGGGTCAGGCCCGCCGCCTGACGTCCGCCACGACCGAATCGAACAGGTCGAGATAGGCTTGCCCCGAATCGACGCCCGGTTCGGGCGTCGGCGCGGGACGGGCGCGACCCGGCGCGAGCCAGTGATCCAGCGCCGCGACGAGCGCCTGGTCGTCGCCGGGCGGCACGACGCTGCCCAGGGTCGGGTCGCTCACGATCTCGCGCACGGCGACGCTCGATTCAGTGGAGATGACGGGCGTGCCCTCGGCCAGCGCCTCGCGCAGCACGCCCGGCACGCCCTCGAAATCGGACGTCAGCACCACCGCGGCCGCGCGGGCCAGCGCTGAGCGTGGCTCGGTGACATAGCCCGGCAGGTGAACGCGGCGCCGCAGCCCGAGCGCGGCGATCTGGGCTTCGAGCGCGGACCGTTCGGCGCCCTCGCCCAGGATCACCAGATGTACGTCGTCGGAGGCAAGCCGGGGCAGCGCCGCGATCATCCGGTCCCAGCGCTTCTGCGGCGCGAGCCGGCCCACGCCGAGCAGGAAACGGCCAGCCGGCAGCCATGAAGGTAGCTCCCCGGACGATCCCGGTGCCGGCGGATTGGCGATGACGCTGACGCGGTCGGGCACGATCCCCATCGCCGCGATCGCCTCTTCGCGCATCGCCGGCGTCATCGCGACGACATGGTCGATGAAGCGCGGATGGAGGCGCAGCCAAAGGGGATAGCCGAATGAGACGAGCGCGCCCTGATCGGTCCGGTCGAGCCGGTTCGATACCTTGGCGACGATCGGCGGGCAGCGCCGGCCCAGCCGCGCGCGCAGGAGGAGCGCGATGCCGGTATAATGATTGCCGGGGCAGAAGATCAGATCGGGCGTCACGCTCCGGGCGATTCCGGCGACCGCACGCAGGCCGATATGGGACGGATCGCCCAGGATCCGGACATCCACATTGGCGGGCAGTTCCGCCGCGAGGGGCCCGCTTGCCTCGCCGATCACCAGCGTCACGCGACGCCCCAGATCGCCCCAGCTGCGGGCGAGTCGCAACAGCACCCGTTCCACCCCGCCGCCGTTCAGCGTCTGCGCATAGGCCAGAATGCTGGCCGCTTCGGGCGAGGGTTTCAGCATCGGAAAGAACACCATAAGCCCTTATTGCGGCGAAAATTTCGCAGCGCAGCACAATACGGACATTATTTTGGTGCAGGTTGAAAATTGCCCTGGACACGCAATTTAACTAGGGCGCGCCTACCCGGTCGAGACCGGAAACAAAACAAAACGGGTCTAATGTGGACGGACTGGGATCTAAAATTCCTATGATGGACAATGCCAAAGCGCCACTGGTGACGGTCCCCGACCTCGCCGGGCTGGAGCCCGTGCAGACGCTGAAGCGGCGTTGGCCGATGGTGATCGGGGCGATCGTGACGATCGCGATGATCGCCGGGCTGGGCCGCGAGCTGTTCGGATCGGGGCTCGCGGGCCTGAGCCGCGCCGTGCCGCACAATCCGCTCTTCTATGTCGCGTTCGCGCTGCTCTATCTCGCGCCGCCGGTGGGCGACTATATCATTTTCAGGCGGCTATGGCGCATCCCGCTGTCAGGACTGACCGCGCTGCTGAAGAAGCGGATCGCGAACGACGTGGTGCTCGGCTATTCGGGCGAAGCCTATTTCTACGCCTGGGCGCGGCAGCGCGCGCAGATGGTGGCGGCACCGTTCGGCGCAGTGAAGGACGTTTCCATCCTGTCCGCCATCGCCGGCAATGCCGTCACGCTGGCGATGATCGCGCTCGCGCTGCCGCTTGGCGCGGGCCTGCTCACCCCGCTTCAGCTCCACACGGTAGAAACCTCGGCGGCGATCACCTTCGCGATGTCGCTGCCCTTCCTGATCTTCTCGAAGCGGGTCTTTTCGCTGCCGCGGGGGACCCTGTGGTGGATCTTCATGGTCCATTGCATCCGCCTGATCTCGGGATCGATCTTCCTCGCCTTCGCCTGGCATTACGCGCTGCCTACCGTCTCCATCGGCATGTGGCTGATCCTCGGCGCGGCGCGGCTGCTGGTCTCGCGCCTCCCATTGGTGCCGAACAAGGACCTTCTTTTCGCCAATTTCGCGATCCTATTGATCGGGCAGGATGCAGAGCTTTCGGAATTGATGGCGATGACCGCGGCCCTCGTATTGCTCGTGCACATCGCCCTGATCGCTTCCTTCAGCCTGCATGGTTTGCTGAGGACGAAGAATGTCGTTGCATAAATTTATCGCGGGCATCGCCCTGAGCGGTGCGATGCTGATCCCCCTGACGGTCGAGGCCCAGGCCGGTGTGCTCGGTCCGGACAGCCCTGCCTGCATCAATGGCAACGGCCCGGCAATCCGGGTCAATGTCAGCGGGCTGAAGGATCGTGTCGGCGAACTGAAGCTGGAGTTGTATCCGGCGACCGACGCGGATTTCCTGAAGGACGACCGTGACCTGTTGAAGGAAGGCAAGTTCTTCCGCCGGGTGCGCGTGCCGACACCGCAGGCGGGCGCCGTGATCATGTGCATCAAGGCGCCGGCGCCGGGCCAATATGCGCTGCTGTTCACCCATAATCGGGATGGAAAGAACAAGTTCGATTTCTGGAGCGACGGCGCCGGCTTCCCCAGCAACGTGAAGCTGGGGCGCACGCGCCCCAAGCTTAACATGGCGACGATCAATGTCGGCTCCGGCGTGACCACCACCGATATCCAGGCGCAATATCTGCGCGGCCTTGGCGGCTTCGGGCCGATCAAGCCGAAGGACTGAGGGTCGCCATGCGAATCGTCGACGTCAACGAGTTCTACTCGCCGACCGGCGGCGGGGTGCGGACCTATATCGACCGCAAGATGGGAATCATGTCCGAACTTGGGCATGAGCTGATTGTGATCGCCCCGGGCCGCCAGGACGAGGTCGAGGAGCGTCCGGGCGGCGGCAAGATCATTTACGTCAAGGCCTCGCGCCTGATCTTCGACAAGAATTACGGCCTGTTCTGGGATGCGGCGCCGGTCACCAAGCTGCTCGACGCGCTGAAGCCAGACCTGGTCGAGGCATCGTCGCCGTGGCGCCCCGCCTGGATCGTCGGGCAATGGCAAGGGGACGCCGCCAAGGTGTTCTTCATGCACAACGACAATGTCGCTGCCTACGCGATGCGCTGGTTCGAGGGGCTGGCCGCGCCTGACCGGATCGAACGCGCCTTTGCCTGGTACAGCCGCTATATGAGCCGCTTCCTCGACAATTACGACGCGGTGGTGACCAACGGCCCGGCGCTGGAAAAGCGGCTGAAGGCGCGCGGCGTGCGGATCGACGCGGCCATGCCGCTCGGTATCGAGCGCGGCCATTTCTCGCCGGCGCTGCGCGACGAGACGCTGCGGGCGGCGCTGCTCGCGCAATGCGGCCTGCCGCCCGAGGGCCATTTGCTGCTCGGTCTCGGCCGGCACCATCCGGAGAAGCGCTGGCGGCTGGTGATCGACGCGGCCGAGCGTGCCGGCGCCGACCTGCCGGTCGGGCTGATCCTGCTCGGCGCGGGCATCGAGAGCCGCGCGATCGAGAAAAGGATCGCCGGGTCGCCGCATATCCGCATGTTCCGCCCGGTCTATGACCGCGAGCGACTCGCCCGGATCGTGGCGAGTTGCGACGCGCTGATCCATGGATCGGAAGCCGAGCCGTTCGGGCTGGTCGCCTCGGAAGCGATGGCAGCCGGGCTGCCGCTGATCGCGCCCGACACCGGCGGCTGCGCGGAGATCGCCGATCCGCTCTGCTCCGAGCTCTATACCGCCCGCGATGCGCAGTCCGCCGCGCTGGCGATCCATCGCCTGTTCGAGCGCGATCCCGCCATGCTGCGACGCGCCGCGAAGGTCGCCGCCGGCAAGGTGCGCAGCGATCGCGAGCATACGGTCGAGCTGATGGCCTATTATGCCGAGCTGGTCGCGGCGCGGCGCGAAGGCCGCCAGAGCGGCACCGCCGCCTAGAGTCGCTCGAAGATCTGGATCGTCTGGTTACCGAGCGGCCTGGCCGCCCGCAGGCGATAAGCCTTTTGCACCTCCTCCATCACCAGCGCGCGCGTGTCGGCACGTTCGCCGCGATAGGCGGGCCGCAGGACGATGATGGCTGGCTTCATCGCCAGGATGCGCACGATCTCGGCGCGCTGATCCACCCCGATCGCCCCGGTTTCGCGCGCGCGCCCGAGATGGCTCGGGAAAAGATAGCGAGTCAGCGCGCAGCGGCCCGTCGCCGGGTAGAGCGCGGCGTCGCCCGAATAGACATAGAGGCAACCCGGCGCGTGGCCGATCGCATCGACGATCGCGTGGAACTGCGCCGGCGTGCCGCGCGTGTACCGTGTGGTGATCAGCGTCGCCTGGCCTCCGACCAGGGCGATCAGCAGCACCGGCAGCGCGACGCGCCGCCCGGTGACGTGATCGCCAAAAAAACCCGCGGCACAGACGGCCAGCGGCGGCATCAGCGGCAAGGCATAATGGTTGAACCAGGACCCGAAGACGAGCAGGCCGAACGCCGCCGAACTTGCCCAGGCGAATAGCCAGAGGCGGACCGCGCGCGTTTCCGGCGACGTTACGCCGCCCGACCGGACGGCAAGGATCGCCGCGGCGATCAGGGGTGAGGTGATCAGCAGGATCTGGGCAAGATTCCCGATCTGTTCGAACACCGGATCGGGCCGGCGACCGAGGATCGACGTGACGTTGGCGAAGAACCACGCGTCGCTTGCGCCGATCGCGGCAAAGGCCAGCCAGGACAGCAGGGTCGGCAGCAGCGCCATCACGACCAGCCCTGCGCCATAGGGCAGGATCGTCCAGCGCTGCCCGGCCCGCCATGCGCACCACAACAGCCACAGGCCGAAGAACATGCCTTCGAACACCACTGAATATTTGACCTGGAGCGCGAGCCCGACCAGCGCCATCGCCGCGACGCCGCGCAGGCGGGGCGAGCTTTCCACTGGACGGGGGGCAATCAGCGCGGCGGCCGCGATGATCAGCAGATTGTAGAAGATCGGGGACTGGCCGCCCTGTCCGTCGACGAAATCGACCCACAGGACATAAGCGAGCGCACCGGCCAGCGCACCCCTGTGCCAGCCGGCGCGATCGGCCAGGCGCGCGATCAGCAGGGCGGTCGCGACCAGGCTGGCCAGCGCCATCGCCTGATAGGCCCAGGTACCGAGCGGCATGCCGAGCGCCGCCGCCGGCAGATAGATCAGGAACAGCCCGATCGGTTTCCTGTCCCACACATCGACATAAGGCAGGGCACCGTGAGTCCAGGCCTGGGCCGCGACGAAATAGAATTCCTCGTCGACATGGATGATCGGATTGCCGAAGGTGATCGCGCGGGCGAGGATCGCGACCAGCAGGATGATCGGCCATCGCCGGCCGGGCGCCATCGGCGTCGTCAGCCGGTCGGCGGCCAGAGTGAAAAGTCGCAACATCGTTCCCGGCCCTTAGAAGCGATGCCGCCGGCTGTCACGGAGCCGCCATCAAGCAAGGGCAAGGGCGAGGTTCAGGTAGAAGGAAACGACCATGTACCACCGGATCGATCGCCGCTCGTTCATGCTGACCGGTTCGCTGGGGCTTGGCGCCTTCGCCATTCCCGGCTTCGCCCAGGTGCCGAGCGTCGCCGGGGGACGCGGCTTCACCCATTCGGTCGCCAGCGGCGAGCCGATGGCCGATTCGATCCTGCTGTGGACGCGCTATGTCCCCGCCCATGGCGACGCGGTCGAGCTGAAGGTCGAGCTCTCCGAAACCGCCGATTTCGCGAAGATCGTCGCGGGCGGCGTGCAGATCACGGGGCCCTGGCGCGACCATACGGCGAAGATCACCGTGGGCGGGCTGGCATCGGGCCGTGCCTATCATTTCCGCTTCATCGCGCCCGATGGCAGCGTCTCGCCCACCGGCCGGACCAAGACCCTGCCCGAGGGCGCCGTCGGCAGCTTCCGCGCGGCGATCTTCTCCTGCTCCAACCTGCCCTTCGGCTATTTCAACGCCTATGCCCATGCCGCGGCACGGAACGACATCGATCTCGCGGTGCATCTCGGCGACTATCTCTACGAATATCCGGTCGGCACCTATCCCACGGCGAAGGAGACTGTCCCTGGCCGCCGGATCGAGCCCGTGACCGAGATGATCCATCTCGCCGATTACCGGCTGCGCTACGCCAGCTACCGCGCC
Organism: Sphingomonas sp. P2_B6; assembly: GCF_056404755.1. NCBI lineage: Bacteria > Pseudomonadati > Pseudomonadota > Alphaproteobacteria > Sphingomonadales > Sphingomonadaceae > Sphingomonas > Sphingomonas sp. P2_B6. The sequence goes on from NZ_JBFUDK010000003.1 coordinate 112,212, forward strand.
GATCCGGACCTGCAAAAGCTGCACAGCCTCGTCCCGATGATCGTGCAATGGGACGACCATGAATCCGCCAACGACAGCTGGGAGGGCGGCGCGGAGAATCACCAGGCCGACGAGGGCGACTGGAACGCCCGGCGCGCCGCCTCGATCCAGGTGTTTCGCGAATGGATGCCGGTCTCCGACGAGCCGTGGAAGGCCTATGACATCGGCACGCTCGCGACTCTGTTCCGTACCGAGACCCGGCTGCTCGCGCGGACCGAGCAGCCCGATATTGGCCCGCTGTTCAAACAGGCCGATCCGATGGCCGCACTGAAGGCATTTCGTGACGGCGCCTGGCAGGACGCCGCCGCGACCATGATGGGATCACAGCAGGAGGACTGGCTCGCCCATGCGATGCGCGCCTCGGTCCGCGCCGGGCAGCGCTGGCAGGTGGTCGGCTTCGGCACGATCATGGGCGAAACGGTGATGCCGCTCGCCGCTGGCGGCTGGCTGGCGCCGGATGCGAGCGCCGGGGCCCGTGCCTATGTCGCTGCCGGCATCGCCGCAGCGAAAGCCGGCCTGCCGTTCAACTTCGATAATTGGGGTGGCTATCCCGCGGCACGCCGCCGGTTCCTGGCATCGTCGCAAGCGCTGGGGGCAAACCTCGTCGTCATCTCGGGCGACAGCCATAATGCCTGGGCGTATGATCTGGCGCGGGACGGCAAGCCCGCCGGCGTCGAGTTCGCTGGCCATGCCGTGACGTCGCCGGGTTACGAAGCCGGGTTGGGCGTCGATCCGAAAATTCTCGCGGCGGCGCTGGTCGAGGCCAATCCCGAGCTGAAATGGTGCGACACCAGCCGGCGCGGCTATATGGCGATGACGATCACGCCCGACCGGGTGACCAACGACTGGATCATGGTCGACACGATCAGGACGCCGTCGGCCAAAGGCAGCATCGGCCACAGCGCGAGCATCGCCCGCGGCCGCAACATGATGGCCTGACCCGCGGCTTGACTCGCCCCTCGATTTGCCGTGCTGGCGGATCGAGGGGAGCGGATAGCTGACGGGTACGGAGCAGATTTCGACCTACCGGCGCGAGATCGACGGGCTGCGGGCGATCGCGGTGCTGGCGGTGGTGCTGTTCCATGCGCGCATCCGCGGCTTCCCCGGCGGGTTCGTCGGGGTCGATATCTTCCTCGTCATCTCGGGCTATCTCATCACGCAGCTGATCCTGCGCGAAAGTGCGGGCGGCACCTTCACCCTGATCGGGTTCTACGAACGGCGGGTGCGACGTATCCTGCCGGCGCTCCTCGCGATGCTCATGGCCTCGGGGCTGGCGGGCTGGATCCTGCTGCCGGCGGATTTCCGCGACTTCGGCCAGAGCCTGGCAGCGATCGCGCTGTTCGGATCGAACCTGCTGTTCTGGGGGTGGCAAGGCTATTTCAGCCTGACCACCGAAGCGACGCCGCTGCTCCATACCTGGTCGCTGGCGGTGGAGGAGCAATTCTACATCCTGTTCCCGGCACTGCTCCTGCTGGTGCGGCGCCAGGCCTTTGCGCTGCGCAGCGCGCTGCTCGCGGGCGGGCTGGTTTCCTTCGCCTATGGCGTCTGGGCAGTGCAGGCCGATCCCGGTGCGGCCTTTTATTCGCCGCTGTCGCGCGCCTGGGAGTTCATCGCCGGCGCACTGCTCGCCGCCGGGCTGTTGCCCGCGCCGCGCCGGCGATGGCTGGGCGACATGATCGCGCTGCTCGGCCTGGTCGCGATCGGCCATGCGATCTGGACCTTGTCCGAACGATCCGCCTTTCCGGGCGTAAACGCGGTCGAGCCGGTACTGGCCGCCGCCGCGATCCTCCACGGCACCCAGGCGCAGGGCTCGCGCGTGGCGCGGGTGCTGGGCGCCAGGCCGCTCGTCGCGATCGGGCTGATCTCCTATTCGCTCTATCTCTGGCACTGGCCGTTGATCGTGTTCGGCAATTATTATCTGCTCGGGCCGTACCGCTTTGTCCGGCTGGCGATGGTGCTGCTGGCCTTTCCCCTGGCCTGGCTGTCCTGGCGCTATATCGAGCTGCCCTTTCGCAAGCCCCGGCTGCTGCTGTCGCGGCGCACGCTGTTCCTGAGCGCGCTCGGCGCGAGCGGCTTGCTCGCGCTCTATGGTGCCGGCATCTATTTTCTGAACGGCTTGCCATGGCGCTTCGATGCAGCGGTTCAGCGGCTGAACGAGCGCGGGCCGGAGCCCGACTATGGATGTGCGGGCCAGCCGGTCGATACGATCCGCAACGAGACGCGCTGCCGCATCGGCGGTGCGGCAAGACGCCCCAGCTTCATCTTGTGGGGCGATTCCCATGCGGCCGTCTACCTGCCCGCACTCGACATGCTCGCCCGCCGCCATCGCGTGGCGGGATACGACCTCACCTCGCTCGGCTGCCCGCCGCTGTTGCCGGTCCGGGCGAACGAGGAAAAGGCGAACCAGTGGATGTTCAGCCCGACAAAGAAACGCGACTGCATCGCGCGCAACGCGGCGGTGATGCGCTTCCTCGCCGAGGAGCGGCCGCGGATGGTGCTGCTGGCGGCGCACTGGAGCGTCTATGGCGGCGGCCTGCACCCCGATCCGGAAGAGCCGGGCGGCGACGCGCATGCCTTCGAGCAGGGCATACGGCAATTGCGCGCGCTCGGCATTGCGGTGCAGGTGGTGCAGGACGTACCCGACGCGCCGCTCGCCGAACCCCGGCGCCTGGCCAAGGCACAGCTGCTGGGGGTGATGCACCGGATCGAACCGTCCCGCACGGAGCATCTGCGCCGCGATGCCGCCTTCCGCACCATTGCATCGGATCTCGAACGGCGCGGGCTGATCGGCGTGATCGATCCGTCCCGCCTGTTGTGCGGCCCGCGGACGTGCAGGATCACCGATGCGGGCTACCCGCTCTATTTCGACGGCAATCATCTGAGCGAGCGCGGCGCGCTCTTCGTCGCGCCGGCGTTCGAGCCCATATTGCGGAGCCTCGCACCGCCTTCGGGCGATCAGGCGGTCATTCCCGCATCGCCTCGAACGTCACGCGATTGATCGGCTCGAGCAGATAGCCGAACAGGGTCCGCTCGCCCGTGCGGACCAGCACCGATGCCGGCAGGCCCGGCTTGACCAGTGACGCGGGCACATGCGCCGACGGGGTGATCTCGACGATCATGGTGAAATAGCGCTCGCCGGTGCGCTGATCGGTCAGCGCGTCCGCCGACACCGTGCGCACCACGCCTTCGACCACCGGCGCCGTGCGCGACCCGCCCGCCTCGAGCCGCACGAAGGACGGCTGCCCGGGCCGGACGTCATCGGCATGCGCCGGGGTCAGCTGCGCCTCGACCACCATCCGGGGCGATGACGGCACGATATCGAGCAGCGGTTCGCCCGGGCGCACGACGCCGCCGATGGTCGTCACCGCCAGGCCGACCACCGTGCCGTCCACCGGCGCGACGATCCGCTTGCGCGCCAGCACCTCGCGCGCGTTGGAGAGCTTCTCGGTCACCTCGACCAGCTCGGACTGGACCGATCGCAGCGCCTCGGCGGCGGTCACCCCGCCCTCGCGCCCGACCTGGCGTCGCGCGATGCGCGCTTCGGCGATCTGGGCGCGGGCACGTTCCGCCTGCGCGTTCATCGAGCGCTGTTCCCCGCGCAACTGCGCCGCGGCACGCTGAAGCGCGAGCAGCCTGGGGCGGGTCGCATAACCCTTTTCGACCAGCGCGCTGGTGTCGCGAATCTCGCGTTCGAGCAGCGCGAGCTGCTCGCCACCGGCGGTCGACTGCGCGGTCGAGCTATGCACGTCCTGGCCGAACTGGACGAGCTTCTGGTCGATCTCCGTCTCCTGCCCGCCGCGGCCGGCCTTGCGCGCGGCGAAGGCGGCGCGCTGCGTCGCGATCGCCGCCTGCACCGAGGGCGAGGAGGAGCGGGCGAGGAGATCGGGCGGAAAGGCGATGCTGTCGCGCCCGGCCAGTTCCGCCTCGCGTGCCGCCTGTTCGGCCCGCAGCGAATCGGCGCGCGCCTGGAGCACCTGCACCTGCAGCCCGGCATCGCCGTCATTGAGCTGGATCAGCAGCTGGCCGGCCCTGACGCGCGTGCCGTCGCGCACCGCGATATAGTGGACGATGCCGCCGTCGAGATGCTGCACGGTCTTGCGTTTGCTTTCGACCGCGACCCGCCCCTGCGCCACGACGCCGCTCATGATCGGCACCAGCGTACCCCACAGGACGATCACCGTGACGACCACCCCCAGCCCTATCGCCAGCCGCCGGATCACCGGCGCGATCGGCCGCGTGAGGGCGTTGGCGAGCGCCTCGCGCTCCTCGGCCGTGCGCGGCACCGGGGTCATCGCGTTCATGCCCGCGCTCCCACACCGACATTGGGCAAGAGCTGGGGCAGTAACTCGCTGGCCGCACCGAACCGGGCGATGGCGCCGGCCTTGAGCACCAGGATCTTGTCCAGGCCGTGCACCAACGCCGGGCGATGCGCGATCACCGCCAGCGTCGCGCCGCGCCGGCGCACTTCGGCGATCGCTGCCTTGAGCGCTGCCTCGCCCTCGCCATCCAGCCCGGTCTCCGGCTCGTCGAGGACGACCAGCATGGGATCGCCGTAGAGCGCACGCGCCAGGCCGATGCGCTGGCGCTGGCCGCCGGACAGGCCGAAACCCGCCGCCGCGACCGGCGTGTCATAGCCCTTGGGCAGGCCCAGGATCATGTCGTGTGCGTTCGCCGCCCGCGCCGCCGCGACGATCGCCTTGTCGTCGCGCTCGGTCAGGCGCCCGATATTGTCCGCGACGGTGCCCGGCAGCAGCGTCACATTCTGCGGCAGATAACCGATATGGCGTCCGAGATCCTCGGGATCATATTGGCTGATATCGGCCCCGTCGATCCGCACCGACCCGCGGCTGACCGGCCAGGCGCCGACCATCAGCCGGGCAAGCGTCGACTTGCCCGAACCGGAGGGGCCGATAATGCCTACCGATTCGCCGGCCGCGAGCGCGAAGGAAATGCCCTTGAGGATCGGCACCGTGCCGGCCGGCGCGGTCGCGATCACATTCTCGAACGTCACCACGCCCGTCGGCGCCGGCAGCCTCAGCGTGACCGGCGGGGCCGACTGGTCGCCCAGCGCGGTCAGGCGGGCCCAGGCGCTGCGCACCGTGAACACCTGGCGCCACGAGGCGAGGATCTGGTCGACCGGGCCCAGCGCCCTGGAGAAGACGATCGAACAGGCAATGATCGAGCCCATGCTGACCGAACCCTGGACCGCGAGCCAGGTCGCGAGGCCGAGGATCAGCGTCTGGCTGGCCGAACGGATGCCCCGCACCACCGAGGCGACCCCGCTGGTCGAGACGGTCGCGGTGATCTGCGCGGTCAGCGCCAGCCGGTTGAGCTCGGCCGCGCGCCCCTCGGCGCGACCGGCATAGCCCATCGCAGTCGCGCTTTCGGCCGAATCGAGATGCGCCTCGAGCACGTCGCTCGCCTGGCGCTGGCGCGTCACCATCTCGTCGGCGGTGCGGGCCATGGCACGACGGCTGAACCAGGCGGCGATCATCAGCGCCGCCGCGCAGGCCAGGCTGAGCAGGCCGATCGTGACATGGACGATGAACAGCACGATCACGAACAGCGGCACGAACAGCAGGTCGATCAGCGCCGCCGGGATCGGCCCGGTGACGAAACCACGAACCTGCTCCAGATCCTCGAACGCCCGCGCCCGGCGCCCCGGCGCTCCGGCCAGCGCGGCCTTGCGCGACACCGCCAGCACATCGGCCTCCATCTCGGCATAGAGCGCGGCGCCGGCCCGCGCGAACACCAGCCCGCGCAGCATCTCGAACAGGGCGGTCAGCCCCACCGCGACCAGCGTAATGCCGGTGATCGCGATCAGCGTGACGCCGCTGCGCGACGGGATCACCCGGTCGTAGAGCTGAGTCAAATAGAGCGGCGACACCAGGGTCAGAAGATTGATCGCGAGACTCGCGCCCAGCGCGGTCGTCAGCGGTCGCCTAATATAGGGCAAGTCGAGAAAACGCTTCATGATGCCCTGTTGCGACTGAGAAGGTGTCGAGATGCCGGATATATCAGCGAAATCCGCGCCGTTGGCGAGTCGCTACGGACGGTCTGCCGCGAAATTGGAAAGAACGGGGAATAAAGAGCCGAACTTCGCGGTCATCTCACCAACACAAGACGCCGGCGGCGGGCGATCTTGGGGCGAAGGCCGGGATCACCCCTGGCGGAGACGGAGGGATTCGAACCCTCGGTACGAGTAAACCCCGTACGGCGGTTTAGCAAACCGCTGGTTTCAGCCACTCACCCACGTCTCCGGCTTGGCGGCGAAGCGCGGCTATAGCGAGGGGTGTGGCTTCGATCAACCGGCCTTGCAACATGCCGTCCGGCGCGAATTCGACTCGGGTCGTCGCGCGGTTCATTGTGGGTCAAGCCGCGCAGGGGCAACACTGATCCATTGAGCGCCGGGGGAGTATAACGATGCGCAAGGCCCTTCTAATCCTGTTGCTGGTGGCAACCGCCATCGGTATCGGCCCCGCGCCGTCACTGGCCCAGGTGCGGACGATCGATCCCAACCAGGCGATCGACAGCGATCTGCAGCGTGGGCAGACCCCGCCGCCGCCCGCCGAGCCGGATACCGCGGTGCCGGCCGACAGCCAGCCGGCCTATCGCGACGCGCCCGCTGCATCGGGATCGCAGCAATATCCGCCTTATGATCCGAGCAACCCTAACATGCCGGCCAGCGGTGATCGCGCTCAGTCCGCGCCGGCCGGGGCCAATACGGCGCTGACCGATGCCAATGCGGACGCCGCGCGGGGCACGACCTTCAAGCGGGAGGAGCTGCTGATCGCCGCCGAAGGCACCTTCGGCAAGGGTGCGTCGGGCCTGGCCGGCATCCTGGAGCGGACGCTCAAGGAGCAGGGCGAGCCCAACGCCTATATCTCCGGCCGCGAGGCTTCGGGCGCGGTGGTCGTCGGGCTGCGTTATGGCAGCGGTACGATGTTCCACAAGATCGAGGGGCAGATGCCGGTCTATTGGACCGGCCCGTCAGTGGGTTTCGATCTGGGCGGCGACGCCAACAAGGTGTTCGTGCTGGTCTATAATCTCCATGATTCGGAGGAGCTCTATCGCCGCTTCCCGGCCGGCGAGGGCCGGCTCTATTTCGTCGGCGGATTCGCCGCGACCTATTTGCGGCGCGGCGACATCGTGCTGATCCCGATCCGCCTCGGCGTCGGCTGGCGGCAAGGCGTGAATGTCGGGTACATGAAGTTCAGCCACACATCGAAATGGCTACCCTTCTGAGACGATGAGGCGGCCGGCGGGAGCGATGCCGTCAGCCGCCGCCGACCCCTTCGATCACCTTGCCGGTGCCGTGGCAAGTCGGGCACTCCCGCCCCTCGAACTCACCGGTTCCGCCGCATTGCTGGCAGATGGTCTCCCCGGTCCCCGGCGCGCCTTCTGGCGCCATGTCGCCGGGACTGATCGGTTCGTCCACCATGATGCTTCTCCTCGTCGAGCGGCTTTCCGGCTTTCTCAACGCGGCAACGCGTCCGGCGGCTCCATTCGTGTCAGCCGAACTCGACTGCCTCGAACCGGATTGGCTCGCCGAGCGCCGCATCGGCGAGCGAACCGTCCCACATCACGCGCCGGCCGCGCACGATCGTGCCGATCGGCTTGCCGGTCAGCGTCATGCCGGTGAAGGGCGACCAGCCGCTGCGCGAGGCGAGCCAGCTTTGCTCGATCGTCCAGCGCGCCTTGAGGTCGACGATGSTGAAATCGGCGTCGTAGCCGATCGCGATCCGCCCCTTGCCGATGATGCCGAACACGCGCTGCGGCCCGGCGCTGGTCAGGTCGATCACCCGGGCGAGCGTGGTGCGGCCTTCCGCCACATGGTTGAGCATCAGCGGCAGCATGGTCTGGACGCCCGGCATGCCGCTCGGGCTGTCGGGATAGGGCTTGCCCTTCTCTTCCAGCGTGTGCGGCGCATGGTCCGAGCCGAGAATGTCGGGCACACCCTGTTGCAGCCAGTGCCACAGCCCGTCGCGGTGCGCGCCCGAACGGATCGGCGGGTTCATCTGCGCCAGGGTGCCCAGCCGCGGATAGGCTTCCTCGCCGGCCAGGGTCAGGTGCTGCGGCGTCACCTCGCAGGTAGCGATATCCTTGTGCTGGCCGAGCAATTCGAGCTCGGCCGGCGTCGTCACGTGCAGCACATGGATGCGGCGCCCCGCGTCGCGCGCCAGCTTGAGGATGCGCTTCGTCGCCAGCAGCGCGCTCTCGTCGTCGCGCCACACCGGGTGCGAAGAAGGATCGCCCGGCACGCGCTCCCCGGCGCGCGCGTTCATCCGCGCTTCGTCCTCGGCATGGATCGCGACCCGCCGGTGGCCCGACGCCAGCACGTCGGCGAGCGACGAATCCTCCGCCACCAGCAGGTCGCCGGTCGAGGCGCCCATGAAGATCTTCACGCCCGCCGTGCCGGGCAGCCGTTCGAGCTCGGCCAAGGCCGCGGCATTCTGGTTGGTCGCGCCGACATAAAAGGCATGGTCGCACCACATGCGGTGATGCGCGCGAGTCAGCTTGTCCTGGATCGCCTCGGCACTGTCGGTATTGGGCTTGGTGTTGGGCATCTCGAACACCGCGGTCACTCCGCCGAGCACCGCGGCGCGGCTGCCGCTCTCCAGATCCTCCTTATGGACCAGCCCCGGCTCGCGGAAATGGACCTGGGTGTCGATCACGCCGGGCAGGATATCGAGGCCGGTACACTCGATCGTCTCCCCGGCATCACCCATACCGCCGATCGCGACGATCCGCCCGCCGCGCACGCCGATATCGGCCCGGATCGGGCCAGCGGGCGTGTGGACGGTGCCGCCCGTCAGCTTCAGGTCATAGGTTGCTGTCACGATCGCCTCCGGCTCTTCCGCTTGCCCGGCCGACCTCCTACCTGTTCGCCATGAGCGAAACCACCCCGCATGCCACGATGCTTACCGATCGCGCGCTGATCCGGATCGCCGGCGAGGATGTCCGCGGTTTCCTGCAGGGCCTGATCACGCAGGACGTGGCGACGCTCGACGCCTCGGCGCCGCGCTGGGCGGGCCTGTTGACGCCGCAGGGCAAGGCGCTGTTCGATTTCCTGCTCTGGGCGGATGGCGACGCGATCCTGATCGATTGCGAAGCGGAGGCTGCCGACGCCCTGGCCCGGCGCCTGACGATCTACCGTCTGCGCCGCGCGATCACGATCGAGCGGATCGCCGGCGCGGTTCACTGGTCGGTCGGTGGAGATCGCGGCGTGCCCGATCCCCGCCTTTCCGACCTCGGCCGCCGCTGGCTCGGCGACGCGGGCGAAGCGACCACCGGGTGGAAAGCGCACCGCCTGTCGCTGGGAGTCACCGAGGGCGTCGAGGAACTGGGCTCGGACAAGACGCTCTGGCTCGAAGCCAATGCGCGCGAACTGAACGGCGTCAGCTTCACCAAGGGCTGTTATGTCGGCCAGGAGAATACCGCGCGCATGCACCACCGCGCCAAGGTCAATCGTCGGCTGGTGGTCGCGCCGATCGCCGAGCCGGGCGACCGTACGCGCGTCACCTATCCCGATCTGGGGCTGATGGTGGAACTGCGCCGGGTCGAGGCGCTGGGTGACGCGATCACGCCACCCTGGCTTCAGGCAGCCCTCACAGCCTGATTCTCAACGCCCGATCGAGCTGTACGCGAAACCGGCCTTCTCGACCTCGCGCGCGCGATAGACATTGCGCAGGTCGACCATCACCTTGCCGTTCATCACACCGGCGAGCCGGCCAAGATCGAGCGCGCGGTAGGTATCCCATTCGGTTACGATCACGACGGCGTCGGCGCCTTTGGCCGCCTCATAGGCATCGCTGCAATAGGTGGCGCTCGGCATCATCTTCTTCGCGACCTCCATGCCTTCGGGGTCGTGTGCCCGCACGGTCGCACCAGCATCGAGCAGGCTCTGTACGATCGCCAGGCTGGGTGCGTCCCGCATGTCGTCGGTGTTCGGCTTGAAGGTCAGGCCGAGGATCGCGACCGTCTTGCCTTTGCCATCGCCGCCCAGCGCCTTGATTACCTTGCGGCCCATCGCCCGTTTGCGGTTGTCATTGACCTGCACCACTGCCTCGACGATCCGGATCGGCGTCTCGTAATCCTCGGACGTCTTGAGCAGCGCCAGCGTGTCCTTGGGGAAGCACGAGCCGCCATAGCCCGGGCCGGCATGGAGGAATTTGGAACCGATGCGGTTGTCGAGCCCGATGCCGCGCGACACGTCCTGCACATTCGCCCCGACCGCCTCGCAGAGATCGGCGATCTCGTTGATGAACGTGATCTTGGTCGCGAGGAACGCGTTCGCCGCATATTTGATCAGCTCGGACGTGCGGCGCCCGGTGAACAGGATCGGGCTCTCGTTGAGGTAGAGCGGACGATAGATGTCCCGCATCACTTGTTGCGCACGCGCATCCTCGGTCCCGACGACAATGCGGTCGGGGCGCTTGAAGTCGCCGATGGCGGCGCCCTCGCGCAGGAATTCGGGGTTGGAGACGACGGCGATCTCATAATCGCCGGCGACCTCCTTCATGATCTCCTCGACCTTGTCGCCGGTGCCGACCGGCACGGTCGACTTGGTGACGACCACGATCGGCCCGTCGATCGCCGCGGCGATCTCGCGCGAGGCCTCGAAGACGTAGGTCAGGTCTGCGTGGCCGTCGCCACGCCGCGACGGCGTGCCCACCGCGATGAACACGGCGTCGGCACCGGAGACGGCTGATTTGAGGTCGGTGGTGAAGCTCAACCGGCCGGCAGCGACATTGGTCGCCACGAGCGTGTCCAGGCCAGGTTCGAAGATCGGCATCTTGCCGGCCTCGAGCGCGGCGATCTTGCTGGCGTCCTTGTCGACGCAGATCACCTCATGGCCGAAATCCGAAAAACAGGCGCCCGATACCAGGCCAACATAGCCCGAACCGATCATCGTAATCCGCATGCCTGATACCCTGTTTGATATGTGGTGGCGCCGCCACCCGGACCGCTTTCCTCTAGCGGAACAGGAAGTGATTGCCAGCCCTGCCGGCGGGCCATGGCCCATGTCGGATCGGCATCGCCGCTACGACATGTCGGGCGCAAACGAAAAGGGAGACCGGCAAGCCGATCTCCCTCTCGATTCTTCCGAACTGAAGGCCGGGCTTAGTTGCCCGAACCAGGTCCGTAGGTGACTTCCACGCGGCGGTTCTGAACCTCGCGGACTCCGTCGGCAGTCGCGACGCGCGGGCGGCTTTCGCCGAACGCTTCCGTCGAGATCACACCCTCGGGGATCGAGTGTGCGGACAGATACGACTTCACCGAGTCCGCACGACGCTGCGAGAGACCCACATTGTATGCGGGCGAACCCGAGCGGTCGGCGTGGCCGGCCAGCATGACCTGCGCATTGCCGCAGTTCTGATACTGGGTGACGGCGTTGTCGAGGATCGACGACGCGTCCGGCGTGATGTCCGACTTGTCCCATTCGAAGAACACGATGAACGGGCCAGGCGAGCAGACCGGCGGCGCCACGACCGGAACCGGCTCCGGCGGAGGCGGCGGCGGGGGAGGCGGCGGGGGCGGCGGGGGCGGCGGGGGCGGCGGCGGAGCGCCGAAGTTGTAGGTCAGGCCACCCAGGATGCTGTGCGAACGATAGCGGGTATCGATCGCACGGCCCGAAACGTCCACCAGCTTGACATTGTCGGCGTTGAAGAAACGATATTTGAACGTCGCATCGAGATGGCTGGTCAGCGGAGCGCGCAGACCGGCGATACCCTGCCATGCGAAGACCGTGTCCGAATCGTCGATGAAGTTGCTGAACGTGTTCAGACCGATGCGGGTCTTGACACGAGCGACACCGACACCGCCGCCGACAAAGCCCTGGATGCCGTCATCGTCGCCGAAGTCGAGCAGGCCGTTCAGCATGAAGCTGAGGGCGGTCGTGCGGCCACCGGCATAGTCATAAGTGCCCGCCGGAGCATTGATCGGCACGCCGGCGGCGTTCCGGATCGGGGTGGTCGTCGTCGACGAATAGGCGTCGACGGTCGAGCTCTTGTAGCCGACTTCGGTTTCAACGCGGAACGCGCCGAAATCATAACCGATCACGCCGTCGACATCATAACCATAATGATGGTCGACAGTCGCTGCGTCGGAAAGCGCGCCGATATCAAAATGCATATCTTCGACGAGCAGCGCACCACCTTCGACACCCACATACCACGAATCATCGCGGGCCAGGGCAGGTGTGGCGAGAGCGGTGGAGGCAAGCGCCATAGCAACGGCAAGCTTCCGCATAAAAATCCCCTTTCTTCGTTGTCACTCGGACAGCGCAAACTCCCTACCCAAAGGAAGGTTTCCGCGCAAGCGAACAAATTCCGGGGGCTGTTGCCGAAGCGCAACAGCTTTGGCGGTTTTTTTGCCGATCTCGATGATCTGCGGCTCTCCGAAAAAGGAGCGTCGGACCGGGCGGTCACGCCCGTGCGGCCCACAAACGACGCAGATGCACCCTGCCTGGCCGGCGCGCGCCGGCCAGGTCTCCACGCGAGAGCGGCCCAGGATCGGCCCGTGTCCGAGCGGCGCCGATGCTGCGCCTGCGAAGGATATTAAGCCCGTTTTGGCTATAGTTCGCCGCCGCTGCGGCGAAACCGCCGATCGGGCGGATTATCGGCGCGATGTCTGCTTAAACCCGGGGGGCGCCAATGGCCTGCCCCGGCGGCCGCGACGCCTCACCCCGCGTCGACTGCCTGGATATTCGCCGCCTGCCTGCCCTTGGGCCCTTCGATCACGTCGAACGACACCCGCTGCCCTTCCGCGAGTGTCTTGAAGCCCGGCATGTTGATGCCGGAGAAATGGACGAACAAATCCTCGCCGCCATCGTCCGGGGTCAGGAAGCCGAAACCCTTTGCGTCGTTGAACCACTTTACCGTTCCGGTCGCCATGGTCTCTCTCCTCTCGCCGTAAGCCTATGCCAGCCCCGCAGGCCTTCCAAGCCATTATGTTCCGCGTGAGTAACAGTTATCCCCATATTGTTCCGGAGCGGCCGGCTGGCGTGGCTCTATATTCGATCGGACTATCGTGCAGGGACGAGATGTGCCGAGGCGCGCGTGCCGGGCGCCAGCAATCGTCAGGGCCTTTTCGCCAGCCAGATGAGGTGCCGAGCGCCCCGTGCGCCCCGCGCCTTGACGACGACCTCATCGACCGCGAACCCGGCCGTCTCCAGGCGCCGGACGAATTTCGCGTCGGGCGCCGCCGACCACACCGCAAGGATCCCGCCCGGTCGAAGCGCCGATCGCGCCGCGTCGAGGCCGGTCGCGCTGTAGAGCCGGTTGTTGCCGTGCCGGGTCAGCCCGTCAGGCCCGTTGTCGACATCAAGCAGGATCGCATCCCAGGCCCCCGGCGCCGCGGTAATGAGCGCTGCGACGTCCTCTTCGGCGATGGTCACGCGCGGATCATCGAGGCTCCCCTCGAAGATCGACGCCATCGGCCCGCGCGCCCAGGCGACCACCGCCGGCACCAGCTCCGCCACGGTGACCGACGCGTCCGGCCCGACCCGGCCGAGCGCTGCGCCCAGGGTGAAGCCCATGCCGAGACCGCCGATCAGTAGCCGCGGCGCCTTCACGGCAACCAGCCTCCCGCACACCAGCGTCGCGAGGGCTTCTTCGGAGCCCGAAACGCGATTGTTCATCAGCTCGTTCGCGCCGAGCATGATCGAGAATTCATCGCCGCGCCGGAACAGCCGCAGCTCACCGCCGCCCGGGACCTGCGTCGTATCGATCAATATCCGGGGAACCATTGCCGCTCTTTCGTCCTGATGTGCCGCACTTCCTTACAGGGTTGGCCGTACAGGGTTGGCGGCGGCGACAATTGCGCTACCGTATCGGCATGAGCGAGTCATGTACGCATCTGGACGGCATCCGCGACGTCGCGCCGAGCGCGGACGGGTGCGAGGAGTGTCTCAAGACGGGTGACTGGTGGGTCCATCTGCGCCTGTGCCGCACGTGCGGCCATGTCGGCTGTTGCGACGATTCGCCCAACCGCCACGCCACCGCGCATTTCCACGCGACCCGACATCCGATCATCGAAGGCTATGACCCGCCCGAAGGCTGGGGCTGGTGCTATGTCGACGAAGTCGATTTCGACCTGTCGGATCGCATGACGCCGCATCCGCGGCCGATCCCGCGGTTCATCTAGGCACAATAGAAGCGAACCGGACCGGCACGGAATTCTGTCGAATCCAGCGCCGATCCGGTTAAGGCATTTCAGAGCGAGGGGGCCGCGCGCGGCGGCACCCAGCAGCGGATCAGCGGCACTTCACCTGCTGGTTGTTCTGGTCGATCGACTTGCCGGCGACGCCGCCGACGATCGCGCCAAGAATCGTGCCGACGCCGCGCGAGTGTCCGCCGTCGATCACATTGCCCAGGATGCCGCCGCCGACGGCGCCAACGATCAGGCCAGTCGTGCCGTCGTTGCGCTTGCAATAATAACGCCCGTCATTGCCGCGATAAACGCGCTCGTCGGCGCTCAGCACGCGCTCGCGATAGGTCGGCCCGTCGCGATAATAGCGCGACGGCTCGTAGTCGCTCTCGACCCGATCGTCGTTATAATAGCCGCCGGGGCCGCCCGGGCCGCGATCATAGCCGCCGCCCGGTCCGCCATAGCCACCGCGGTTGCGCGATGCCTGCTGGTAGCGGTCGAATTCCTGCTGGAATATCTGCAGCTCGTTCTGGAACCGCTGCTGCGCCTGCCGGAAACGGGCATCGTCCTGCGCGGTCTGCGCGAAGCTCGGCGTTGCGATCGCCAGGCAGCTGGTGGCCGCGATGACGACGATCTTGGTGAAGCGACTCATTGATGCTCTCCGGATGATGTTACGTGTGCAGAACGAGCGACATGGCCTAACGTTGCAAGGTTGCAACCCGGCGACGCGACAATAAAGGGCGGCGACCATGGTCGCCGCCCCTCATGCGTCGCTGATCAGCGGCAGACGCGGACCCGGTGGCCATAGCGCCAGATCGTCCGGCAATGGCTGCGGTGGCGATCCCAGCCATAATGGCGGCGGTCATAGCCATAGTGACGGCCGCGATCGTGATTCCGGTCCCGATCACGGTACCCGCCACGGTCGCGATAGCCATCGCGGTCGCGGTACCCGTCGCGATAACCGTCCCGGTCATGGCCCCAGTTCTGCGCCATGGCGCTCGTGCTGACGCCCATCGACGCAACGGCGATGCCAGCGGCGGCAAGCATGGTGGTGATCTTCATGACAACTCCTCTCATGCCCATGTATCGGGCGATGAGGAGGAATACGCCCCAGTTCGAGCATGGTTGCTGAACATGCTTGTCGGCTTAGGTACAGGTTTCCGACGAAAACAGCTGGCAAGAATGCTGCAACGTCGATTCAACATCCTCGGTGCGCTGCCAGCATCGCGGGCGGTCGGCTGGAAAAGATCCGATCCCGCTGGCGCTCCTGTCGGGCACCTGTTCTCCACCTGCTATCGGCATAGCAGGTGAAGAAAAATCCGCGTGAAATAGAAGGCGGGAGGGGCCGAATGCTAGCCGATCGCTTCGACCACCCCGGCCCAGGCAGCGATCTCGGCGTCGAAATGCCGCGCGACGATCAGGTCGCCCGCCAGCCCGCGCTCCCAGTCGACCTCGGCCGATCCTTCCCATTCGAAGGTCGCATTGCCCGACAGGCGGACCATGCCGTCGCTCTCCGCCTGGGCGCGGACCAGCCCGCCGCGGTTGAACACGGTCAACTCGGCGCCGAACTCGGCCCGGCCGGTCAGGCAGGCAGCGAAGGTCGAGGCCGCCATGGCGCTGCCGCAGCTGTCGGTCAGGCCGACCCCGCGTTCGAAGGTGCGCACGAACAGACCGGTCGGCCGCATCTCGACATAGGAGACATTGGCCCGGTTCGGCAGCCAGTCGGGCGCCGCCTCGCACACCTCCCCTACCGCGACCAGTTCGGCCTCGTCCACCGAGTCGACGAAGCTCACCAGATGCGGGTTGGGCATCGCCACCGCCGTGAAGCTGCGGGTCGTCGGCAACAGGGCGATCGGCTGCTGCACGATCTCATGCGCGTCGATCCCGAGCGGCCAGCGCGTCACGTCGAGATCGGCGGGGCCTGCCGTCTCGCGGATCGTCATCACGCCCGGCGCGATGTCGGCATCGCGCGCCGCCTCGGCCGCGCTGGTCTTGAGGCGCACCAAGGCGCGGTCGATGCCCTGCCGCTCGAACCCGAGCCGGGCGACGCAGCGCAGCCCGTTGAGGCAGGTTTCCGCTTCGCTGCCGTCCGAATTGAACATACGCATGCCGAAGGCGTGGATCTTGTCGCCCGGCGTCAGCAGCAACAGCCCGTCGCCGCCGACCGGCCCGCGCCGATCCGCCAGCGCGCGCGCGACACCGGCCCAGACCGCGTCGTCGAGGTCGATCTCGCGCGCGTCGATCAGCGGGAAATCATTGCCCGAACCATGGCATTTGATGAAGTCGAAGTTCATGGGCGGCGTCCTAGCCGAAATCGCGGCGATGCTCCACCATCGCCGCGGCCGATGCGGGGCGATGATCGAACCGCGCTAGCGACAGGAGGACGGCGATGGATCTGCTCACTGCGTTCGGGCTCTTCGCCGTCACCGGCATGCTGATCTGCTATGCGTTCGACGCGCGATCACATTGGTGGGGGCTCGGTTTCGCCCTGTTCTGCCTGCTCGGCTCGGCGTACGGATTCCTGCAGGGCGCCTGGCCGTTCGGGCTCGTCGAAGGCGTCTGGGCGATCGTCGCCGCGCGGCGCTGGTGGGGGCGTTTCCGGCCAGCCTGATCAGGCTACTCGCGCGATGAACGCCTGTTCCGCCGCCACGATCGGCGCGAAGCTCGGCCGGGCCACGATGCCGCGCACATAGGCCGCCGTCTTCGGCCAGCGCGCCACGTCGATCGGGCAGCCGACATGGCCCAGATTCACGAACGGGCTCGCCACGGCGATATCCGCCAGGGTGATGCGATCCTCGACCAGATAACCGCTCGCGGTGACCTGAGTCTCCAGATAGTCGAGCAACGGCGGCAATTCGATTTCCACCGCCGCATCGGCCAGGGCATCGTCGCCGGGCTGCTTCAGCACCTTGGGCGCCACGAAGCGGTTGAAGAACACCTTGCCGGCCATCGCGAACATGATCGTGTCCGTGAATTCCTCGAACCAAATCGTCCGCGCCCGTGCGATCGGGTCGGTCGGAATCATGTTCGGCTCGGGGAACTTCGCCTCGAGATAGGTGATGATCGCGGTCGAATCCGAGATGCAGAAATCCCGGCCGTTATCGGCACCGGGATCGCGAAAGCCGGGCATCTTGCCGAACGGGCTGCATTCCTCGAACGCCGGGCCGCCTCGCCCCATGCCGGCAGGCGACAATTCCAGCGGGATGCCCTTCTCGATCCCGAAAGCGAGTACCTTGCGCACGAACGGCGACATGCTCGATCCATAGACGATCATCGCTGAGCTCCCTTTCCCGGTCCGTTTTTCTTGTTGGGAACACCCTAGCATATCAGTTGCATGTTGCAACCAATCCTCGGGCCGCGAGACGAGACACGCGGCGGACACTGTGGCACATCGCCATGGCTGCGAAGCGGGGGAGTCGCGCGTGACGGTCATCTTGTTCATCGCCATCGTCGCGCTCGGGGTCGTGCTGGAGCGGCTCGTCACGCGACTACGGCGGCTCGAGCATCATGTCGTCGAGCTGGAGGACCGGCTGATCCGCCTCGGTGCCCGCGGGGTGACTCACCACGCCGAACCGACCGAGCCTCAGCAAGCCGATGCCATGGAGCGAGCGCAGGCCGCCGCCGCGCCGCCACCGCCCGCAATCGTGCCGGAACCGCCGATACCGCCCGAGCCGGTCGCGCCTGAACCAGTCGAGGCCCCGGCCGAAACCCGCCGACCTCCCACGCGCGAAACCGTGCGGATCGGGTTCGAGAACATCGTCGGCGCCAAGCTGCCGATCTGGGTCGGCGGCGCGGCTTTGGTCCTCTCCGCTTTCTTCCTGGTGCGTTATTCGATCGAGAACGGGCTGCTCGGGCCGACGGCGCGGACGATTATCGCCGGACTGTTCGGGCTGCTGCTGGTCGCCGCCAGCGAGGTTGCCCGCCGGCTGCCCGCCACGCGCGACGACAAGCGGGTCGGTCAGGTGCTCGCCGGCGCAGGCATCGCGAGCCTGTACGGCACGCTCTACATCGCAGCACAGCTCTATCATCTGCTCGGCGCCGCCCCGGCCTTTGCGATCATGGTGGTAGTCACGGCGGCCGGTCTCGGCCTTGCGCTGCGCCACGGCCCGCCGACGGCGATCATGGCGCTGATCGGCGGCTTCGCGGCACCGCTCGTATCCAGCTTCGATCCGGGCAATATCGGGCCGCTGCTGATCTATCTCGGCCTGCTCGTCGCTGCGCTGTTCGGGCTCGCGATCCGGCGCGGCTGGGTGTGGCTCGCGGTCGCGGCGTGCGGCGGCGGCTTCGCCTGGGTCAATATCCTGATCGCCATGGTCACCGGGCGCGAGCTCGCCGGAGTCGGCGGCTTCGTCGTGCTGCTGGCGATCGCCGCGACCCTGGCGCTGCCGCGCACCGGCACGACGCGGTCATGGCTGCGTTTGCTCCCGCTGGTCGCGGGTCTCGTCCAGTTGCTGATCCTCGCGCCCGCGCTCGATTTCGGGCCGCTTGCCTGGGGGCTGTATCTGCTGCTGAGCGCCGCCGCGCTCTGGCTCGGCTGGCGCGACGAAGCGCTGGTGCCCGGGCCTGCTGCGGCACTGGTACTGGTGCTCGCCCTGCTCGGCATCGCGCTCGACGCACACGAACTGTCTCATGCCCCGCTGGCGGCAATTGCCGTCGCCCTGCTCTTCGGCATTCCCGGCCACCTGCTCGCCCGGCGCGGCACGCTCTGGGCCGGCATCGCGCTCGGCGCGACCGCCGGGCCAGTGCTGCTGACGCTCGCCCTCGCCCACCAGCTGCTCCCGCCCGCCGTCTGGGCGGGCCTGTTGAGCCTGACCGCACTGGCTGGGGCCTCGCTCGCCTGGCGGTGGCGCGACACAGCGCGCGAGACGCTGACACCCTCGATCGGACTGACCGGCGGCACGGCCGTCGCCGCGCTGCTCGCTGGGCTGGCAGTGGCTGAGGTGATCGCCGAACCATGGCGTTGGCCCGTCTGGCTCGTCATCGGCGTGGCGATCGCCGCCTGGTCGCGGCGAACGCGCGACCTGTCGCTCACCTATCTCGCACCGGCACCGTTGCTGGTGACGGGCGCGGCGATGATGATCGAGCTCGACCGGTTCGCCCACTATCTGTCCAGCGTCCTGCTGACCGATCCCATGCCGGCGTTGCCCGACCTCGTCGCGATCGGCCTGCTGCCGGCATGCCTCGTCGCGGCGACTGCCTGGCTGCTCCTGCCCGGACGGATACGCATCGCGCTTGGCTGGATCGCGCTCGCGCTGGCGCTCGGCTTCATCCCGGCGCTGCTGCCGGCCCCCTGGCACACGCCAGGCCTCGCCGCCGCGACCGGCGCGCTGATCCTCTGGCGCCCCRCCCCGCGCCGCTGGGCCGTCGCTGCGGGACTCGCCACCCTGGCCAGCGCCATCCCGCTGATCGGCGCGCTTCTCTGGATGGCCGTCGGATCGGTCGGCGGAAGCCGGCTGACCTATCTCTATCTGCCGTCGCTGCCGAGGATCCTGCGCGAGCTGACTCTGTCCGGCGGCCTGATCGGCATCGCCCTGCTGCGAACGCCCGGCCTGCCCGGCCCATGGCGAAACCGCGCCGTCGCGGTGCTGGCGGGCATCGCCGCCATCACCATCTACACGCTCGCCAAGGCGCCGCTTGCGATCGCCGATCTCGATCGATTGGAAGCGCTCGGCTTCCTCGAGCGCGTGGCGATCACCCAGCTCTTCTTCGCCGCCGCCTGGCTCGCCGCGCGCTATCGGCGAAATATCGCAACCGGCCTGCTGGCTATCGCGCTCGCCCGATTCGTCTGGTTCGACCTGGCGATCCTGTGCCCGGTGCTCGTGCCGCAATCGGTCGGCTCGATCCCGCTGCTCAACCTGGCAACGCTCGATGCGACCCTGGTCGCCGCCTGGCTCTGGCCGCGGCGTGCCGATCGCTGGTGGCGCGTGGCAATGCTTGCCGCAGTCATCGTCGCCGTCGCGGCGACGGTGCGCCAGGCGACGCATGGCGATATCCTTACCGGCCCGATCGGCCGGACCGAGAACTGGCTCTATTCCGCCGCTTTCCTCGGGCTGGCGCTGGTCTGGCTCACCCATGGCATCCGCCAGGGGCTGGGCGACCTGCGCGTCGCCGGCCTCGGCCTGTTGTTCCTGGTGACCTTCAAGGTGTTCCTGATCGACGCGGCGATCCTGGAGGGGATATTACGGATCCTCTCCTTCCTCGGGCTCGGCATCGCGCTGATCGCGATCAGCTGGGCCTATCGCCGCTTCGTCGCGGTTCAGAGTCTCAGCACATAACCCTTTTGCGGCGGGGCGCGGCCGGCCAGCTGGTCGCGCCACACCCGCTGCAGTGCCTCGGCGCCGGCGCCGTTCTCGACGCTCACCCAGCCCTCCGCCTCGGCGACGAAGCCGGCCCAGCGCTCGGCCAGCGCGGCGTTGAAGGCATCCGGCCCGATCTCGCCGATCAGCGCGGTCGCGGCATCCGGCGCGAAGAACCACACGGGCGCCGGCCCGGGTAGCTCCCTGGTGTCGCCGCGCTCGTCATGATGCGTCACCCCGACGCGCAGCACATAGGCGAGCTGGCCGGGCAGTTGTTCGTAGAGCGCCTGGAGCAGCGCGCCATTGCCGGCGAAATCGACCAGCACTGCGCTGCCCGTCACCGCCAGCTCGTCGAGCGCGTCATAGGCGATGACCTCGTCATACAAGCCGGTCCCTTCGACGAAGGCGACATTGGACGCCCCGGTCAGCCCGATCCGCCGCACGCCCGGGCTGTCGGCCCGCGCGACATGCGCCGCGGCCATCGCCGTCTTGCTCGACGCGCTGGTCACGATCAGCGTGCCCGCACCATGCCAGTCGGCACGCCGCAGCTGGTCGCCGATGAGGAAGCTGGTGGTGAACAGCGGCGCGAACAACATGCGCGCCTCCTCACGCGCGGGATCGTGCGCCGGGTCGGCGGCGAGCCGGCGATACTGATTGTAGATCGGGCTCATCGGCTGGCGGTGCGCCGCCATGTCGCGGAATCCGTCAACTGCGACCTTGCCCGGCTGCGCGATCAGATGCGAGGCCATCGGCAGATAGCCATAGACCCGCTCGCCGACCGCGATGTCCGGGTGGCGCGACGTGGTCACGCGCGCATGGCCCCAGACGGGCACGATGCCCCAGCTTTCGGGCGCCGGGAAGAAATTCCAGTAAGCGAGCTGATCGCCCACCACGGCATAGGTCACGTTGTTCGCGGTGACCGCAAAGGCCTCGATCTCGAGCAGGATCTCGCCGTCCTTCGGCTCCGACACCAACGTCTCGTTGATCGCAGTCTGGCTCAGATCGTCGCGCCGTACCATCATCTCACGCTTCACGGGCATCCCCGGCCTCCCTCGCGCCGCCCCACCGGCGCGGCACGCATCATGATGGCGCAAAGGCTCGGACGCCAGCCCCGTTGATGCCCAATCCGGCACGAAATGCCGCAACCTTGCCGCGCTGGCGCATTTGAGAGATAGGGGAAACCGATATGGTTAGGAGAGGGGTATGATCACCGCGATCCGCGAAGTCCGCAGGGCCAAGGGGCTGACGCTCGACGATGTCGCCCGGCGCTGCGCACCGCCTACCACCGCGCAGACCATCGGGCGGCTCGAGACCGGCACGCGCACCGTATCGGTCGGCTGGCTCAACCGCATCGCCGATGCGCTGGGCGTCACCGCGGCCGACCTGGTCAGGTTGCCCGAGCGCGCCGAGATCGCCGTGGCGGCGATACTCGACGCGGGCGGCGCGAATGCCCCCAGACGCCCGGCTACGGTCGCGCCGCCCTTGCCCGCGCCCGGCCTGATCGCGGTCGAGATCGCCGCCGGCATCGGCGACTATCGCGCCGGCGACGAGCTATGGTGCGAGACATTGGCACCGGACGCCTATGTCCGCGCGCTCAACCGCGATGTCCTGGTGCCGCGCCCGGCCGGCCGCTTCCTGTTTGGTCGCCTGATCGGCCGCGAGGAGGGCAAGCTTCAGATCCTGCCACTGGGCGCCGGCACGCGCCAGCAAGTGGTCGCAGATCCGCCCTGGATCGCCCGGGCGGTACGGCTACTGAGATCGCTCTGAGCGCTTAGCTTTCGCCGCGTTGCTCGCGTGTGGCGCGGGCTTCCTCGACCAGCGCGTCGAGTTCGGCCCGATAGGCGGCCATGCGCCGCATCTCGCCTGGCTCTGCTTCGTTCGCATCGGCACCGGCAATCAATTCATCGACGAAATCACTGTCCGGCAGGCGGGCGAGCAGTTCCGCGATGACATGGCGGTGCGCCATGCGCACGCCATCGAGCGAAATCACATGCCCCATAAAGTTTTCCAGCAGCTTGTTCAGCCGGTCGTCGGACGTGCTCATGATGACTGCCTCCTGTTCGCCAGCCGACCTTGCTGCGCAGGCCGGTGCCGATGGAAAGGGTGGTGGGCGATGACGGGCTCGAACCGCCGACATTCTCGGTGTAAACGAGACGCTCTACCAACTGAGCTAATCGCCCTCGCTCTCGCGAGACGCTGGGAAGGCTGCGGCAGCACTTCTCGCGCGGTGGCGAGATAGTCGGGAACGTGGTTCGCGTAAACCCGCGTTATTTTCTGATCGCGGATGCCCAGGCGAGACCGGGTATCACCGCCCCAGAAGGTCGCGGCTCATTCTCCATACCAACGGCGCCGGTGCGCTCGGTAGCCGCGCCGAGCCACAATCGCTACACCGAGCGCGAGGACAGAAATAATGATGTAAGCGACGATAAGACGAGGTTCCATGAGGCGCTGTACGCATCAAGCGCGTAAAAAGATGCACGCGATCGTTGAAAAACGCGCCAGCTACTCGGCGCGCGCCAATTCCCAACCGTGGTGAGCCTTGATCATGGGCGCACCACATCCGATACAAACGGTGCGATAATTCTCGCCGTCAAATTTAACTCGCCGACGGTTGCGATGGTGCTTCCCCACCAAACACCGAAACAGCTGCAAAAAGCGCATACCTCATCCCCCTCCTGGATCGGGCGCCTCACGAATCATCTTCTCCTGCCAACAGCTTAGCACAACGCTACTCGTCTGTCGGCAACCTGGATCTATTGAGAAGCACTAGCGGCAGGATTCGCTACCCGTGTTGAGTAGAACCGCATCGGGCGCACTGCTGAAGTAAGGCATGATGGTCAGGTAATCGGGCCGGCCCGCTTCATCGCCGCGAAATAGTCGCGCATCCCGTCACGCGCGCCGGGCGACAGCGCGATGAAGGCGCGGCGCTTGTCGAAGGGATCGGCATGGCGCTCGAACACACCCGCCTCGGTCATCTTCGCGATCCAGCGCAGCGCGGTGGTGGGTGCGACAGCAGCGGCAATGCACAGGCTCGATACCGAAACCCGTGTCCGTTCCAGATCCGCCACGAACAGGTCGAGCAACATGTCCCAGGCGGGATCCTCGAACAGACCGCGATCGAAGAACTGCTCGCGCAGCCGCCGCGCTCGGATCACCTCGCGCACGTCGCGCGATGTGACTGGCGATGGTTCATGGTCGGGCGCCGCATCGCGCTCGGCCGGACGGCCCTTCAGACCCGCTCCACCATCTATCGCATTACCTTCATCCTCGTGATTCAGGCGCGCGATGATCTCGGCGATCCGGGCAATCTCCCTGTTCAGCCGCCGCAAGCGCGCCGAGTCGGCGTCGCGCCGCGAATCGTTGAGCCGGCCAGTGCGCGGCATCAGTGCGACCGCATAGGTTGCGACCCGGTCGGCAACCGACGGCGCGCAGAGCAGGTCGACATGGCCGCCGAGCAAATGGGCCGTGACCAGATCGAGCTGATGGCGGGCGAACGAGACAACGACGCGCGCGTCGACGGCGCGTGCAAGGGCATCGAGGTGCGGCAGAACGACATCAATCGTGGCATCGGGAACATCCTCGGCTTCGACGACCAGCAGGCCCAGCGTGCTGTGCTGAAGGAGGCGCTCTGCGGCTTGCGCCCAGCCGACCCGGCCGAGCGGGCGACCACCGGCAAGCGTGACCGCGTCCAGCGCGGCCAGTGCTGCCCCGTCGTCGTCAGCAACGATCAACGCGGGGACGGTCGTGGCGTAGGTCGCCTCCGTCGCCGAATCTGTCATTGCCCCCACCGTCATACGGTCCGGTCGCCCCCTCGGCCCGGAATGCGGCAGAAATACCCACTTATGAAGAATGGGTTAGTCATGAGTACATCCATATTGGAGGCATGAGTCCCGAAATGGCTCAATAGGCGACTGCATCGCCGCTGCACTTCGACCGAAATGGATGCAATCGATGGTCAAGCGGAGCGACCAGGCAATGTGCCGGATTGGACCAGTATCAGGCGCCGAGCTCAATCCAGGGACTTCACGATCTCCTCGACCATCTTCTTCGCATCGGCCAGCAGCATCATCGTGTTGTCCATATAGAAAACATCATTGTCGACGCCGGCATAGCCGACACCGCCCATGCTGCGCTTCACGAACAACACGGTCTTGGCCTTTTCCACGTCGAGAACGGGCATGCCATAGATCGGCGAGGTCTTGTCGGTCTTCGCCCCCGGATTGGTCACGTCATTGGCGCCGATCACGAAGGCGACATCCGTCTGGGCAAACTCGCTGTTGATGTCCTCCAGCTCAAACACTTCGTCATAGGGCACATTCGCTTCGGCGAGCAGCACGTTCATATGGCCGGGCATGCGCCCCGCCACGGGGTGGATCGCGTATTTCACGCGGACGCCATGCTCCTTGAGCTTGTCGGCCATCTCGCGCAGCGCATGCTGCGCCTGGGCCACCGCCATGCCGTAACCGGGCACGATGATGACCTGTTCGGCCTGCTGCATCAGGAAGGCCGCGTCCTCGGCCGATCCGCGCTTCCACGGCCGATCCGTCGCCGCCGCGGCACCGCTGGCCGCGCTGTCGCCGCCAAAGCCGCCCGCGATCACGCTGATGAAGCTGCGATTCATCGCGCGGCACATGATGTAGCTGAGGATCGCGCCCGACGACCCGACCAGCGCGCCGGTGATGATCATCGCCGTGTTGTGCAAGGTGAAGCCCATCGCCGCCGCCGCCCAGCCCGAATAGCTGTTGAGCATCGACACCACGACCGGCATGTCCGCCCCGCCGATCGGGATGATCAGCAGGAAGCCGATCGCGAAGCTGAGCAGCGTGACCGTCCAGAAGATCCAGGGGCTCTGATCCTGAGTGAAATACGCGATCAGCCCGAGGATGCCCGCCAGCACGCCAAGGTTGATGACATGGCGGCCGGGCAACATGATCGGCTTGCCGCCCATGTTCCCGTTGAGCTTTAGGAAAGCGATGACCGAACCCGAGAAGGTGATCGCGCCGATCGCGACGCCAAGGCCCATCTCGATCCGGCTGACCGTCAATATCTCGCCGTCGGCACCCATGATCCCGAACGCTTCGGGATTGAGGAACGCCGCGACACCGACCAGCACCGCCGCCATGCCGACCAGCGAGTGGAAGGCGGCGACGAGCTGCGGCATGTCGGTCATCGCGATCTTCCGCGCGGTGACCACGCCGATCGCGGCGCCGATCGCGATCGCGATCAGGATTTCCGGCAGCGACGCGATCTCATGCGTGAAGAGCGTGGTGCCCACGGCGAGCGCCATGCCGATCATGCCGTAGCGATTGCCGCGCCGAGAGCTGGCGGGCGACGACAGGCCGCGCAGCGCCAGGATGAAGCAGACGCCCGAAATCAGGTACGCCAGCGCTACCCAGGGATTGACCGGTGCTGCTTCGTGCATGTGCTAAACCCCCAAAACCCTCACGCCGCTCACTTCGCCGCGGGCTTGTCCTTCTTCTTGTACATGGCGAGCATCCGCTCGGTGACGGCGAAGCCGCCAAAGATGTTCACGCTGGCGAACACCACCGCGAGCAGCCCCAGCCATTTCGACGAGGCCGACCCGCCCGCCGCCGCCGAACTGGCGATCAGCGCGCCGACGATGATCACCGAGGAAATCGCATTGGTCACCGCCATCAGCGGCGTGTGCAGCGCTGGCGTGACCGACCAGACGACATAATAGCCCACGAAACAGGCCATGACGAAGATCGACAGGATCGAGATGAAGTCCATTTTCTACTCCTGATCCTCCCCGGCACGGGAGAACGTCATGCCAGCAGCCGAGTGTTCACGACCTTGCCGTCCCTGGTCAGCCGGATCGCGTCGCCGATCTCCGCGTCGAGCACCGGCTTGCCCGCTTCCTTGTCCCAGAAGGCGCTGAGGAAGTTGAACAGGTTGCGCGAGAAGAGCGCCGAGGCATCCGCCGCCAAGCGGCCCGCCACGTTGCGGTGCCCGACGATCTTCACGCCCGAAACGGTCACGACCTCGCCCGCGACCGCGCCCTCGACATTGCCGCCCTGCTCGACTGCGAGGTCGACGATCACGCTGCCCGGTTTCATCGACGCGACCTGCGCCGCCGAGATGAGGCGCGGGGCCGGACGTCCGGGAATCAGCGCGGTGGTGATGACGATGTCCTGCTTGGCGATATGGCCCGAGACCAGCTCGGCCTGCGCCGCCTGATATTCGGGCGACATCTCGCCGGCATAGCCGCCCGATCCCTCGCCTTCGATACCGACGACATTCTCGACGAAGATCGGTTTCGCGCCGAGCGACTGGATCTGCTCCTTCGTCGCCGAGCGCACATCGGTCGCCGAGACCTGCGCGCCGAGGCGCCGCGCGGTGGCGATCGCCTGGAGGCCGGCGACGCCGACGCCCATCACGAACACGCGCGCGGCGGAGACCGTGCCCGCCGCGGTCATCATCATCGGAAAGGCCCGGCCATATTCGGCCGCCGCATCGAGCACTGACTTGTAGCCGGCCAGGTTCGATTGCGAGGACAGGATATCCATCGACTGCGCCCGCGTGATCCGCGGCATGAATTCCATCGCCAGCGCTTCATAGCCGCCCGCCGCATAGGCATCGACCCGGGCGCGCTCACCGAACGGGTTGAGGCTCGCGACGATCCAGGCGGCGGGCGCCGCGCCGCTCAGGCTCGCCGGATCGGGGCCCTGAACGCCGAACACGATATCGGCATCCTTCAGCGTGTCGGCACGCGACCCGACCGTCGCGCCCGCCACGGCATAATCCGCATCGGCATAGGACGCAGCCTCGCCGGCACCCGATTCGACCGCCATCGCGGCGCCGAGCGCAATGAATTTCCTGACCGTTTCGGGGGTCGCGGAAACGCGGCTTTCCCCTGCGGCCTGCTCCTTGAGGACCGCGATCTTCACCCGGCGCTACTTGCCGGAGATCAGCCAGATCACCAGAAAGGCGATCAGGAAACAGCCAACGGCGCCCCATTTCAGCATCCCGATCACCTTGTGATAGGTCGCTTCGTGAACCTTGATCTCGCCGTCTCCGGCCATCGGTCGTCCCCTGCCTGTAAACTTGTGCAGGCTGCTTAGCGGGCGCCGCGCCGTCCCTCAAGTCCCGCCTTGAGACGGTTAAGGCGCCCTTTACACCTGCGCTCTATGGTTACCGCTCGATCCGGGGACATTGGAACGGGCGGGATGACGCGCAACCGGCAGCGGCTGTTGATGCTGATCGACGACGAACCGGCGCAGCGCCGTCTCGTCGCGGCGCTCGCCGCGCGACGGGGATGGCGCGCGATCTTCGCCGATGAAGGCGAGATGGCGATCGCCATGCTCGACGGGCAGGACGATGTGGCGCTCGACGCCATCCTGCTCGATCACTGGTCGCCGGACGCCGACGCGACATCGCTGATCGCCGAAATTCGCCGGCGCCGCCCGGCACTGCCGCTCCTGATGCTGACCGCCAACGGCTCGGTGGCGCATGCCGTCGCGGCGATGCGCGCCGGCGCGAGCGACTTCCTCGTGAAACCGCTCGCCCCGGAACGGCTGCTCTGCGCACTCGACGCGGCGGTCGCCCCAAGGGCAGCGGGCGAGTTGCGCCCGCTGACGGAAAAAGTCCGCGCCACGCTCGCCTTTGACGAGATCGTCGGTTCCGCCCCCGATTTTCGCGCGGCCCTTGCCGTCGCCGCCAAGGCAGCCCGCGCCCGGGTCCCGGTGCTGATCGAGGGCGAAAGCGGCGTGGGCAAGGAAATGGTGGCCGAGGCGATCCATGCCGCCTCCCCGCGCGGCAGGAAGCCGATGATCTCGGTCAATTGCAGTTCGATCCCCGCCAACCTGATCGAGTCCGAACTGTTCGGGCATGAAAAAGGCGCGTTTGCCGGCGCGTTCGACCGCAGGATCGGCCGTTTCCAGGAAGCGGACGGCGGCACGCTGTTCCTCGACGAGGTCGGCGAGATGCCGTTCGACGCCCAGGTCAAATTGCTGCGCGTGCTGCAATCGGGCGAGATTCAGCCGATCGGCGCGCGCCATGTCCGCGAAATCGATGTCAGGATCATCGCCGCGACCAACCAGCGGCTGATCGGGGCGGTGGAGGCCGATCGCTTTCGCGAGGATCTCTATTACCGCCTCAACATCGTCCATGTGACGATCCCGCCACTGCGGGAGCGCGCCGGCGATATCCCGGCGCTGACCCGCCACTTCCTCGCGCGAATCGCCGAGCAGCCCGGCCTGCGCGAACTCGGCATCACCGAGGATGCGCTGGCCCTGCTCGGGAGCTATGACTGGCCGGGCAATGTCCGCCAGCTCCAGAACGCGCTGTTCCGCGCCGCCATGCTGTGTGATGGCGATGCCCTTACCCGGCTCGATTTCCCGGAGATCACCGCGCTTGGCTCGCGGCGTCATGGCCCGGCCGGGCCTTCGCCGTTGGCGCCCAGCGGCGGGATCACCCTCTTTCACCCCGACGGCAATCTGCGCGCGCTGGAGGACATCGAAGGGGATGTGATCCGTCTCGCCATCGGCCATTATCGCGGCCGCATGACCGAGGCTGCCCGCCGGCTCGGGATCGGGCGGTCCACGCTCTATCGCAAGCTCAGCGAGCTCGGCATCGACAACGTCGCCTGAAAGAGCCGTTACCGCTATCATCTCGTCACCCCCGCCCTCGATATGCTATAGGATTCTCCACGGCCCGCGACGTGTCGCCGCGTGAAGCCGGGGAGATCCGAATGTCGAACGAGATGTCGCGCCGCACCCTGATCGAGCTCGGCCTTGCGGGTGCATCCGTCGCCGTCGCGGGAGCGGCGGTCGCCAGGCCCGGCGGCAACCCGCTTCCTCAATCCCGGGACAGGCCGGCGCTGGCTGACGGGGACAAGATCGGCTTCGCGGTCGTCGGCCTGGGCAAGCTCGCCCTCGGCCAGATCATCCCCGGCCTGAAGACGGCGAAGAGCGCCAAGCTGGTCGCCGTCGTCAGCGGCGATCCCGCCAAGGCCAGGCGCATCGCGGCGGAGAACGGACTGCCCACCGATGCGATCTACAACTACACTGATTACGATCGCATGGCGAAGGACCCGCGCATCCAGGTCGTCTACATCGTCCTGCCCAATTCGATGCACGCCGAATACACCATTCGAGCCCTGAAAGCCGGCAAGCATGTGCTGTGCGAAAAGCCGATGGCGACCAGTGTCGCCGATTGCGAGGCGATGATCGCCGCCGCGAAAGCCGCCGACCGCAAGCTGATGATCGCTTATCGCTGCCATTACGAGCCGCTGAATCTGGCCGCGATGCGCCGGCTCCGCTCGGGCTCGCTCGGCAAGCCGCGCATCGTCACCACCGATATGGGCCGCCAATCGACCCTGTCGGATCCGTCCGACGCCTGGCGGCTCGACATGAAGATGTCGGGCGGCGGCGCGCTGGCCGATATGGGCGTCTATGGCATCAACGCGTCGCGCTATCTGCTCAACGAGGAACCAGTCGAGGTCCGCGCCTGGGCGAAGACCGACCGCACCGATCCGCGCTTCAGGACCGTCGAGGATGTCGTCTCCTGGCAGTTCCGCTTCCCCTCGGGCACGATCGCCAACGGCACCACCTCCTTCTCCTGCGCCGGGACCATGGCCTATCAGGTGTTCTGCGAGAATGGCCGGCTGGTGGCCGATCCGGGCTGCTTCTATGGCGGCAACAAGCTCAGCCTGATCGGCGTGCCGGCCGCGCAGGGGGCGCCGAAGATCACCGAGATCGACCAGTTCGAACGCGAGATGGACTGGATGGCCGATGTCGTGCGCGGCAAGGTGCCTCTGGTCACCCCGGGCGAGGAAGGCCTGCAGGACGTTCGGCTGATGACCGCGATCCTGGAATCGGTGGCAAAGGGCGGCGCGACGGTGAAGACCGACTGGGGCTACAGGCGCGCCCATGATCCGGCGGCCGTGGTGGATTTGCCCGCCTAGCGCGCTGCGACCAGCGCCGCGTCCTTCAGCCCGCGCCATACGCGCAGCGCCTGTACCGTTTCCGCCACGTCGTGGACGCGGAGCAATTGCATGCCCGACTCGATGCCCTTCAATGCCAGCGCGATCGACCCGCCCAGCCGCTGGTCGGCCGGCGCCTCGTTGGACAGCGCCCCGATCATTCGCTTGCGGCTGGCGCCGAGCATGATCGGGCAGCCAAGGCCGTGGAACAGCGCGAGCCCGTTGAGCAGCGCCAGATTGTCCTGCAGCGACTTGCCGAAGCCGATGCCGGGATCGATCATGATCTTCGCCCGATCGACCCCCGCCGCCGCCACTGCTGCGACGCGCGCCTCGAGCCAGTCGAACACGTCGGTCAGCACGTCGCCATAGCCTTCGCCGCCATGCGGGCCCTTTTTGGGGTCGGGCGAATGCATCAGGATCACCGGACAGCCAGTCCGCACGACCACGTCCAGCGCGCGGTCGTCCCACAGCAAGGCCGACACGTCGTTGACGATCGCCGCGCCAGCGGCCAGCGCCGCCTCCATCACCACCGCCTTGCGCGTGTCGACCGAGATCAGCGCGCCGCTCTTCGCCAGCCGCTCGATGACGGGCACGACGCGTTTCACTTCATCGCCTTCCCATACCAGAGGCGCGCCGGGCCGGGTGGATTCGCCCCCGATGTCGATCAGCGTCGCGCCCTTGACCGAAAGGTCGAAGCCGGCCTCGGCTGCCGCGGCCGGGTCAGTCAGCTTGCCGCTGTCGGAGAAGCTGTCGGGCGTCACGTTGAGGATGGCGGCAACCGTCGGCTGGTCGAACCGCAGCACGCGCTCACCAAGGGTCAGCGCCGGGCGGGGCGCGGTGATCGCGGCATGCAGCCCGGCCGCCCGCTCGTTCCCGCCCAGGTCGCTCTCGAAGGCGGCGATCGGCACGGTGCGGCGCTTGCCGCCCTCGATTACTTCATAAGCGGAGAACCACGTCATCCCGCCCGCCAGCCGCGCGACCTCGCCGTCCCGGCCTATGGGCGTGTCGACGAACTGGACGGGGCGGAGGTGGAGCCTGGTCATCGATCCTCTTTCGTCATGCCGGACTTGTTCCGGCATCCATCGTTCCGCACATCTTGCGCGTTGGGCTCCTGCGGCACGATGGACCCCGGAACAAGTCCGGGGTGACGTCTGGTTAAGGCTGAGTCGCCAGCAGATATTCCTGCCGCAGCGCGTCGATCGGCTTGAGGCCCTCAGGCGTCTCGTAGTGCCAGAAGGTCCAGCCATTGCAGGCCGGTGCATTCTGCAGGGTCGAGCCGAGCTTGTGGATCGAGCCCGTGATATCGCCGCTCATCACTGAGCCATCGGCGCGCACGGTCACGCGGAAGCGGCGCTTGCTGTCGGTCAGCACGGTGCCCGCCACCAGCATGCCGTTCTCGACGATCGTGCCGAACGCCACGCGCGGCGCGGATTTGGGCGACTGCATCGTCACCAGCGCGGATTCGTCGAGCGGCAGCGCCGCCTCGATCCGCTCCAGCGCCGCGGCGCAATAGCCCGCCTCGCGCTCTATGCCGATCCAGCGCCGCCCGAGCCGCTTGGCGACCGCACCCGTGGTGCCGGTGCCGAAGAACGGATCGAGCACCACGTCGCCCGGCTTGGTGCAGGCGAGCAGGATGCGATAGATCAGTGCCTCGGGCTTCTGCGTCGGGTGCACCTTCACGCCGTCGCGCTTCAGCCGTTCCTGGCCGCCGCAGATCGGGAATTCCCAGTCGCTGCGCATCTGCAGCTCGTCGTTCAAGGTCTTCATGCTGCGATAGTTGAAGGTGTAGCGCGCCTTCTCGCCCATCGATGCCCAGATCAGCGTCTCATGCGCGTTGGTGAAGCGGGTGCCCTTGAAGTTCGGCATCGGATTGGCCTTGCGCCACACGATGTCGTTGAGGATCCAATAGCCCAGGTCCTGGATCGCGCTGCCGACCTTGAAGATGTTGTGATAGCTGCCGATCACCCAGATCGCGCCATTGTCCTTCAGGATGCGCTTCGCCTCGGTCAGCCAGGCGCGGGTGAACTTGTCGTAGATGGCGAGCGAATCGAACTTGTCCCAGTCGTCGGTCACCGCGTCGACATGGCTGCCGTCGGGCCGGCTGAGATCACCGCCGAGCTGGAGGTTATAGGGCGGATCCGCGAAGATCAGGTCGACCGACTTGGCCGGCAGCGCCCGCATCGCGGTGATGCAATCCTGCATGATGATGCTGTCGAGCGGCAGCTCGGCACCCGGCAGCGTGTCCGCCACTGGCGCCGTCGCGCGCGCCCTAACCTTCTCGATCACACCCATTACCAGCTACCCCCATTGAAGAGCGGTGCATCCCTGCGGATGTACGGACTCGGGTCAAGCAGAGTTTAGTTAACGGGAACGCTTGCCAAATTCTTAACAAACCGGAACATTTTAGGAAGCTGCCCAGATGTTGAGTCGAGTTATCCACAGGGACTCAATCCATGGTGTGTGGCCAAAAAGACTCACGAACCGAGATTTGGCCTAGAAATCGAGCCAGGCTTGGGCGACCGGCGCGAAGCTGCGCCGGTGCAGGGGCGACGGGCCATGCGCGCGCAGCGCATCGAGGTGCGCGCGGCAGGCATAGCCCTTGTTCGAATGCCATCCATAATGCGGGTGCGATTCGGCATGGGCGATCATGATCGTGTCGCGGGTGTGCTTGGCGATGATCGATGCCGCGGCGATCGACAGCGAGATCGCATCGCCCGACACGATCGCGGTCGCCTGATGCGTCCAGCGCGGCAGACGGTTGCCGTCGACCAGCACATGCGCCGGCAACAGGCCGAGCGCCTCGACCGCCAAGGTCATCGCCTTCATCGTTGCCCAATAGATGTTGAGCCGGTCGATCTCGTCCGCCTCGACGATACCGACACCGACTGTCGCGCAGTCACGCAGCCGGTCGTGCAGCCGCTGGCGCTCCGCGGCACTGAGTTTCTTCGAATCATCGATCCCGCGCGGGACGCCCCTGGCCGGCAGGATTACCGCCGCTGCGACCACCGGCCCGGCAAGCGGCCCGCGCCCGGCCTCGTCGACGCCGGCGACGGGCGCGAGGCAGAGCTTTTCATGCTTGAGCGATGGCCGCGTCACGACAGGCGCCATGCCGGAAAACGCCGATTCTCGCCAGCCTGATAGAGGCAGAGCGCATTGCCCGCGGGATCGGCGAGCCGTGCCTCGCGCCAGCCCCAGCTCTCCAGCACCGGATCCGATACGGCGACCCCGGCCTCGCGCAGGCGCACGACCAGCGCGTCCAGATCGCCGCATTCGAGGAACACCACCGGCTTGCCCGCGATCTCCTCCGCCGTCTCGATCGACAGCGTGGCGCCGCCCGTGCTTTCGAACCGGGCATAGCGCGGCGCCGACGCGACGATCTGGCGCAGGCCGAGCAGCCGGTAAAAACCGGCACTCGCCTCATAATCGGTGAGTGGCAGGGTGATCTGGTTGAGCATCGCCGCGCCGAGATCGCTGTCGAGCCGGACTGCCTGATGCCCCATCGGGCCGTGCCCGCCACCGAAGCCGGGCGCCTCTCGCAGGGCAAGACGAACGAACACGCGCGCTCGCGCGACGGAATCGGCCAGGGTCAGGCCACGCCCAAGCCCGGTCGCGATGGCGCTCGCCAGGGTACAGCCGGTGCCATGGCTGTGCCGTGTCTCGATGCGCGGATCGGCCCAGCGAATCTCTCCGCCATCGGCGAGGAGCAGCCGGTCTGTCACTTCCGCGCCGTCGCCATGCCCGCCCTTCACCAGCAGCGCGCCCGTACGCGCGCGAACCGTCGCCTCGCCACCCAGCGCGTCGAGCTCGGGCAGATTAGGCGTGGTCAGCGTGGCGACTCGCATTAGCCGCGCGAAGGCGGCGATCGTCGCATCGTCCGCCAACGTCGCGCCGCTGGTCGCGACCATGACCGGATCGAACACGATCGGGACGGCCGACATCGCTTCCAGCCGGTCCGCCACCGCATTGGCAGTGTCGGCCGATCCGATCATGCCGATCTTCACGGCATCCACGCCGATGTCGGACACGACCGCATCGATCTGGGCGATCACCATCTCGGTCGGGATCGGGTGCACGCCCTGCACACCCAGCGTGTTCTGCGCCGTGATCGCCGTGATCGCGGTCATCGCATGGCCGCCGAGCATGGTGACGGTCTTGATATCGGCCTGGATGCCCGCGCCGCCGCCCGAATCGGAGCCGGCGATGATGAGGATGCGCGGGGTCATTCTTCCCCCCTCCCGCTTTGCGGGAGGGGTCGGGGGAGGGCCTGTCTAAACGTCATTCCGGGAAGACATGCCCTCCCCTAGCCCCTCCCGCAAGCGGGAGGGGGACTTTACGTCACGCCCGCCCCTTGAACTTCCGCTCGATGGAAGCCGGATAGCGCAGCAGCGCATCGTCCACCCGCGCCGGCCGGTCCATCAGCTCGCCGCCGCAATTGGGGCAGCGATCGTCCATTGCCTCGGCGCAGGGGGCGCAGAAAGTGCATTCGAACGAGCAGATGAACGCACCCGCTTCGTCGGCGGGGAGGTCAGTGCCGCAGCGTTCGCAATCGGGGCGCATTTCAAGCATGGGTCAGTTCCGTCTTCTTCTCCCCTCCCGCAAGCGGGAGGGGGATTTGCTACGCAGCCGCCACGCGTACCGCGTCGCAGATCCGGTCGACCACGCGTTCGACCTGGGCGGGGTCGTCGCCCTCGGCCATCACCCGGATCACCGGCTCGGTGCCGGAGGGGCGGATCACCAGCCGGCCCCTGCCCTCCAGCTCGGCCTCGGCCTCGGCGATCACGGCCTTCACCGCATCCGCTTCGAGCGGCCTGCCGCCTTTGAAGCGCACATTCTTGAGCAGCTGGGGCAGCGGCTCGAAACGATGGAGCAGCTCGCTGGCGGGCAGGCCGGTCTCGACCAGCTCGGCGAGGATCTGCAACGCCGCGACCAGCCCGTCGCCGGTGGTGGCGTAATCGGACAGGATGATGTGGCCGGACTGTTCGCCGCCGACATTATAGCCCTGGGCACGCATCGCCTCGAGCACATAGCGATCGCCGACCTTGGTCCGGATCAGCTTGATGCCCTGAGTCGCGAGATGCCGTTCCAGCCCCAGGTTCGACATCACCGTCGCGACCAGCCCGCCATTGGCCAACTGCCCGCGCCGCGCCCAGCCGCTAGCGATCGTCGCCATCAGCTGGTCGCCGTCGACGACATGGCCCTGCTCGTCGACGACGATCAGCCGGTCGGCATCGCCGTCGAGCGCGATGCCGATCGCCGCGCCGGAAGCCACCACCGTCTCGCACAGCACCTGCGGCGCGGTCGAGCCGACCCCGTCATTGATGTTCTTGCCATTGGGTGAGGTGCCGATCGCGATCACTTCGGCGCCCAGTTCCCACAGCGCGGCGGGCGCGACCTGATAGGCGGCGCCATTGGCGCAATCGACCACGATCTTCAGCCCGTCGAGCCGGAGATGCCCGGGAAAGGTCGATTTGGCGAAATGGATGTAGCGCCCGCGCGCATCCTCGACGCGGCGCGCCCGGCCGATATCGGGCGAGGCCGCCAGTGGCACCTCGCCGTCGATCAGCGCCTCGATCGCCAGCTCGTCGGCGTCGGACAGCTTGTAGCCGTCCGGCCCGAACAGCTTGATGCCGTTATCGGCATAGGGATTGTGGCTGGCCGAGATCATCACGCCGAGATCGGCGCGCATCGACTGAGTGAGCATCGCGACCGCGGGCGTCGGCATCGGGCCGACCAGCACCACGTCCATGCCCACGCTGGTGAAGCCCGCGACCATCGCATTCTCCAGCATATAGCCCGACAGCCGGGTGTCCTTGCCGATCACGACGCGATGCTTGTGCTCGCCACGCACGAAATGCGCGCCGGCCGCCATACCGACCTTCATCGCCATCGCTGCCGTCATCGGGGAGAGGTTGGTTGCCCCGCGAATCCCATCGGTGCCGAAATATTTTCTTGCCATGCCAGCGCGTCCGTTCAGCTATGCAGCCCAATTCAGTGAAGCGGCGTGATAGCGCCGGATAAGTCGAAGGGCGAGCATGTCGCAAGCAACCCGCATTCTCCTGGCCCTGGTTCTGGGGCTGGCCATCGGCATCGGTCTCGCGACCTGGTCGCCGGGCTCGGCCGAAAGCGGCCTGATCGTCGCGCAGCCGATCGGCACTGCCTGGCTCAATGCGCTGCAGATGACGATCGTGCCGCTGGTCGTGTCGCTGCTCATCACCGGCGTCGCGGCGACCGCCGCGGCGGCGCGTGCCGGGCAGGTCGCCGGCCGCGCGCTCGGCCTGTTCATCGGGCTGTTGTGGTTTTTCTCCGCCTTCGCGGCGATCGTCACCCCGTTGCTGCTGGGCTGGTTTCCGCTGCCGACCGAGGCGGCAACAGCGCTGCGCGCTGCGCTCGGCGCGACGGCGCCGGTCGGCGCGGTGCCACCCTTTGCCGACTTCATCGTTTCGATCGTGCCGACCAATCCCGTCACCGCCGCCGCCACCAATGCCTTCCTGCCGCTGATCGTCTTCACCATGGTGTTCGCCTTCGCGCTTACCCGCCTGCCGGTCGAGCCGCGCGAGCTGCTGACGAAATTCTTCCAGGCAGTCGCGGACGTGATGCTGATCATCATCGGCTGGATCCTATGGCTCGCCCCGATCGGCGTGCTCGCTTTGGCCTATGTCGTCGGCGCGAAGGCCGGCACGGCGGCGTTCGGCGCGCTGCTTCATTATGTCGTGATCGTCTCGGGGATCGGCATCCTGGTGTGGATGACGGCTTACCCGATCGGCGCGATCGGCGGGCGGATCGGCCTTGCCCGCTTTGCCCGCGCGACCGGCCCGGCCCAGGCAGTGGCGATCAGCACGCAATCCTCGCTTGCCTCGCTGCCCGCGATGCTGCGCGGCGCCGAGGGGCTGGGCGTACCCGTCGCGACGTCGGGCGTGGTCCTGCCGCTCGCGGTCGCCATCTTCCGGGTGACCGGCCCGCCGATGAACCTCGCGGTCGCGATCTATGTCGCTTACTGGTTCGGCGTGCCGCTCGGGCCGGCGCAGCTCGCCGCCGGCGTCGCCGTCGCCGCGATCACCACCATGGGCGCCGTCAGCCTGCCCGGCCAGATTAGCTTCGTCACCTCGATCGCGCCGATCTGCATCGCGATGGGCGTGCCGGTCGCCCCGCTCGGTCTGCTGGTCGCGGTCGAGACCATCCCCGACATCTTCCGCACGCTCGGCAATGTGACGATGGACCTGGCGACGACGGTGACGGTCTCGGCGCGCACCGGCGGCGTCCCGGAGACGGAGGGCGACGCACTGCTCCGGGAATAGTCGGGGAATAGGGTGTGTGCCAGGACCGCGCGTGCCTGCGCCTGACCGGGCGATGCGCCTGGTCGAGGCGCTCCGGACGGTTGAATCGAGGGGACGGGAAATAGAACCAAAACGCCGGCAAATGCTGTCCGGCCCGCTTGACGGGCGAACACCGTCMGGGCACTCAATCCGGCGATTAGACCCGGGTCGTGAGATTACGGGCAAGTGTAGCGTGCAAATCTTAAAAGATCGTCAAAAGGTCGCTGAACTTGATCTCTCTTCACGACATCATCATGCCTGTCCTGGCGTCTATGCCGGACTCGCATCTGAAGAATGAATTGATCGGATCATTTTCGCGCCACAGACATCATTTCGGCAGGATCGAGAC
Organism: Sphingomonas sp. P2_B6; assembly: GCF_056404755.1. Taxonomy (NCBI): domain Bacteria; kingdom Pseudomonadati; phylum Pseudomonadota; class Alphaproteobacteria; order Sphingomonadales; family Sphingomonadaceae; genus Sphingomonas; species Sphingomonas sp. P2_B6. The sequence continues at coordinate 150,303 of NZ_JBFUDK010000003.1, forward strand.
GGCGTTCCGGTCCCTGACCGCACGGCGGCAAGACCCGGAAACGCTGCGCCATTTCTTCCAGAGCTGGGCGCAGACCAATAACAGCGCGATGACGACGGCGGGGATCGGCAACCGTCTCACCCTGCTCCTGCACCGTAACAAGGACGTTCCCGACACGAAGGCGCTGCTGCGCGCGATGACCAGCCTTGACCGGATCATCGACGAAGATCTGGCGGTCACCCACAAGGTCCTGCATTCCGAAATGTACTACAGGATGGCGACGGACATCGTCGGCGACGACAAATGGTTGTTGCGGCGCTATCTTCATCCTTCCGCGATCGACTTCAAGGCGTGGAAGGACCAGGCGGCGCTGCGCAGCCCCGACCTGATCGTGTCGCTGCTGACCACGCTCGCCCACGAGATCTACACGCATGGCGAGGTCGAGTTCATCCTCCCGCTGTTCACGCGCTGGCTACGCGAGGATTATGGCGTCCCATCATCCGAATGCCGCCGGACGCTCGACTGGATCAGCGTGCATTGCGGGCCGACCGAACGGAATCATTTCTTCCACGCGCTCGATGCGATCCGGCATTATGGCGACGCGATGGACGCCGATATCAGCGACTATTCGCTCGACGAGATCGTCGGCACCTATCTCGAGAAGAAGGCGGCCGTGCTCGATCATGTCTGCCGGGAGGCCATGGCCGAACTCGAGCCCGTGCATTGACCATCGCCGCGCGCGACGCGGACGCGCCGATGCTGTGGATTGCGGACTGCGACTTCACCCCCGATCCGCGGCCGGCGCTCGCCGCGGCGCTCGGCGACCCGCCGGTGGTGGCGGTCGCGCAACTCGCCCCCGCTCCGGTGATCTGCACCGCTGCCTATCTCGAGCGGCTGCGCGACCTGAACCAGCTGCTCGACCGCGCGCTGCGCGCGATCGTGACGCATTATGCCGACGATCCCCGCATTCGCGCGGTCTATGCCCTGCCGGAAGCGCTCGAGGCGATCCTGCGCCTGGCGCATGGGCGGCCGTACCGGACCGGCTTCTATCGCCCCGATTTCGTCTACGACCTGGCAGGCGGCCCACGTCTTTGCGAGATCGGCGCGCGTTATCCGCTCAACGGCTGGATGCTCAGCCTGCGCGCCGGCGAAAGCTATGCGCCGCACGTCGCGCGCGCGGGGCTTGCGGTGCAGGCCGGGCAGGGCCGGTTCCTCGACGATCTGTGCGCCGCCTATCGCCCGGGCGAGACCGTCGCGATGGTGCATGCGCGCGAGGCGGGCACCGAGATCTTCCTGCTCGCCCAGGCGCTGCGCGATCGCGGCATCGCGTTCGTCCAGGCGCATCCGGCCATGCTGGCCGTGCAGGACGGCCGCCTCCTCGCCGCCGGCGCCCCAGCCGATCACTGCATCCTGGAAATGGATCGCAGCGAAGTGCCGCTGATCCCGCCGGAGGCGCTGCGGCACCTGATCGACAGCGGCGCCTATTTCAACGATGTCCGCACCCTGATCCTGGTCCATGACAAGCGCACGCTGGCCGTGCTGTGGGACGACACGATCATGCGCGACCTGCTGACCGCGGAGGACAATGCGGCGCTCCGATCCTTCCTGATCCCGTCATGGACGATCGCCGACCAGGCCGGCTGCGACGCGCTGCTCGCGCGCGACCAGGACATGATCGCGAAGCGCAGCAGCGGCGGCCGCGGCATCGACGCGCTGGTGCGGAGTGAATGCGGCGAGGCTGCGTGGCGCGCGCGGGTGCGCGCGGGATGGGCGGAGGACATGTACCAGCTCTATCTTCCGCAACGGGCATTCGCCGCGCCCGGCGAAGCTGCGCCAATTCACCTGGTCGGCATGCAATTGTGCCGCGACGACACCAGCTATGGCGCCGGCGTGTTTCGCGGATCCGACGAGAAGATCATCAACGTCCATGGCCGGCGCGGCCACATCTATGTCCCGCTGATCGCGCCGTGACGACGCTGTCCGTCATCATTCCGCTGTTCGACAAGCGCGCCTTTATCGGCGAGGCGATCGCGTCGCTGGCGCAGCAGGACATGCCGCCCGACCAACTGATCCTGGTCGACGACGCCAGCACCGACGGCAGCACCGAAGCCGCGGAACAGGCGCTCGCCGATCATGCCGACGCGCTGCGCCCGGCACGGGTGGCGCTGGTCCGGCGCCCGCGCAACGGCGGGCCCGGCGCGGCGCGCAACACCGGCCTCGACCGTGCCGACACCGACCTGATCCTCTGCCTGGATGCGGACGACGCCCTGCGCCCCGATGCGCTGCGCCGGATGCGCGAGGCGATGCGCGACCATGCGCTGGCGATGATGGTGCTCGGCTATGCCAGCGATCCGCCGGGCGAGGTGTTTCCGGAGATAAATGCCCTGGCCGGCGAGATCACCCCGCTGGCGGGCGACGTTCTGCTGCTCGCCGACCCGCTGCGCGCCGCCGCGAATCCCGATTTCCTCATGGGCCGGGCGAGCAACGTGGTCGTGCGCCGCGACGCGATCGGGGCGCATCGCTATCATCCGGCGGCGCGGCTGAACGAAGGGATCGACCTGTGGTACCGCGTCGCCCGGTCGATCGTGGCGGGCGGCGGCCGGGTCGGGCTGTTCGCCGCGCCGCTGATCCGGTTCCGCATTTCCGGCGAGAGCCTGTCGCACCGCGCGCATCGCGACTGGCGCACGCTCGAGGTGCCGCCGATCGTGCACCGGTACCGGGACAGCGGCGACCCGCATGACCGCGCGGTCGCGCGCATGCTGGCCGATCGCTGGCTGGCCCATGCCCTGTCGACCCTGCCCGACGACCAGAAGGCGCTGTTCCTCGTGCATCACGAGGATCTGCTGCTGCAGATGAACATGAGCGCAGCATGACCCCGCCCGACGACGCGACGCTGATGCGCGATTGTTTCCGCCGCGCACGCGAGCATGGCTTCTACCGCGCGCATTTCAGCGGCTTATCCGACTGGCGCGACGCCCCCGCCACCGACAAGAAGGTGCTGCTGGAGCAACTGAGCGACTTCGCGCCGGGCGACGAGCCGCGCGGCGTCTATCTGGTGCGCTCCGGCGGCAGCACGCAGCGGCCGCTGATCTTCCCGGTCGACATCGCCGAGAATCTCGCTCAGCGACAGGCGCTGTCGGCATGCCTGACGACGCACGGCGTGTTCGACGCCAGGACGGTCGCGCTCAACATCTTCGGCTATTCGGACCTGTACCGTACCGCCGCGATCCTCGACGACCTGCTCGAACGCTGCGACGCGACGACCCTGCCGATGAGCGCGCATGCGCGGTACGAGGACATGCTGTCGATCGCGCGGCGTTTCCGGCCGACGCATCTGCTCGGCACGCCGTCGAAGCTCATCCTGTTCGCGCATTTCCTGACCGATGCAGGCGAGACGCTGCCGATTCCGCAGCTTCTCTATGCTGGCGAGCCGCTGCGCGACACGACCCTGGCGCTGTTGCGCGCGACCTTCGGCACGGAACAGATCTGGTCGCTCTATGGCGGTGCGGAGACCGGCATCTGGGCATGGTGCGACGCCAGCCGCCATCCCGGCCTGTTCCGGATCCTGCCGGGTCTGGTGGTGGAAATTCTGGCGCCGGACGAAGACGGCTTCGGCCCGCTCGCCGTCACCAACGGCTTTCGGACTCGCTTTCCGGTGTTCCGCTACCGCGTCGGCGATGTCGGCCGGCTGGTCGAACGCGACGGCGAGCGCTTCCTCGAGCTGCGCGGGCGCGACAGCCGATCCTTCCAGTTCGCCGAGATGACCTTCGACCTGGACCTGATCGCGCCGCTGGTCAGCGCGGCCGACGGCTTCCAGCTGCAGTTGCGGTTCGACGCGCGAGGTCGCGACACGCTGCAATTGCTGGTGGTCGACGAGGCGGGTGCCTGCGCGACCGAGGCGATCGCCGCGCAACTGGCGCGGGTGCTGAACTGCGCCGCCGGCGCCTGCGAGGTCAGCCGCGTGCCGCGTGCCGGGCTGTACCAGGATCCGGCGACGACCAAGACACCGGCGATCGTCGATTTCCGGCGCTGACCGTCGGGACCGCGCCAGAGAGATTTCCAGGTCGCGTTATCCTCCCGTCCGTTCGCCCTGAGCTTGTCGAAGGGCCGCTCTTTCTTCCCGGGGAAAGAATGACAGGGCTCGGCAACCCCCGGGTCAAGTCCGGGCGGAACGGGAGAGGTAATTCCAGACACCCAGTTTTGCGCTAGGCCCGGCTCAGCCGCGCCGACCAGGCATAGCCGCGATAGAGCGGGCGGAAGGCGGCATGGAGACCTTGCGCGGTGGCAATTTCCTCCACCGCGCCGCGCAGGGTCGCGCGCGGCGACACGTCGAACCGGGCGAGCCATGCGAGCAACAGCCGGTGAAAGGCGCGGGGCAGGCCCTCCTGCTGGCCGAAATCGACGATGTCGAGCCGCCCGCCCGGCGCCAGCTTGGCCGCGCCTTCGCGGATCGCGCCGAGCCAGTCCGGGATCATCGACAGGGTATAGCTCTGGAACACCCGGTCGAACTGCGCGACGCCGAACAGCGCCTGCGCGTCGAACGCGGTCGCGTCGCCCTGCGCGAAGGCGATCCGGTCGGCCAGCCCGGCCTTCGCGACATTTGCGCGCGCGGTCTCCAGCATCGCCTCGGAAATATCGATGCCGTAGTAGCGTGCGTTCGGCCAGGCCCTGGCCGCGACGATCAGGTTGCGCCCGGTGCCGCAGCCGATCTCGATCACGCTGCCGCCCGGCGGGGGCGCGAGGTCGCGGATCAGCCGGTCGCGGCCGAGCAGGTAATATTTGCGGGTCAGGTCGTAGAAATGGCGCTGCGTCCGGTAGATCGCATCCATGTGCCCCGCATGGCCTGCATCCATGCTCAGCCCAGCACGTACAGGTGCACGCCGCCATAGATCGAGGACCGGTCGCGCTTCGTGTAATCGAGCGATTCCTCGGCGCGGTAATCCCAGCGGTCCAGCACTGCATCGGGCACGCGCCCGGGCAGGATCGTCGGGTTGCCCGCAGTGCGAAACAGCACACGCGCGCCGGGTTTCGCCGTCCGCGTGATCTCGGTCCACAGCTCGGTCAGCTGCTCGTCGGTCATCCAGTCCTGTGCGTCGAGCAGGATATAGCGGTCGAGCGAGGCGTCCTCGCGGCCGCGCAGATAATCGGTGAAGTTGACGTGGCGCACCTCGATCCGGTCGACGCGCTCGACGATCTCTTCGTAATGCTCGCGCTGCAGATAGGGCGGCAGCGGCGCCGATGGGCCATCGCCATAGCCGCGGTTGAACGCCTGCCAGGCGAAATAATTGTCCTTCAGGTCGAAATCGCAAGCGAGCTTTTCGAGCCGCTCGCGCAGCACCGTCGCCATCTTCTCGTCGCCGGCCAGCGCTTCGTACTGCGCCGGCGGGATGCCCAGGCCGAACAGCGAGGCGGGCTGATCGGTCAGCCAGCGGATAAAGCCCTTGTCGAACATCGGCGCGAATTCGCGGTCGAAGATCTCGCGCTGTTCCTCGATCGAATTGGCCTTGAGCAACACCTTCGGATTGAGTCCGTTCAGCCGCGCCAGGATATGCGCGACGCTGATGAAATTGCCGAGCAGCCCGCGCTTGTACACACCGCGGGCGAAGCCGCCGATGCGGCGGCGGCCGATCATGTCGCGCCCTTCCCAATAGCGCCGCGTCGTCTCGTCGAGATGCGGGCGCACATGAGCGCGATAGGCCTGGATGTTGGCGCGGCTGTTGGCGTTGCCGAAGAAGCGATGGAACGCCTCGTAATCCGGCAGCTGCCGGGCGGCGACGAGCTTCAGCTTGTTCAGCGCGATATGCGCGGTGTTGAGATCGACCGCAGTGATCGCCCGCGGGTTGGCGGTGAGATAGGAGAGCACGTTGCAGCCGCCCGACGCGATGGTGACGACATGGCTGTCGGGCGTGATCGCCAGCGCCTCCATATCGACCGCCGGATCTTCCCAGATCTGCGCATAGACAAGGCCGCGAAACGCGAAAGTGAAGGCGCGTTCGAGCAGGCCCTGCTTGGACAGATGATCGTGCCGGTGCACGGCGGCGCGCACGGCCTTGTTTTTGGAAGCGGCGGGCGATCGATCGGCGACAGCCATGACAAACTCTCCTCGCGGACCTGTGGCAAGCGGGGCCCACGCCCCGCTAGGACAATCCGATGACGCTTCCATGACGGCCCCGCGACTAAAATGATAGGGTGTCAGGATGGGTTGAGGTGGCGGAGCGGCGGGCTCTCGCGCCTTTTGCCGGCGGTTGAGGTTCAGGCGTCCCGATCAGATAGCTTGCCAACCGCATCGCTATAGGCGAGCAGCGCATCTTCAGGCATTCAGATCGACGCATGACCCGCAGGCATTCCAGAAAAGATCCCTATGGAGACCTGCACCGCGAGGAGGAAGCTCCGGCGGAAGTCGTAGTCTGCTGGCTCTGCGGCAGGCCGACCGGCAAGACCATCGTCTGGCACCATCCCGTGCCAAAGAGCCGGGGTGGGCGTGACGTCGTGCCGATGCACCCGATTTGCCAGCAGACGCTGATCGCCAATTTCACCAATGCCGAACTGCAGCGCCACGGGATGGATGTGGAGGCTCTGCTGGCCAACCCCAATGTGCGCAAATTCGTCGATTGGGTGGCGAAGAAGGACCCGGATTTCACCGCGACCACGGCCAAGAAGCAACGCTGACCGCGCTTGAAACCAACTCTCCGCTACCGGCCCGCATTGCCCGTGAACGATTGATTTCGGGGAAGCCGCCATCGGCCACGTTCGTGCCCGCGCCGTAATGGACCTGCCGGCGAAAGGGGGGCCGGCAGGTCCGTACGCATGGCGCCGCAAAGGAGGGGGAATGGCGGCGCCCGGGTTACTCGCCTTTCGCTTGGGAAGGAAAGACGGAGCTAATACGCCCGTCGAGTCCGGTCGGACGCACGACGGCGAAAATTTATTTCCGCGGGCCGGAACTCAGACTGGCGAAAGCGCGCCCGTCGCGACGACCGGGCCGGTCGGCAGCCCGGTCGGCGAGCCGCCCACCGGTTCGAGCGAGACGGCAAGCGTCGCGCCCGCCGCCAGGCGCGCGCGGTTGGCCTGGTCGACCGCAAGGCTCGATGCGCCGCTCGGGCGCAACAGGCCGAGCGAATGCGGCACGCCGTCGCCGCCGATCACCCATAACTCCGCACTGCGGCGCGCATCGGCCAGGGCGGCGGCGGTCAGCCGCAGCGCACCGCTCGCCGGATCATAGACCGCCGTCACCGGCGCACCCTTTTCGACCGGCGCAATCGAGGCGACGAGCATGGTCGCGGGCACGGCGGCTTGAGTCGGTGCCGGGCGCGGCGTGTAGTCGATCGGCCGCAGCACGATGAACAGCAGCAGCGCCGCCGCCGCGACGCTCGAAATGCCAGCCGCCGCCGGCCAGAAGAAGCGGCGATTGGGCGGCGTCGGCACGTCCATCGCCGCAGGGCCGTCGATCGTCCATTCGACTCGCTCGAGCACGCCGGCGGGCGCCGTCATCGCCGGCCAGAGATCGAATAATGGCGCGAGATAGTGGCGCCACCGCTCGACCTGCTGCGCGAAGCCGGGCTCGGCGAGCACGCGGCGCAGCGCGACAGCGCGTTCCTCGCCGTCGAGGATGCCCAGTGCCAGCTCGGCCGCCTCCACGTCCGGCGTATCCAGATCGATATCGTCGCTCATCGCTCGAGGCATTCCCGGAGCTTGGCGAGGCCGCGGCGGACCCAGCTCTTCATCGTGCCCAGCGGCACGGATTCGCGCTCGGCCAGTTCGGCATAGGTGACGCCGTCGAAAAAGGCGGTGCGGATCGCGCCGCGCTGGCGATCCTCAAGCGCTTCGAGGCAGCCGTGAAGGCGGTGCGCTTCTTCGTCGGCGACCAGCGTGTCGCTGACAAGCGGCGCCTCGTCGAGGATCGGCGGCGCATCCTCGATCGGAGTCGCTCGCCGCACGCCCTGCGCACGACGCCAGTCGATCGCCCGGTTGCGCGCGATCGTCGCAAGCCACGTGATCGGGCTCGCGCGGTGCGGCTCATAGGCGCCCGCCCGCTTCCAGATCGTCAGATACACGTCGTGCAACACATCTTCGGCCGCCTGCCTTTCGCCGCAGATACGGTAGCAGATGCCGAAAAGCTTCGCGGAGGTGAGCGCATAGAGATCGCGAAAGGCCGCACGGTCCTCATGCCCCGTCCGGACCAGCGCCTCGACCAGTTTCAGGCGCGCGTCACTGGCCTGTTGCAGGGCGGCTTGGGGCGAATCCGTCACGATCGGGACGCTAGAGCGTTTTCGAGCTGGCTGGAACAGCCCGCGGCTCGGAAAACGCGACAACCAAAAAAAACGGGAGCACTTCGACCTTGGTCGACGTGCTCCAGCCCCGGCGGGTATGCACGGCAATCCCGCGCATACCCGCCAGTCGTTATTTCTCGGTCATGCCGCCGGCGACCGGCCAGTCGGTGTTGCCCACCCGGGTCAGCTGCATGTCGAAGAAGCGCTGCGGCGGCTGGCCTGGCATGATTCGGTCGCCCACCTCATGCCATTTCCCGTTCTCCAGCGTGGCGGTATATTTGATCGTCGCCGGGCCTGCCGGGATTTCCCAGACATAACCCCGCACACCCTCACCGGCCGCCGGCACGATCGAGAAGGTCCCGGCGCGTCCCTGCGCATAGGAGCGGAAGGTATAGGCGCTGGTCGCCGGATCATAGGAGATCACCGCGAACGCGTTGAAGCCTATCGAGCCGTCGGGATTGAAACCCTTGCCCTCGATCACCTTGATCGTGCCGCCCAGGAAATTGCCGATCCGCTCGGTCTGGGTCACCCGGTGCTCGCCGCCAGGGCCCTGCGTCACGGCGGGGCCGCGCCAGGTGCCATCCATCCAGCTCAGTCTAGCGATCGCGGCGCGTTGCGCCTCGATCGTGGCCGGATCGACCGCCTGCGCCGCCGCGCCGGTGAGAGGGGTTGCCGCCAGCACCAGCGCCGCGGCGCGCACCCAGAATTGTCTCGTCACGCCATGCTCCTTCTTCGATTGCGTAGGCCCGGCCGGGATGGCAGCCTTGCGCCATGCCGAGCGCCCGCCCCGCTTTCCGTCTGCCGACCGCGCCCCGCAACGCCGGCTTCGCGAAGCACGCCCGAAACTTCGCGAATCGCGCCATGGCCCTGCCGGGTTTCCCGGTTCTGCCCATTGCCGGCCTGGCGGGGGGCATCTTGATGGTCGTGGTCGGCGCGTTCGGCACCGGGGAGATGCCGCTCGGCACCCGCATCGCCTTCTGGACGGTGCTGCTCGGGTGGAACGTGCTGAAATGGCAGCTCTGGTTCGCCCTGCTGGTCCACCGCACCGCCGACTGGTCCCGCGCCGCCGCGATCGGCACGATCATCCTCAACCTGCCGCTGCCGATCGAAATCTCGCTGGCGCTGCGCCTGTTCGGCGTAGACTATGCCGCCGATCCCGCGCGCACCTGGTCCGAGGCGCTGGCGATCAGCGGGGCGATCTTCCTCGTCCTGCTCATCGCCGGGATCAGTCGGCGAATGAATCCGCCCCCGGCCCCTCTGGTCGCCACCCCGTCGGCCGTGCTGCCCGACGGGTTGCTCGATCGCGCCGGGCTGACCGATCCTTCAGCGCTCCATGCGATCGAGGCGGAGGATCATTATTGCCGCCTGCACCTTGCGGGCGGCCGCAGTTTGCTCGTCCTGCATCGCTTCGGCGACGCGCTGGCCGAAGTCGCGGATTATGACGGGGCGCAGGTGCACCGCGGTGCCTGGGTCGCGGCAAACGGCATCGCCGGCGCGCGGCGCGACGGGCGGCGCTGGGTGTTGCTGCTCGCCGATGGCGCCGAGATTCCGGTCAGCGCCAGCTTCGCCGCCACGGCCCGCGACCGGGGCTGGCTGCGCGTCCGGCGATAAAGCATCGGCTAGCGGGTAGCGTTCGCCCCGCGCTTTGCGTAAAGGCCGCCGCATCCGCTTTCGCCGAGAAGGAGCGCGTCGTTCATGCGCATCGCCATAGCATCCGATCATGCCGCCTTCGCGCTGAAGGACATGCTGGTCGCGTGGCTTGGGGAACAGGGTCATGAGGTCGCCGATCTCGGACCGCATTCTGACGCGCGCGTCGACTATCCCGATTATGGCTTTGCGCTTGCCGGGTATGTCGCTGCGGGCAAGGCCGAGCGCGGCATTGCGCTGTGCGGTTCGGGCATCGGCATCTCGATCGCGGTCAACCGCCATCCCGGCGCCCGCTGCGCGCTGGTCGGCGAACCGCTGTCGGCGGCGCTCTGCCGCGAACATAACGACGCCAACATCCTCGCCATGGGCGCCCGGCTGACGGGCGAGGACATGGCCAAGGCCTGTATCACCGCTTTCCTGGCCACCGAATTCGCCGGTGGCCGCCACACCCCGCGCGTCGAGATGCTCGGCGCCCCCAGCTTCGCGAAGGAACCCGCATGAGCACCAATCCCCGCAGCCTCAATGATGTCCAGCCGGACGGCTTCTTCACCCGCGGCCTCGCCGAGGCGGATCCGGCGGTGTTCGGCGGCGTGCAGCATGAGCTGAAGCGCGAGCAGACCCAGATCGAGCTGATCGCCTCGGAGAACATCGTCTCCAAGGCAGTACTGCAGGCGCAGGGCTCGGTGTTCACCAACAAATACGCCGAGGGTTATCCGGGCAAGCGCTATTATCAGGGCTGCGAACCTTCGGACGAAGTCGAGACGCTGGCGATCGAGCGCGCCAAGAAGCTGTTCGATTGCGGCTTCGCCAACGTCCAGCCGCATTCGGGCGCGCAGGCGAACGGCGCGGTGATGCTGGCGCTGGTCAAGCCGGGCGAGACGATCATGGGCCTCAGCCTCGACGCGGGCGGGCATCTGACGCACGGCGCCAAGGCAGCGATGTCGGGCAAATGGTTCAACGCGGTCGCCTACGGCGTCGATCCGGTCACCCACCTGATCGATTTCGACCAGGTCGCGGCGCTGGCGCGCGAGCACAAGCCGAAGCTGATCATCGCGGGGGGCTCCGCCTATCCGCGCCAGATCGATTTCGCGAAGTTCCGCGCCATCGCTGACGAGGTCGGCGCGATCTTCATGGTCGACATGGCGCATTTCGCGGGCATCGTCGCAGGCGGCCTGCATCCCTCGCCGCTGGAGCATGCGCATGTCGTGACCACCACCACGCACAAGACCCTGCGCGGGCCGCGCGGCGGCATGGTGCTGACCAATGACGAAGCGATCGCCAAGAAGATCAACTCGGCGGTGTTCCCGGGGCTTCAGGGCGGCCCGCTGATGCATGTCATCGCCGCCAAGGCGGTCGCGTTCGGCGAGGCGCTCCAGCCCGAATACAAGAGCTACATCGCCGCGGTCGTCGAGAACGCCAAGATCCTCGCGGCCACGCTCAAGGAGCGCGGTGCCGAGGTCGTCTCGGGCGGCACCGACACGCATCTCGCGCTGATCGACCTCACCCCCCTGGGCGTGACCGGCAAGGATGCCGACGAAGCGCTGGAGCGGGCCGGCATCACCTGCAACAAGAACGGCATCCCCAACGATCCGCTGCCGCCGACCAAGACCAGCGGCATCCGCGTCGGCTCGCCCGCGGGCACCACGCGCGGCTTTGGCCCCGCCGAGTTCCGCGAGATCGGCAACATGGTCGCCGATGTGCTCGATGGCCTGCGCAAGAATGGCGAGCAGGGCGACGCCCAGGTCGAAGCGGCGGTGCGCGAGCGCGTGCTGGCCTTGTGCGCGCGCTTCCCGATCTATCCGGAAGGCGTGTGATTTGAGGTGTCCGTTCTGCGGCCATGAAGACAGCCAGGTAAAGGATAGCCGTCCGACCGAAGACGGCGCCGCGATCCGCCGGCGCCGCCAGTGCGAGGGCTGCGCCGCGCGGTTCACCACCTTCGAGCGCATCCAGCTGCGCGAGCTCTATGTCATCAAGAGCGAGGACAAGCGCGAGCCGTTCGACCGTGAGAAGCTGCTCCGCTCGGTCTCGATCGCTGCACGCAAGCGCCCGATCGATGCGGTGCGCCTGGAGAAGCTGGTCTCCGGCATCCAGCGCCAGCTCGAGACCCAGGGCGAGAACGAGGTGCCCTCGAAACGCATCGGCGAGATGGTAATGGAGGGGCTGAAGGGCCTGGATTCGGTCGCGTACATCCGCTTCGCCAGCGTCTACAAGGATTTCCGCGAGGCCAGGGACTTCGAGGAATTCGCCGGCAATGTGAACGAGGTGGGCAAGGGGTGAGTTGGGTTGAAGGCTTGCCTTCTCACCACCGTTCGTCCTGAGTAGCGGCTGAGCGAAGTCGAAGACGCGTATCGAAGGACAGGTTTTGAGCTTCTACGCCTATATCCTGCGCTGCTCCGACGGCAGCTATTATGCCGGCCATACCGACCATCTCGAGCAGCGCCTGGGGCAGCATGATCGCGGCGAAGTCGAGGGCTATACCCAGAATCGGCGTCCGGTGTCTCTCGCCTGGTCGCAGGATTTTCCCTCCCGCCTTGAGGCACTCGAAGCCGAACGCCAGATCAAAGGCTGGACGCGTGCCAAGAAGGAGGCGTTGATCGCGGGAGATTGGGAGGCCATTCGGGTCCTCGCGCGCAAGTCCTTCGATACGGGTCTTCGACAAGCTCAGCCCCTACTCAGGACGAACGGGGAGGAGATGCCCCTTCCATCGCTCGCCCCGCCCCCCGTCATCGTCCTTGTCCGCCCACAGCTCGGCGAGAATATCGGCAAGGCGGCGCGCGCGATGCTCAATTTCGGGCTGACCGAGATGCGCCTCGTCTCCCCGCGCGACGGCTGGCCCAATCCCTCGGCCGGCCCGGCCGCGTCGGGCGCCGATGTGGTGCTCGAACAGGCGCAGGTGTTCGACAGTGTCGCCGATGCCGTCGCCGATTGCGCTCATGTCTATGCCACCACCGTGCGCAAGCGCGGGGTGACCAAGCCCGTCGTCACCCCGGACGAAGCCGCGACGGCGATCCATGCCTCCACCGCGCGCACCGCCATCCTGTTCGGGCCGGAGCGGTCGGGGCTCGAAAGCGACGACGTCGCGCTTGCCCGCACGATCATCACCGTGCCGATCAATGCCGAGTTCGGGTCGCTCAACCTTGCCCAGGCAGTGATCCTCGTCGCTTATGAATGGTCGAAGGGCATCGCGCTCGCCTCCCCGCCCGAGACCGAAATGCCCGAACCGGCAGAGCATGAGGAGCTGGAGGGCATGATCCTGCAACTCGACGCCATGCTGGAGGCAGCGCATTTCTTCTATCCGCCCGATCGCACGCCAGTGACGAAGCGGACGCTGCGCACCCTGCTGACCAAACCAGGCTGGTCGAGCCAGGAAGTGCGGACGATGCGCGGCGTGTTGTCGGCCCTTGCCGGCGCGAAGCGATCGAAGGCGCCGCGCCAATCCTGAACGCAGGGCAGCGCACCGGCTATGCCGGACCGCCGATTGCGATTATGCCGGACATGTTCATCGCCCCAACAAGAGCGCGACGCCCGCCGATGGCCGACCTGATTCCGCCCGATGCGGCCACCCCTTATCTCACCATCCGGGCCAAGGGCGAGAAGAGCCCGCTCGAGATTCCGACCGACACGATCATCCAAGCCTACAAGCATCATGGCGCGCTGCTGCTGCGCGGCTTCACCACTGACCTCGACGTTTTTGGTCGTTTCACCGCGCAGTTCTGCTCTGGCTCGGTCTTCAACGAAAGCCGCGGCCGGCAATTGCTCGACGATGCGCGCAATATCCAGTCAGTCAGCCTGGGCACCGCGGCGTTCCCGCTCCACCCCGAATTGTCGCGCGAGCCGTGGAAGCCGGACGTGTGTTTCTTCGCCTGCCTCCACCCGCCGCGGCGGATGGGGGCGACGACGGTCTGCGACGGTAGTGCGCTGGTCGAGCGGCTGCCGTCTGCGCTGCGCGCAGAGATGGCCGCGCGGCGCCTGCGCTACACGCGACATACGACACAGGACGAGCTGATCACCTGGTTCGGCACGACGGAACCATCCAATGCGCAACTGGCCAATCCGCCCGCGCGCTGCCCCTTCACGTTCCGGCTAGACGGCGACCAGATCCGGCGCAGCTTCAGCCGCCCCTTCCTGCACAAGCCGATGTTCACCGATCGACTGGCCTTTGGCAATTTCCTGCTGTTCGCGCGCTACAGCATCGACCGCTGGGATTTTCCGCTGTTCGACGACGGCACGCTCGTCCCGCCCGCCTGGACTCATCTCGTCCGCGACATGGGCGAGGAGATTACCGCGGCGGTGGCATGGCGGCGCGGCGATATCCTGATGCTGGACAATACGCGCTTCCTGCATGGACGGACGGCGGTGGTGCCGCGCGACGGGCGGCTGATCGCCTCCTATTTCGGCTATCTCAACTTCGCCCTGCCCGATCCGGAGGCCCCGCCGAACCCGCCATGGCGTCAGGGCGGATTCTGGCCCCCGCGACCTTCCAGCTAATCTTTCCGTCGGTCGAACGCCGCCATCTCATACGCGATCGAGGCCTCGACCAGCCGGTCCCACAGATCGGCGATCACGGTGCCGGGCAGGCCCGCCGCTTCGGCCGCAGCGCGGGCGTTGGCGATCACCCGCGCCTTGCGGGCCTCGTCGCGCACCGCGCCGCGTTCGGTCTTGATGCGGGCCGCCGCGTCCATATAGGCGAAACGGCGCGCGAACAGGGCGATCAGCTCAAGGTCGACCTGGTCGACGCCGGCGCGCACCTCGACCATATTGGAACAATCGGCGCCTGGCAGGATCGTCTCGGTCATATGGCCTGATAACGCCACTGGGACAGGTGTCCAGCGCTGCAGCGCCGCTCACTAAATGGCCGTTCTGGAACCAACTATTCTGTCACTAAATCGCCATTTTCTGGGGTCTTGCGAGTAAGCCTAGTTAAAGCTACCTCTCCGGCAACGCTGCACTGCGGCGAATTGCGACTCGATTGTGTCTCCTGAGGAAAATCTACCATGCGTCTCTTTGCCACCCTGGCGCTAAGCTGTCTCATGCTCTCGTCCACTCCGGCATTCGCCAAGGACGACAAGCCCGCCGATCCCGACAAGAAGATCTGCCGCCGCACCGAAACCACCGGCTCGATCCTCGGCGGCAAGCGCCAGTGCCACACCAAGGCGGAATGGAAGAGCATCGACGAGGCGAATGCCGATGCGGCGCGCAGGTTCACCGATCGTCGTGTCGGCATGGGCACCGGCCCGCTTTGACGCGGGCGTTATAAGGTTGACCGCGGCGACTCTTTCTGCAAGAGGCCGCCCCTTCGCAAAAGGCCCCGCACTCCGGTGAAGCGGCGGCCCTGCCTGATTCTCGAATCCTCGATTCTCGAATCATAGGGCAGAGCGATGACCGGATATCGATCGGCGCCTTCGGGTGCCGGTCTTGTTGTTGGCACTTGCAAAGGTAATATACATGTCGAAGCGCTCCAGCGCCAAGTACAAGCTCGATCGCCGTATGGGCGAGAACATCTGGGGTCGTCCGAAGTCCCCGGTGAACAAGCGCGAATACGGCCCCGGCCAGCACGGCCAGCGCCGCAAGGGCAAGSTTTCCGAYTTCGGCMTSCAGCTGCGCGCCAAGCAGAAGCTSAAGGGYYAYTATGGCGATGTGACCGAGAAGCAGTTCCGGGCATGCTACCATGAGGCCGCCCGCATGAAGGGCGATACCGGCCAGAACCTGATCGGCCTGCTCGAGCAGCGCCTCGACATGATCGTGTACCGCGCCAAGTTCGCGCCGACCGTGTTCGCCGCGCGCCAGCTGGTCAGCCACGGCCACATCAAGGTCAACGGCGTGAAGTGCAACATTGCGTCGCGCCGCGTGTTCCCGGGCATGGAGATCACGCTGGGTTCCAAGGCGCAGGAAATGGCGCTGGTGATGGAAGCGCAGAGCCTCGCCGAGCGCGACATCCCCGATTATGTCGCGCCGGAYGGCACCGCCAAGGTGACCTTCACCCGCGTGCCGACGCTGGACGAAGTGCCCTATCCGGTGAAGATGGAGCCGAACCTGGTCGTCGAGTTCTACTCGCGCTGATCGATCGGTCTTCCGGCAAAAGACAAAGGGCGGTCCCGCAAGGGGCCGCCCTTTTTCGTTCCGTCAGAATTTCATCAGACAAGCGCCGGCAACGTCCGAATCTTTGTGGGCGCCCAATCCGGCTTCGAAAAATCGAAGGCATGATCGGGCGCCTTTCCTCCGTTCCTCATAGGCTGAAGGCGACCGAACCATGCCCGTCAACGCGTTCAAAGATGAAGATTGGCGCGCAGGAAAATGTCGATCTTGTCGAGCATCTCAGCGCGCACCTTGTCGTCGACGAGTTGGTGATCGAGGCCATCATATTCGACGAGCTGGACGTTGGCGCCCGCGTTTTTCAACCGCGACTCCATCAGTCGCGACTGCTCGATCGGGACGTTCAGATCCAGGTCGCCGTGGAACATCAGAACCGGCACTTTGATACGATCCGCGTTTCGCGCGGGCGAGCCCTGGACGAGATGCGGCCCGGAACCGAACCGAAGCTGAGTCAGCTTGTAGTCGGAATAGTCCTTGCTGCGTTCCAGCATGACAGTGAAATCGGTCACGGGAGCAACGGCCGCAATCGCCTTGAACAGGCCCGGGTCAAGCACGCCCGATTGTAACGCAGCGTACCCGCCATAGGACCAGCCAACGATCGCGATCTTGTCGGCAGCGGCAATTCCTTCCTTCAGCAACCATCGGCCGCCGTCATCGACGTCTCCAATCGCGGTTTTCCACGACCTGATTGCATTCTCCTTCATCCAGGCATCGCCATAGCCGGTCGAGCCGCGATAATTGGGTTGCAGCACTGCATAGCCGCGATTGGCAAAAAACTGCGGCAACCAGGAAAATGCCCATTCATCACGCGCTTCGGGACCGCCGTGCGGCATCACGATCGCAGGAAGGTTCTTGCCATCGCTTCCGGGCGGGAGCGTAAGATATGCGGGAATCATCGTCCCGTCCGCCGCGGGGAACTTCACCGCCTTCATCTCGGCAAGTGGCGTCTTTGCTAGTTGCGGGCGGACGGCCATGATCTCCGTCAAACCTTTCGTCGTCTTGTCGAACAGGTAGAAGCGACCCGGGTCGGAATCGCTTCCCGCCCACAACAGCAGCTTCTTCTCGTCCGCGCTCGCATCGACGAAGCTGATCAATGGCTTGCCGGGGAGGGCCTTGGACAGCGATGCCGAAAGAGCCTTCAGAGCGGGATCGAAGAACGCCGTCCTCGGCTTCTCGTCGCTGTAGGAAATACCGACGACGCGGTGCTGACGACCGATTTGTACGAGCTGATCGACATCGACATCGGGCCGCTCATAGACCAATTCGCGTTTCAGGCTGCCATCCAGCGCGATCTTGTAGATGGCGGTGCGCCCAGTCTCATTCGCGGCGCCGTAGACCACGTCGAGATCGGGATCGACGGCGTAAGGCGTGAAGCCTGTCGTACCGGAACTCGTTATCTCCGAGGTCCCGAGCGGCAGCCAGTCCCGGCTGCCTTTCTTTCGATATGTGTAGACGAGTCTTTTGCCATCATAACCGGTACTGGTTTCCGGCTGGATGCCCATCACGCGAACAATGCCGTGCCCGTCGGATATATAGTCGAACGCGCTGCTCTTCGGCTGTTCCACCGTCTTGCGCGCGAGGCTGGTGGTATCGACCCGCTCGACCCCATACCCCTGCTTTGAACTCGCCATGATCGTGCCCACGGTCTGCTCCGGCACGAAGTTTCGCGACATTAACACGGCGCCGCTGTCGTCGCCGAGCCAGTCGACGATGCCCCCGCCGCCCAACGCGACGCCCAGCGAATTAGAGGTGCCGCGCGCACTCAACGGCTTCATATCGGACCCGTCGGGCTTCAGCGTCACCAGTCTGGTATACGGCATGGGCTTGCCGCTCACCTTCTCGATGACGAAGAAATTGCAGATCAGCCGCGTATTGCTCGGCCACGCGCACCACATCAAACGTTCGGGATCGCCCTTGGAAGCCAGGATCGGCTTCATTTGCGGCGTGCCGACCAGATTGACGACGTACAACAGAGCAGATCGGCCCGGGCCGGGCTGGATCATTGCAATCATGGTACCGTCCGGCGAAAGGCTGATGCTTTCGATGGAGTCCCGCGCGCCGAACTTCATCGCCGCATCGCTTGCGGCGGCCGCCGGCTGCACGACCGACGCGGAGGCCATCGCCCCCGCCAATATCCACTTTTTCAATGCCGCCCCCGAATTCAAGATGTTATCGAAACAATAGCCAGGCCGCAGGCTCAAGCAAACACGGATTCCCTCCATTTCGGTTCCATT
Organism: Sphingomonas sp. P2_B6; assembly: GCF_056404755.1. NCBI lineage: Bacteria > Pseudomonadati > Pseudomonadota > Alphaproteobacteria > Sphingomonadales > Sphingomonadaceae > Sphingomonas > Sphingomonas sp. P2_B6. Next base: position 168,523 of record NZ_JBFUDK010000003.1, read on the forward strand.
CCGCCCCGCTTGCGCCGGCCCCGGCGCGCTGCCAGAACGCCGCCCGTCCCAAGGCCTGCAAGGAACCAAGATGCGCGCCCTTTTCCTGCTGTCCGCCGCCTTCATCCTCACTGCCGCGGCGCCCGATTCGCCCGAAATCCCGCTACAGACGCTGAAGGACGTGACCAAGACGCTGTCGTCCGACGATTTCGAGGGTCGCGCGCCCGCCACACCGGCCGAAGACAAGACCACCGCCTATATCGTCGAGCGCTTCAAGGCGGCGGGCCTTAAGCCCGCTAACAAGGGCAGCTGGTTCCAGGACGTGCCGCTGGTCGAGATTACCGGCCAGAACGTCTCGCCGCTCAGCTTCACCGGGGGCAAGACGCCGGTCAGCCTCGCCTATCGCACCGACATGGTCATCGCGACCTATCAGGTCGTGCCCAGGGCCGAGGTGAAGGACAGCGAGGTCGTGTTCGTCGGCTACGGCATCAACGCGCCGGAGCGCGGCTGGAACGACTATGCCGGGCTCGACGTGAAGGGGAAGACGGTCGTCATCCTGGTCAACGATCCCGACTGGCAGACCATGACGCTCGACGGCGATTTCGGCGGTCGCGCCATGACCTATTATGGCCGCTGGACCTACAAGTTCGAGGAAGCCGCGCGCCAGGGCGCCGCCGCCGCGATCATCGTCCACGATACCGAGCCCGCCGCTTATGGCTGGGGCGTCGTCCAGTCGAGCTGGACCGGACCCCAACTCCAGCAGGATACGCCCGGCGACCATATGGACCAGTCGAAAGCAATCGGCTGGATCCAGAAGCCCGCGGCCGAGGCACTGTTCGCCAGCGCCGGCAAGGATTTCGCCGCCCTCTCCGCCGCCGCGAAGGTCAAGGGCTTCAGGGCCGTCCCGCTCGGCGTGAAGGCGAATGTCAGCTTCGCCAACACGATCCGCCGCCAGGCATCGAAAAACGTCATCGGTATCCTGCCCGGCACCGCGCGGCCCGACGAGGTCGTGCTCTATTCGGCGCATTGGGATCATCTCGGCCGCTGCGACGCGGTCAAGGGCGACGACATCTGCAACGGCGCGGTCGACAATGCCTCGGGCGTCGCGGCGCTGGTCGCCATGGCGGAGGCCAACAGCAAGGCCGGTCCCGCCAAGCGCTCCCAGGTGTTCCTCGCCGTCACCGCTGAGGAATCGGGCCTGCTCGGCTCGAAATTCTATGCCGAAAACCCGGTCTATCCGCTCGGCAAGACGGTCGGCGGGGTCAATATGGACGCGCTGAAGATCTACCCTGAGGCGAAGGACTTCGTCATCACCGGCGCGGGCAAGTCGGAGCTGGAGGACATGGTCAGGCCGATGGTCGCGGCGCAGGGCCGGCGCATCGCGCCCGAACCCTCGCCCGAGCGCGGCTATTATTATCGGTCCGACCATTTCAGCTTCGCCAAGCTCGGCGTGCCGATGCTCGACGGCAGCGCGGGCGAGGATCTGGTCATCGGCGGACCCGCGGCGGGCAAGGCCGCAGCGGACGATTACAACACCAACCGCTATCACAAGCCGCAGGACGAATATGACCCCGCCTGGGACTGGGGCGCCGCGCTGCAGGACGTGAAGCTCTATTACACCATGGGCCGCACCCTTGCGGACGGCGCATCATGGCCTAACTGGTATCCGACCGCCGAATTCCGCGCGGTTCGGGACAAGAGTCGCGCGGAGGCAAAGTGAACACCCTTACCCCACCCGCCGAATGGGCGCCGCACAAGGCCGTCTGGATCGGTTTTCCGAGCCATCCCGATCTGTGGGAGGACGATCTCGAACCCGCGCGCGAGGAAGTCGCCGCCTTTGCGCGCGCCGTCCATGCCGAGGGCAAGGGCGAGCGCGTGCTGCTCGTCGCCGCCGATGAGGAAGCGGCCGATGCCGCCCGGGCGCTGGCCGGCGACGCGGCGCAGGTGGTGGTCGAGCCGTTCGGCGACATCTGGCTGCGCGACACCGCCGCGATCGTCACCGGCGACGGTCGTGCGCGCGATTTCCGTTTCAACGGCTGGGGCGGCAAATACGACCTGCCCGGCGACGACGATATCGGCCTGCGCCTCGCCGCGGAGCGCCGGATTCCGACCGACCGCTGCGACTGGATCCTCGAAGGCGGCGCGATCGACGGCGACGGCACCGGGCTGGTCGTCACCACCGCGCAATGCCTGCTCAACCCGAACCGCAACCCCGATCTGTCCCGAGCCGAGATCGAGGCACGGCTTGCCGCGGATCTCGGCTATTCCCGGGTGATCTGGCTCGGCGACGGGTTGCTGCACGACCATACCGACGGCCATGTCGACAATCTCGCGCGCTTCGTCGCGCCGGGCCGGCTCGCCCTTCCCGAGCCCGCCGAGGACGACCCCAACTGGCTGGTCTATCAGCATGCGGCGCGCGACGCGGCACGCCACGATGTCGAGATCGTGCGCCTGCCCTCGCCCGGCCGCGTGCTGCGCGACGAGGAGATCATTCCGGCCAGCTATATGAACTTCTATATCGGCAACGCCGCCGTGGTCGTCCCGCAATATGGCGCGGCGAACGATGCGCTGGCCGTGGCGGCGATCCAGGCGCTGTTCCCCGACCGGCATGTCGTCGGCCTGCGGGCGGACGCGATTCTCACCGGCGGGGGCAGCTTCCACTGCATCAGCCAGCAGATTCCGGCCTAAACTTGCCGCGCGAAACGCGCTAAAGCCGACCTCGGCTCGCTGGAATCATCCCTCCCCGTTCGGGCTGAGCTTGTCGAAGCCTTGCTCTTCTCTTCCCCAGAAGAAAGAGCAGCCCTTCGACAAGCTCAGGGCGAACGGAGAGGGTGGATCAACCTCATTCGAAAAATGCTCTAAAGGCCCCGCATGACCGACATCACCGTTGCCGCACTCCAGCTCGCCTTTTCGAGCGATATCGACGCGAATATCGCCCGTGTCTCCGAGCTGGTCCGCGAGGCCGCGGCGAAGGGCGCGCAGGTCATCCTGCCGCCCGAGCTGTTCGAGGGCGAATATTTCTGCCGGGTCGAGGACGAGGGCCTGTTCGCCAATGCCAGGCCGGTCGGCGAGCACAAGGCAGTGCTCGCCATGCAAAGCCTCGCGGCCGAGCTGGGCGTGACCATCCCGACCAGCTTCTTCGAGGCGGACGGGCCGCACCATTACAACAGCCTGGCGATGGTCGGCCCCGATGGCGGGCTGATGGGCGTCTACCGCAAGAGCCACATCCCCGACGGCCCGGGCTATGAAGAGAAATTCTATTTCCGACCCGGCAATACCGGCTTCAAGGTCTGGCCCGGCCCGTCCGCGACGCTCGGCGTCGGGGTGTGCTGGGACCAATGGTATCCCGAGACCGCACGCGCGATGATGCTGATGGGCGCGGAAGTCCTGTTCTACCCGACCGCAATCGGCAGCGAGCCGCACGACGCCGATCTCGACACCAGCCGGCTATGGCGCCGCGCGATGGTCGGCCATGCCGTGTCGAACGTCGTGCCGGTGGTCGCCGCCAACCGCATCGGCACTGAACATGGCCAGCATTTCTACGGCCACAGCTTCATCACCGACGAGCGCGGCGACCTGATCGCGGAGTTCGGCGCGGAGGACACCGGCGTGCTGGTCGCGACGCTCGACCTCGACCGCATCAAGCGCCACCGCGCCGCCTTCGGCTTCTTCCGCGATCGCCGGCCAGAACTGTACGGGCGGCTGACGCAGGATATCTAGGGGCGGGCTTTCGGTCGTCACCCTGAACTTGTTTCAGGGTCCATACGCGGCCATTCGCCACAGGGGTGTCGCCCGTGGCTCAGATGTTCGCGCATGGATGCTGAAACAAGTTCAGCATGACGGATCTTACGGTCGAGGCGCCTCGCCCACGTCCTCGCGGATCACCACCGGCTGCGAACAGCCATCCACCGTCCGAAGCACGGTCAGCACCTGCTTCGCGGGCGGCTCGGCCGTCAGCTTGTGCGGGCGGACCGGCACTTTGCGCTGCTCGACCTTCTGGACAGCGCTGTTCTGGCAGACGGGCTTGACGCCGCCCGACTCCGGAGCCGGGTCAGGCGCCGGCGCGGCGGCCATCATGACCGGCAGGGCAAGGATCGCAACGATACGCATGGCGACTCTCCTCGATGATTATCCATCCTATCATGGAAAGGCGCGATTTCACCCGCAATCCACGCCGTTTCGGCTGAGTTCACATTGGAGCGTCCATGGCCGCGCCCATGCAGAAGACCACGCACATCCTGAACGCCGCGTCGAACCTGCTGGGCATCACCCTGCTCATCATCGCCGGCCTGCACATCACCAACCAGGCGCAGAAATCGCTCGCCGACGAAGTCGCCTGGCTCAGCGCAGTCTGCTTCAGTGTGAGCTGCGGCTTGTCCTATCTGTCGATCCGCTCCCCGCTCGAGCTCGATCGCTGGGAGGGGTGGGCCGACCGGACCTTCCTGCTCGGCATCGTCACCCTGGTCGTCGCGGTGCTGGTGCTGGCGATCTAGATTTCCACCGAAACGAGTCCGCTTCTTTCCGTTCGTGTCGAGCGAAGTCGAGACACCGGTCGACGAGGGAGCAGGTTTCTCGACTTCGCTCGAAACGAACGGCGAAAATGGAGGGTCGACTCAGGCCGGCTTCAGCTCCAGCGCCCGGGCGAACACGGCGTCGAACATCTCGTCGGTCAGCCGGCCGGTATTCTGATTGTAGCGCGAGCAATGATAGCTATCGATCAGCAGTCGCCCGTCGGGCACGCGGTGCTCGGCGAGATGCGCGAAGCGGCATTTCGGCAGCTTGCCCCCCAGGATCTTCACGGCCGACTGATGCGCGACCTGCCCCAGCGCCACGAAGACGCGCGCCTTGGGCAAGGCCGCGACCTGGCCTTCCAGGAAATGCCGGCAGGTGCGGATTTCCTCGGGCACCGGCTTGTTCTGCGGCGGCAGGCATTTGACCGCGTTCAGGATCATCGCGCCGTTCAGCTTCAGCGAATCCTCGGGCGTGCCCTCATAATCGCCGCTGGCGAGCCCATATCTGGCGAGCGCCCCGAACAGCAGCGCCCCCGATCCGTCCCCGGTAAAGGGCCGCCCGGTACGGTTCGCACCCTGCTTGCCCGGCGCGAGCCCGACGATCACCAGCCACGCCCCGGGATCGCCCCAGGCCGGTACAGGCGCATTCCACCAGTCGGGCTGCTCGGCCCGGACCGTCTCGCGATACGCCGCGAGGCGCGGGCAGAGCGGGCAATCGTGCGAGGGCTCGGTATCGGGGATCGGGCTTGGGGCGAACATCATAGGGCGCTACGCACGTCCGCGTGCCGATAACAAGATATGCCATCGCGATCGGATCGAACCGCCCGGGCCGCCACGGCCCGCCCGAGGCGGAACTGCGCGCCGCGATCACCGCGCTCGGGCCGGTCACCGCGGTGTCGCGCTTCTTCGCCACGCCCCCACTCGGCCCCTCGTCGCGCCGCTTCGCCAATGCCGCGCTGATCCTGGATTCGCCCGAATCGCCGCCAGAACTGCTTGCCCGGCTGAAAGACATCGAACGCGCGTTCGGCCGCCGCCCGGGCCGCCGCTGGGGCGCCCGGGTGATCGATCTCGACATCGTCCTGTGGTCGGGCGGCGTCTGGTCCGGTGCCGCGCTGACGGTGCCGCACCGCGCCTTTCGCCAGCGCCGCTTCGTGCTCGATCCGCTCGCCGCTTTGGTCCCCGCCTGGCGCGATCCGGCAACCGGGCTGACGGTGCGTCAGCTCGCGACACGCGCACGCGCGGTTGACCGCCGCCCGCGCCGCTCGTAACGCGCGTCCCTGGTCGGGGCCCGTAGCTCAGTTGGTAGAGCAACGGACTTTTAATCTGTAGGTCTCGGGTTCGAATCCCGACGGGCCCACCACCAGAACGCGGCGGAAAACCTAGGGTTTTTGCGCCCTGCGCGTCCGTTGGACGTCAGCCGTTCCGACACGGCATTCCGACAGCATTCCGACAATCATGCTTTGTTCTTTCTTACATGAGCCTGCCGTTTTTCGCCAGCGACTCGGGCTTTCGCCTCATTCGCCTTGTTATAGGTCGTCGTCTGCTGAAGCGTCCGGTGGCCGGAGACGGGCCGGATGTCATAAATTCCGGCGTCGCCGAGCTCGGTCGCGCCGCCATGCCGAAACCCGGTGAGGGTCATTCCCTTGGGCAGGCCGGCGGCCTTGTGGATCTTGCGGAAAACCCGCTGCGCCTGGTCCTCGCTGTAGCGGTGGCCGGTCTCTTCGTTGATGACCATGTGCCCGGTCGCCGGCGGGAGCCGCGCCAGCTCCTCCTCGAGCGCGGGATAGAGCAGCGGGCCCGGTTGGCCGTCGACCGATTCGCCGCGCAGCGGGATAACCTGCCGGTCGCCGGTCTTGCCCTGGCGCAGCGCGATCGACACGCCCGGCTGATAATCCTCCCAGAAGATGCCGGGGGCCTCGTCCTCTTTGCCTTCGAACACATAGCCGAACACGTCGGTCACGCGGCGGACCAGCTCGAAGCTGAGCGCGGCGGCGGCCGCCATGGACTGAATGCCCATGCCGCGCGCTGTCTCCCGGAAAAGGTCGTATTCGTCGCGCGTCGTCGGGCGGTTGCCCTTCTCGCTGCCGGTCTTGATGCCCATCCGCGCGAAGGGGTTCGGGTCTTTCGCTTTCTTGTGCCGAATCGCCTCGTTCCACACGCGGCGGCCGACCTGCATCGCATAGGCGGCGGTGCGCTTCCCTCCCCGCTTCTGCAGCGCGACGTAGATCGCGTCGACGTGGGCGGCCTCGATCTCCGCGATGCGACGATCGCCGAGCAGCGTCGACTTGAGCGGGAAGGAAACGAGGGTCTCCATGGCAGCGCGATAGTCGCGGCGGCTCTTGAACCCGAGGTTCTTGAATCGATCGAGCCCGCGGTACCAGCCCATCAGCCATTTGACCGTGCCGGTGGCGGGCCTCGCCTCGGCGCCGAGGCGCCATTCGTCGAGCATGGTGTTGAGCAGCTCAGCCTTGCCGATCGCGGCGGCCAGGTCCGTGCCCAGCGCTTCGGAGTCGACCGGGCACAAGCGGCCGTAGCGCTCGGCCGGCGGCCTCGCCCAGCTCGGGCGCTCCCAGAAATAGCCGGTCAGGCCATCAGCGCGCCGCTTGGGGCGCAGATATCGGGGCAGGACGACCTTAGCCACCGAGGCCCTCGAATTCGTCGTCGATGTCGGTCGCGCCGGCACCGAAGAGGCGGGTCGTGACGGTGTCGAGCTGCTCGCGCAGATAGACGACCTGACCATTGCGGCCGATCCTGCGACCGGACAGCGAACCGGCGGCCTCGAGCTGGTTGAACAACTTCTCGCTGATGCCGGTATAGGCCAGCGCGGCGAGACGGTTGAACGTCAACGGCGCGGCGGCGAACACCACATCGCCCGGTGCCAGCCTACCCATCGGCTTTACTCCTTCTCTCAATTTCGGCGAGCAGCTCGTCGAGCGGCACGCGCGTCAGGTCGACGGTGGGCATCCGCAGGTTGCGGTTGCGCGCGGCGGTGCGGACAAGCTCGCCCTGGGCGACCAGCGCCGCGACCAGGTCGTGCGCGCGCCCCTGCGCATTGCCGCCCATCGTGGCGGCGATCTCGCGATAGGTGGGCGCGACGCCGTGAGCCTCGATCCAGCCGGCGACGATATCGAGACAGCGCTTCTGAGCCGGGCTCATGACGGGAACCCGTTATGCTCGGCGCCGTCGAGCAGGCGGCCCGCGGCTTTTTTGCCGACCCGCCGCATCACGTGGAAACGCTCGCCATGGAAGCCGCAGCCGCCAGCGAGATTCAACCAGCGCGTCCTGCCAGCATCGGCATAGGCGCGGGTGTAATCCTCGCGCCAGTCCGGGTCATCACGCTCCCGATCGAGCGCCGGTTCCCATTCGCCCCACTGTTTAAACAGATAGGCGATGCGGTGCGCCGCGCCGAAGTCACGCGCGCCACGGTGCCAGTCCGGGTGGCTCGGCCTGGCGCGCGGCCCGCTCTCGCCCCCTGAAATGATCTGGTGCACGAATTCCCAGCCTGCCCAGTCGACGGGACCAAGCGCCGGTTCGTAGCTGACGAATTTGATGGTTGCCGGCACGGCCCGGAAGGCCTCCCGGCGCTCGTCCGCGCGGGGCTGGTCCTCCACCGACACGCCGAGCCAGATGCCCGGCGGCGGCTTATTGGGGCCGTATGTGTCACAGGTGGCACGCGCATCGTCAGAACGGCGGTTCAGGGGATCGACGCGCGCCATGATATGAGACTCGACGGCGGCGTTGGCGACTTCCCAGAATTCCGGGTCGAGCAGCAGCTCACGCATCCGATCCGGCCGCTTCGTCAGGATCTGGGTGACGTGCCCGCGCAGATGGTGCGCCGCGATTGCCACACCGAAAATCTGCGCGACTTCATACCGGGCCAATTCCTTGTGGAAGAAATCGCTCGTCGAGTTGGCGAAGATCATCGCTGGCGCGCGCCATCCCAGCGGCAGGGTCAGCCTGTCATGCATCAGCTCGACACGGCCGGTCCAACGCGCGGGGCCCCGCGTCGCGAAGCCGTGGAAGGCCTGGCCAGGGTCTGAGAAGCGCGCCGCGATCACCTCGGCATAGCAGCCGCCATGAGGACCGGGGCCACCGCAGCCCGGCGACACGCGCGTGCAGCCGCGCACCGGGTTCCAATCGCTCCGGTCAGTCCATTCGATCTTGCTGTCAGTCATGGCGCTGCGCCTCCCCCGCGCGTTCCATCGCCGCGACGAAGGCGGGCATACCTCCGCCGCCGGGTCCGAAGGTGCTCTCCAAGGCCTCCCGGCCGATGATGGCCTTCAAACGCGCGACATCCTCGGGATTGTCGGCCCTGAAGGTCGCGATCGGCTTCGGCCCGTCGGGGAACGCCGCGGCATAGCCGTCTTTCAGCTCTTCCTCGGTCGCCTCGCGATATACACCCTTGAAGTTCGGGCAGGTGGGCGCCGCTTCCCGGCGGGGCCGGTGGGCGCGGTGCGGCTCCATACAGTTGCCGCAGCGATTCTTGAGCTCGCTCATGCTTCATCCCAGTGCTTGTTGAAAATGGCGACGGCGCGCGCAACGACGTCCTCCGGCTTGGCGACGCATTCATGCGCGACGAGGATCGGAATGCGCAGGCCGTAGCTGGTGCGGCCATCGCCGAGCGGCTTGGGCTTCGGATCGTAATAGACCGCCCAGCCCGCGCGGGTTTCCTCGGCGCGAAAATAGATATGCTCGGCGGGGCCGTCCGGCTCGGACATCGTCGAGACCGACCGCCGCAGAACGCGGGCGAGGTGCCCCGCGTAAACCCCGACAGCCTTCCAATAGAGCGCCATCGGGGCTTTGTGCGTCCGCCAGCTCTTCTCGGCGCGCTGGCGGGCGTCCTGTTGCATTTCGAGCAGCAGTGGGGCCAGGAGCGCGCTTTCGGGCATGGTGCGCAATGCTACTGCTGCGGGCAGCGCGAGCAGCGGATTGCGGACCTGGGCAAGGGCGGACCGATCATTCACCGCCGGCGCCCTCCGAGCGGGCCCGATAGACCGCGATGCCCTCGACGCTGAACTCGAGCGCCCCTAGGACTGTCCCGAAGATTGAAGGGGGAGGTTCGATATGATCCAGGCGGAGCATCATAAGCTCGTGGCGACCGCGGCAGCGGCCTTTGCGATCGTTAGCTGGGCGTGCGCTCAACCCTTGGTGCCGTTTATGGACGCCGAATGGTTGTTTGCCGCGGGCGCCTTCTTGGGATTGGGTATCGCAGTGATGTATACCTCGTTTTGGCACCCCAATTTCGGCCGGCGATCGTATTTTCTTGGGGCCGTAGTCTTTATCGCTAGCGTTGCGACACTGCTGCAATTCAGCGGAGCAGCCGCGATGCGCGCCAGAGCTGTTCGATCGCATTGCGCGAAGATCGAGCACGCGATGCTCTACAGCCCCAATCGGCGCGAGGACTTGCCCGAAGTCTTCCAGGCGCTCGGCTGCCGACCGCGGGGTTAGCTGACGCGCGCCCTTTGAACACCGGAATGACGACCGCGTCATAGCAGCTTCGCCTCAGGTGGATGGTTCGCCGCAATCCAGTCCTGCACCTCGCGCGCGACCTCGACGTAGCGCCGGCTCGGCGTCTTCGTCTCCTCCTGCCCGGGCCGATAGGCGGCCCAGATCTTGTTACGGAGCGCGAGTGGCAGCTTGTACCAATGCTTGCGGCATCCCCAGGCGGCGGGCGGCACCGTCGCGTCGCACCCGGGCCAGTGGCAGTGGTGCTTGGTCGGCGCCGCGGCGGCCAGTTCGGCGCGAACATGCGCGGCCTTGTCGGCGATGCTCATAATCAGCGCGGCCCGCCGAGGGCGAGAATGATGGCCGTGAGAAACAGAAGGGCGAACAAGGCTCCGGCGCATTCCGCGACCCGAACCATTGAGCCCCATTCGACCGCCTTCGCCTCGCGCTCGGCGTCCTCGTCGACCTGAAGCTCTTCGGCCGTGAACTGGGCGGCGGGGCGGATCATCGAAACACCACGCGCACGGCCATCATGGCGAGCAAGCCGAAGCCCAGCCCGACAGCGCCGGGGGTCGACCAAATGGCGATCAGCTCGCCCACCCTTTGCCAACGCGCCCGAAGCTCTTCGAGCCGGATAGCCTCGGCGTCGCACTGGCGCACGGGTTGGCCGATCGCCGGCGTTGACCGGAAAAGGGTCATACGATGTCCTTCCACAGCTTATCGCCCGCAGGCGTGATGATGAGAGCCCGCCGGCCGTTGCGCGTGATCGCGAGGCGCGGACACAGGACGGGGCGGGTCTGCGTCGGCATCGCCCAATTAAGCTTGTTCTGAACCTGGACGCCGACGGTGGCGGTCTTCACCAGCTCGGGAGGGATGCCCTCAGCCTTCAGGACGGCGTGCTGCTGATAGGTCCAGCGCGACCCGGGCGCGGCGGTGCCGTGCCATGTGTCGGGCGCCGACGGTGCAACGCGGCGGCCGGTCTGAAGCGCTTTGCGGATGAAATCGCCCGCGCCCATCAGTTGGGGAACCCGGTGTAGAGCAGGACCGCCGCGTCCGCCGCGGCGGAGTGCCGTTCCGCTGAAGCCAGCTCGGCTTGCAGGCGCTCCATGTCAGCGCGCGCGCCGGAGAGGCGACTGGCGGCATAACCGCGCTCCGCGCGCAGTTCCTTTTCCATCTGTCGGCGGGACGGCGCGCGTCTAACCCGCATCCGGATTTGCGCCTCGGTCGACAGGATCACCGAAAGAGCCTCGGGCTCGATCGCCAGCTTCCGCGCGCGGGTGGCGATGATCGAGCGCTGATCGGCGGCATGCGCCGCGAGCGACTGATAGGCGTTGCTGCTGATCTTATCTTTCGCCTTGCGCATTTCGCGCTTCGCCTGACGCAGCTCGGCGAACACCGGGCGCAGATCTTCGATCGCCTGGGCGAGGTCAGGGTCGTCGGTGATTTTCTGGTGCAACACGAACACGTCTCCTCTCACCGTCTCGCGTGCCGGGTCGGCGGCAGGTCAGGTAGCGAGGTTCATATGTGCCCTAGCGGGGCACATTGTCAAATTCTATTTATGCCCTAGCGGGGCACATAACTTCTCGCTTGCGCTGTAGGATTTTTCCTTCGATGAAGAACGTAACGAGAACATTGGAGTCGCCGAGTCGTGGGAGCAGCGGTGTTAATGCTGGAACCGGCGTGCGACGTGGGCTGCCGCACATGTCTTCTCGAATGCGCGATCATGCCCGAGCGCCTGGCGTGGTGGCAGAGAGAAGTGGAGCGGCTACGCCGGGAGCGCGTGCCGATCAGCCATCCAAATTATCGACACTGGCGCGATCACCTACGAGCGTCAGAAGCCGCGTGTGCAGACCTGCAGCAACAGCTCTTGGCCACTCGGAATACGGAAGACCCGCTGGCAGCGTCTGTTGCGCGGCGCCGAGCATTTGGGCCAGCTCAGCTTCAGTAGGCAAGATCTGGGTCGGCGCAATCAGCAGATAGGGCGCGACGTTCAGCACGTCGCTTATCTTCTCGATCCAGCTGCTGGTGAGCGCCCGCTTCCCGCTCTCGATCTTCGTCAGCATATTCCGAGTCGTGCCGATATCGGCGGCCAGCTTCTCCTGGGAGAATCCGCGCAGCTTTCGATAATGGGCGATGTTGTTCGGCAGCACCCTTTCCATGTGCCCTGACAGGGCAACCGACGAAAGAACCCCAGTGGGGCACAATTTGTGCTTGCCTTGTGTGCCCTGTCGGGGCACATATCCCAAATGCATTTGCTCGATCATCTGAACGCCACCGGCGAGAAGGTCCACGAATTCGCGGACCGGATCGAAGAGCCCCGCAACACGATCCGCAAGATTGCGTATCGCCAGCGCCAGCCTTCGCTTCCCCTCGCGGTGAAGATTTCGGAGGCGACCAAGGGCGTCGTCACCCCGGAGGACTTGGTCCTGATCGCTGAACAGGCGGCGGCGTGATGATCTCTCTTCATAACCAAGCAGGTACAGCATGACTGTTGGAAGTGTCGTTCCCGAAACGATGCCGGTTTCGGAAGTCGAGTTCCACGGCCACATGGTCGCCGGGCTCGCCCGCGCGCAGCAGCGCGTCGGACCGAAGGGCCTCGCATTCGTCATGGACCTGAGCCCGAAACAGCTCGGCAACGTGATGGCCGGGGCATCGACCAGCCCCAAGCGTCTGTGGGATGCCCTGGCAGCCTGCCCGACGGCGCTCGACGATGTCGCCGCCGCCTATGGTCGCCGCCTCGTTCCCAAGGATGCCGTCTGCGACAGCGACCGCGGCACCCAGCCGATCGCCGCCCTGCTCGCGCAGGTCGCTTCGGCAGAGAGCCCGGACAGCCCCGGCGGCGCCGCCAAGACCCATCCTGAGCTGCTGGCGATGGAGGCCGACATTCGTGCGGTCCGCCTGCTGCTGGATGGGTGGATCGCAGAAATCGACAGGATTCGCGCGCCGTCCTCGCTGCGCGCGGTGAACGGATGAGGATTTAGCCGCCGGCGCGGCCGGCAAGGAGTGAGTGCACATGAACGTCATGACAGACGGCGGAGCGGCGATGGCCGTTTCGCCGGGCGCTATCGGCTTGTCCGCGCCGGGTGGGAAAACCGCCCGGTGGTGCGACGAGCGTGTCGAGCAGCTCTGCTCGCTGATCCGGGAGGGGAAGACCTTCACCGAAGTCGCCCAGGCGATGCAGACCACGCGCAGCGCCGTCTCCGGCCAAGTCGATCGCATGCGGTGCCGGCAGGACGTCCGCCTGCCCGCTATCCCTGCGGTGGGGCGTCCCGGCCCGGCAGAAAGCACCGAGCCTCCGAAGCCGGCCTCTCGCTTCCGTTCTATGCCGGAGGACTTCGCGGCCCTCTCGCCCACCATGTCGAAGCCGCAGCTCGCCAAGCATTACAATTGCGGGCTCGGGTATATTGCCCGCTGGCGCAAGGAATGCGGCGTTCCCGGTACCGACGGCGCTTTCAAGGCGACGCCCGTTCCCGCCGATTTCGCCCAGCGCGTGCGCGGGCTGACCGCGTCGCAGGCAGCAGCGACCTATGGCCGCGGTGTCGTGCTGGTCCGGCGCTGGGCCGAAGAGGTCGGGGTGACCTTCAAGCCGTCGCCGCGCGGGTTCGCCGGGAACAGCTCGCCGGTCCGCATCGAAAGCAAGCGCGACATGAGCCGCGCCGGCCGGGCCGCCGAATTCCTGCAGCGCATCAGCTTTGTCTATCGCTGCGACGCGAAGGGTGGGCCCGACAAGGAAGGCGCCTTCTGGCGGCGGGGCAGCTTCGTCCTGACCGATGCCGAGATCATCGAGCGCGCCGAGCGGCTGGGCTGGGATGAGCATGCCTGGAAGCGGTGCGCGGCGTGACGGTGTCGATCCTCATCGGCGACGTGCGCGAGCAGCTGGCTGCGCTGCCCGACGAGTCGGTGGACTGCTGCGTTACCTCGCCGCCTTACTGGGGCCTGCGCGACTACGGCGTCGATGGGCAGATCGGCATGGAGCCGACTCTCGGAGAACACCTGGCCGTCATGGTCGAGGTGTTCGAGCATGTGCGCCGTGTCCTCAAGCCCGAGGGCACCTGCTGGATCAATTATGGCGACTGCTACGCCACGAAGCCCAACGGGCGCAGCGCGGAAGCCACTAAGGCGGCGGGCAACGACGACAGGACATTCCGCGATAAGCCGTTTTCCACGGTGGGGCCGATCTACGGTGCCGTCCCAGGCGACCCAACGACGCCGCTGAACGGGACGAAGCGCCGGGGCGGGGGCAATGCTCCGGCGGGCGCGATCTACGGCCACCTTGATCGCGACTACGAGAAGACGCCGCGCGCAGGGAAGACCCAGAACATGGGCAACCTTGGCGCGCAGTCGGGTCCGCGCGTGGTCGGCATCGGCATGTTGAAGCCGAAGGACCTGTGCATGATCCCGAACCGGCTGGCCATCGCGCTGCAGGATGCCGGCTGGTGGGTCCGGAGCGAGATCGTCTGGGGAAAGCCCAATCCGATGCCGGACTCGTCGGGTCGATATCGCCCTTCGAGCGCGCACGAAAAGGTGTGGCTGCTCACGAAATCAGCGAAGTCCTATTACGACGATGACGCCGTGAAGATGCCGGTCGCCGATGCGTCGGTAGCGCGCCTGGCGCAGAACGTCGAAGCCCAGGCCGGTTCAGATCGGGCGAACGCCGGCGCTAAAACGAACGGCCCGATGAAGGCTGTCGGCGGGAAGCAAGTCGCGATCGACGATGCCGGCGAGCTTCGCAGCACTCGTCTTCTCCGCAATTACGAGCCGGACCTGTCCCCGCTCGTGCCGATCGAGGTTTGGCAGATCGCCACAGCCTCGTTTTCCGACGCGCATTTCGCGACGTTCCCGCCCGCCCTTGTTGTCCCATGCCTGTTGGCGGGTTGCCCGGCGGGTGGGGTTGTCCTCGATCCCTTTTTCGGCGCCGGCACGACCGGCCTCGTAGCCGACCGCCTGCAGCGCAACTGCATCGGGATCGAGCTGAACCCTGAATACGCCGCCCTCGCTCGGCGCCGCATCGACGGCGACCGCGGCGGCCTGCTCGACGGAATGGAGGCCGCATGACGGCCCGCCTTGCCACCCTTTCCGGAGGCCGGCCGGCGCCCGCCTCCACCCTTCACCCAGCGCCGATGGAGACCAATATGCCCGACGAAGAATTTGACCCCAGCACCGGCGAGATCCTCTCGACCCGGGCGGCGGACGGGGCGCGCCTGCCACCGCCTGCCGCGACGCTGGCCGATACCATCCGCCTGCTGAACGACGGCCAGTTCGACCTGGACGCGTCCGCCGAGCTGCGCGAGCTGGTCCGCAAGATCGACGAGCACGCGGATAACGCCAAGGGCGCCGCCAAGGGCTCGATCACGATCAAGCTCGAAATCAAGATGATGAACGGCGCCCACGTCGTCACGCCGACGCTGAAGGTCACGGCCCCGACGCCCGACCAGCCCGGCACGCTGCTGTTCTCGGACGATGACGGCCGCCTTTCCCGCAATCGCCCCGACCAGGGCGTGTTCTTCGGGGCCCGTGTGGTCTCCGACGCCGGCCGCGACGTGCGGTCGGTCTGATTCTCAACAGGAGGACTGACAATGGACGATAATAACGAGCTGGTGACCGGGACCGCGCTGAGCGCTGCCTGCCTCACCACCGCCGAAGGTGTCGGCGATCTCTTCAAGCAGACCCGTGAATTCATCGAAGAGACCGTGAAGCCGACCTTAACGCCGGTCAGCGACCCGGAATCGGGGCTCACGGTGCTGGCGAAGATCGACGGCGGTTCGATCGAGCCGCTGCCGGCCACTTTCTTCGACGCCGTCCGCGACAATCCCCGGTTCCGTCGTGGCACGGCGGCCCTGACCTCGCTCGACAGCTTCATCAGCCACGTCGTTCGGTTCGGTGACAGCGATACGGCAGTGTTTGCCGACGACAACAAGAGCGCACCCAAATTGACGGCGGTGCTCGACTATCACCGGGCCGATGCCGAGGGCAAACACGGCGAGTATCGCCACGGCAAGCACCGCACGACCTTCAACTTCCCGCTGTCCGACGAGTGGAAAGCCTGGCTGAAGAGCAACGGCGTCGTGATGTCGATGGCCGACTTCTCGCTCTTTCTCGAGGATCGTATCGGCGACATTGCCAACGCCGGCGACGCATTCCCGGAACATGTCGAGCGCTTCGTGAATTCGAACGGTGGCGTCGACAGCATCGCGGACTTCGCTACCCTCGTCGAACTGGCGACTGGCCTGAAGGTCTATGAGACGGCCAACGTCGAGGAGACGACGAACCTCGCCTCCGGCGAAGGCAAGATCAGCTTCTCGGTCGACCATGAGACGCGCGGGCGGAGCGGGGGCGCGGTGAAGGTCCCGCGGGTGTTCTTCATCTCCATTCCGATCTTCAGCAAGGGCGCGTTCTATCGCATCGGCGCGCGCCTGCGGTACCGGAAGACCGGCGAGGGCGTGAAGTTCTGGTACGACCTGTACCGCTGCGACCTCTCGTTTGATCACGCGTTCAGCGAGGCGGTGCAGCGGGTCGACGACGAGACCCCAGCCACCGTCTTCTACGGCGCGCCCGAAGCGTGAGGCGCGACGGCCATTATTATCGCAACGGCGTCCGGGGCAGGTCACTCACGACCCGCCCCGGCGTCGGTGGCGTGTCGATGGTCGCGCATTTGACCTGCTCGGGCTGCGGAAACGTCGGGGACCGCAACCTCGTGCAGCTGATGCCGCCCGAGCAGATCGACAAGAAGTTCATCCAGGCCGGCTGGTCCCTCGACCCGCACCGCTGCCCTGGCTGCATCCAATCCAGCAAACAGGAGAAGCCCGTGACGGCGAAACCCTCGCAGGCCGCCATGAAGGCGCAGACCAACATGATCCGCCTGCTGTCGGATCACTTCGACACCGACAGCGGCGCCTATGACGTCGATTGGAACGACCAGCGCATCGCGACGGTCACCGGCCTCTCGGTCGAGGTCGTCATCGAATATCGTCGGGCCGGCTTTGGGGAGATCAAGGAGCCGCCGGCAATCGCCGCGCTGCGCGCCGACCTGAATTCGCTCGAAACGCTCAACCGAGAGCACCAGGCGACCATGACGGCCGAGATTGCCACCATGCGCTCCCGCTT
This sequence comes from Sphingomonas sp. P2_B6, assembly GCF_056404755.1. Lineage (NCBI taxonomy): Bacteria > Pseudomonadati > Pseudomonadota > Alphaproteobacteria > Sphingomonadales > Sphingomonadaceae > Sphingomonas > Sphingomonas sp. P2_B6. The sequence continues at coordinate 185,562 of NZ_JBFUDK010000003.1, forward strand.
GGCCGCGCTGACGACTGGCATGCCCCGGTGAGCGCCTGGCGGCTTCTCGTCGCCCGCGTGGAGCGATGGCGGCTCTCGCTGCAGCTGGCCCGCGCGCTGGCGGAGCGTCGCGCTGGTCGTGCTGAGCGGCAGCGGATTGCCCGCCTCGCGGCGGCGTCGCGGCTGCACAACAGGGTCGAGCGCGACGCGCTAGTGAAGGCCTCGACAGTGCGAGGTGCGGCTTGATCCTCCCCGGCGCCGCCAACGTCCCTGTCCTGATCGGCTGCGAGGAAACCGGGACCGTGCGCGATGCTTTCATCGCGCGCGGGTTCGATGCGTGGTCGTGCGATATCAAGCCCGATCGCGCCGGCAGCAATCGCCATATCCGCGGCGACATCCGCGACCAGCTCAACAGCGGCCGGTGGTGCCTGATCTTCGTGGCGCACCCTCCCTGCACGCGGCTCTGCAACAGCGGCGTCCGGTGGCTGCACGTCCCGCCGCCGGGCCGCACCATCGAAGAAATGTGGATCGAGTTGGACGAGGGCGCCGGCCTGTTCTCCGAGGTGTGGAACGCCGACGCCGAATTCGTGGCGGCCGAGAACCCCGTCATGCATCGATACGCCCGCGAGCGGATCGTGAACTATGAGCCGGCGGCGCAGATCGTGCAGCCGCACTGGTTCGGCGACCCCGAGTTCAAGGCGACCGGATGGTATCTGCGCCGCCTGCCGAAGCTGCACCCGACCAACAAGCTCGCCCTACCGCCGAAAGGCTCAGACGAACACAAGCGGTGGTCGCGCGTGCATCGCATGTCGCCGGGCGCCAACCGCGCGGCGGAGCGCGCTCGTTTCTTCCCAGGTATGTCGGCGGCCTGCGCCGACCAGTGGGGGCGCCATATCCTCGGGTTGGCGCCTGAATTCAGGCTGGCAGCATGAGCGGCGCTTTCACCGATGTCAGGGCCTATTTTAGCGCATCGCATCGCCGGCGGAACGGCTATTTCCACGGCCATACTTGGACCGTTTGGGCGCGTTGGCCGGCGGGCGATGACGCCGAGCGACTGCAATCGCGTCTGCGGGGCGTTCTCGTGCGCTGGCACGAAAAGCAGATCCCGGATGAATTCTGGTCCGGCGAGGCACTAGCCCGGGCGATCTGTGAAGAACTGGACGGCTGCGACCGCGTCAGGCTGGTGCGCGATCCTGAGGGCATCGCGGCGGAGTGGTGGGCATGATCCCGTACACCGTCCGGACCGGCACGCGGCGCAATCTCAATGCGCTGCGTAAGGCGCGGTGGCGTTTGCTCGTTTCGGCCGCGGGCGTCTGGCGCACGGAGGGATTCCGGTGGGCCGCCGATAACGGCGCCTGGACCTGTTTCCAGCGCGGCACGCCGTTCCATGAAGAACTGTTCTTCCGGTTCATTCGCTTCATCGAGACGCAGGCTCGCGCCGGAAACCCGCCCGATTGGATCGTGCTTCCCGATATCGTGATGGGCGGAAAAGCCTCCCTCGATCTGTCTATGCGCTGGCTTAAGCGGTTGCGCCGCCGTCGTGGCTTGCGCGGAATCCGCTTCATGCTGGCCGTTCAGAACGGGATGGAAGCTGGGGCAATGTTCCGACGGGTAAAGCGGCTCGTCTCCAAGCGTCTCGGGATTTTTGTCGGCGGCGACACCGACTGGAAGCTGCAGACCATGAAGTCGTGGGCGGCGCTCGCACACGCACACCGGACCATCTGCCACGTCGGCCGGGTCAATTCGGCGAAGCGCGCACGCTTGTGCGATATCGCCGGCGTCGATGGTTTCGACGGCTCAGGGCCCGGTATGTTCGAGGACTGCCTTCGCTGCGTCGATCAGGCGTTCGTGCAGCGCGACCTTGAAGGGTATATTTTGAGAGAGGCGGCGTGAGCATCATCGCCACCGCCGTGAAGCACCTGCTCGCCGCTGGCGTGACGGGCGACGCATTGGTGCAGGCGATCGCCGAGATGGAGGCGAATGCACCTGTTCCGGTGGTCGCCCCGGCGGGCCCGTCGAAAGGCGCCCTACGCATGCGGGCCTATCGCGAGCGTCACACATCGTCACAAAGCGTCACATGTGACGGTAGTGACGCACAAACGTCACCGAACGTCACCAGTGACAGCGCCCCCCTTGATAAGAAAAATCCCCAGACCCCTAAAAGAATTAATCCCCCCCTTACCCCCATCGAAGCTGACGCTTCGATGCCCCCGGCGGGGGCCGAACAGGGCGGGAATGAGCAAATTGGGAAACGAGCAAAGCGGCGGGCGACGGCTCGCTCGGCATCGTCGCGGCTTGCCCCGGACTGGCAACCGCCCGCCATCGCCGACCTGCCCCAGACCGTTCAGGCGATGATCCACGGTTGGCCGGCGGGAGCCTACGAGGTCACCGCCGAAGGGTTCCGCAACCACTGGGCGGCGGAAGGGCGGGCGATCGGCGCCAAGCGCGATTGGGCCAAGACCTGGCACAACTGGCTGATGCGGGAGTGCACGGCGGTGGCCCGGGCGGTCAGGGCCGGGGTGAGCTTCGCCCCCGTAGCGCCGGGCAAGGGCGACCTGAGCGACGAGGAACGAGCCGCCCGCTTCGACCGGACCGCGGAGCTTTTCGACAAGATGGGCCGCCCTGAGGATGCCGCGCAGCAGCGGGAGCAGGCGGGCATTCTCCGGTCGAGGGTTGCCGCCCTGACCCCCGGTTAGCGTTTGCGGCCTGTTTCTATTATGTTCCGCTTGGAATGAAGGGTTTTAGTGATGAGGCGGCAGGGTATCTCAGGCGGTGAGGCAGCGGGTGATCGCTGGTGTATTCTGCGCACCACCGGTGCCCGGACCATCCCGCTCGCCCGCTCGCTGACCGAGGCAGGTTTCAAGGTCTGGACGCCCACGCACATGACCAGCCGGCGCCGCTCCCGCAGCAAGGTGGTGGTCGAGCGCGAAATGCCGATCGCCCCAACGTTCGTCTTCGCGAAGGCATGCCACATCGGCGAGCTGTCGCGGGTTCGCTTGCTGCCCGTCAGCCCGCACCCTGGCTTCTCGGTGTTCAGCCATGGCGGGCGCGTGCCGTTGGTGTCCGATGCCGAGATCAGCGGCCTGCGCGCAGCCGAGGATCGGGAGAAGCTCAAGGTGATGAAGACCCAGCGGCGCAGCTTCTCGATCGGGCAAGCCGTCACCATGGACGGAGGCTGCTTTTCGGGCATGACCGGCGTCATCGAGGAGAGCCATGGGCGGTTCGCCCTGGTCAGCTTCGGCGGCACTATGCGGGTCAAGATCGACTCTTGGCTTCTCCCTGAGCCCGCGTTATCTAATCGGCACGCCGACATGGCAACCGTCGCCTGAGCGACCCGCGGTGAGTAGGACCGGCTGGCCACATGGCCTTACTGCCCTCACCCCCAACGCAGAAGCACCCGCTTCCGGCGAAGTCCGAAGGCATGGGAAATCGCAAGACCGCATTAAGCAACCTGAACTGGGAGACCGCGACGCCGAGCAATCTCCGCAGGGAGAGTGAAGATATAGCGCAAGGCCGTGTCGACGAACCCTCGCTCCGCTTCAAGGTCCTCGCGCGTCACGCCGTCAAGTTCGTGGGCCCCATCGTTCCCGATTAAACGTACCTGATCCAGCCACTCCCCAATCGGTGCAGGTAGGTGGTTATCGGTCACCAGCTTCCTAATGCGCGCAGCGAGGGTGCCTGACATCGCTGGATACGCCACCTTCAGACCGACCTCCAGAGCGCGCCGATACATCATTGCTGCGGCTTCCTCGCAACCGGGAGCAGCGAAATTTGTCTCGGCCTGAAGGAACGCCCGCTCAACTTCGGGGGGTAGGTCGGCCGGGATTGCTGCCGGTTCACGCTGCGGCCATGTCTCTCCTAGTGCGAGCCACGGAACGCTAAACGAGGCCTTCGACCGAAGCAGTGCGTCGATCCCATTATTCAGTTCTCGCGCACTATTCGTGTGCGCTGCCCAATACCGCAATGCGATTGGCAAGCCGCAGTTTCTGCAGGTTGCGGAGATAGCTGCGAATGGGCGGCCTCCATCAAATGCCTTCGCTGGCACAGACGCTCCAATCACGTCAAAGGTCATCGCGTTGAAACGACAGTGCGGACAGTCGGAAGTAAGGATCGACATTTACAGCCTCTTTGCAACGCACGGCACTTTGAGCGCACGAGCCTCCCCAGCTTAGCGGCAAGGTATTGACGGTGTCGACCGGCAACGACCGCACCCCACCCTTTGGGTCCTTCCTGGCCCAGACCGTATGCGGGGGCCAAAGGCGCAACTTCGGTCTAGCCACGAGGTTTTTGCATAGTTCTTCCTCCCTCAAGGCAGCAGAAACGGCCGAAAACGGCCATTTTTCTGGCTTTTGGGTAGGAACTTTAGGGGTCTCCGGGGGGAAGTAATGGAGATCAACCTCGAAGAGCCGACCCGGACGCAGATCGCAGCCGTTCTCGGCGTTTCCAGCCGCTGGATCGGCGAGCTGCGCGCGAAAGGGACGCTCCCGGCCGACGGCGCTTCGCTGATGGAAAACCTCGAAGCCTGGGCGGCCGAAAAATACGGGATTGATGGGGCGCAGGATGCGCTCGACCTCGATGCCGAAAGCGCTCGGCTCAAGAAGGAACAGGCCGACTCGAAGGCCATGGACAACGCCGAGCGACGCAAGGAGCTGGCTTCCCTGCCGGACATGAGCGGCGCCGTCGTCAGCGTTATCGCGCTCGCGGTTGGCCGGCTGCAGCAGGTCGGGCTGATTGTCGCCAAGGGCGACCACAAGCTTCGCGATCGGATCGAGGCCGCGATCAACGACGCCCTTGAAGAGCTGAGTGTGGCCCGGGTCGAGGAGGCGAGAGGCGGGGGCTTTAATGAGGAAGAGCCCCCCGAAGAAGAGTAGGGCGCCAGCTCGCCGGCCCTTGCCGGAATTGATGATCGCGGGCGGCGAGGAAATTGTCGCCGCAGTTCGCGAATGGCTGTCGATATTCAAGCCGCGCATCAAGCCGCCGCTGTCGCAGTTCATGCGCGATCACGCCCGCGACGACACCGGCATGCGCATCCGGCCGTTTCCGTTCCAGGCGGACATGGCAGATGCGACCGTTTCGCCGGAGACGGCTCAGGTAACCTGTCGGAAGAGCAGCCGAATCGGCTGGTCGACGATCATGCAGTGCCGCGTCGCATATTGCATCAAGCACGATCCCCGGCGAACGCTGATCTATCAGCCGACGATCGACGACGCCGAAAAGTTCAGCCGGGACGATCTCGACCCCATCCTGCAATGGAAGGTCGTCCGCGACGTTGCCATCTTCAAGCCGCGGCATGCCGATAACCAGATTCGGGCGAAGCGCTACAAAGGCGGCTGGATTCAGATCAAGGGCGCGAACAGCCCGAAGGAGTTTCGGCGCGTCACCTCGGACGACGTGTGGCTCGAGGAGTGCGACGGGTACCCATGGGCCACCAAGGAAGAGGGTGACCCGGCCAGGCTGGCGTTTAAACGTAACCTGACATCGCTGCGACGGTTCAGCGGGGCTGGCTCGACGCCCAAGGTCAAAGGCTTCAGCCGAATCGACAACCTGTTCGAGCAGGGGAGCCAGGAGTACCGTTACGTCCCTTGCCCCGGATGCGGGCACATGCAGACGCTGGTTTTCGGCGACGGCACCGGGGCAGGCATTCGGTGGTCGCCCACCAAGGACCCGACGCGGGCTTGGTATCAGTGCGAAAACGGATGCGAGATCGACGAGGCCGAAAAGCCTTGGATGGATGAAAACGGCGAATGGCGCGCGCACAATCCGGGCGCGTTTCCCCGCCACCGTTCCTTCCATATCTGGGCCGCCTACAGTCAGCACCCGGGCGCCGCCTGGCTGGAAATCGCGCGCGAGTTCATGGAGGTCCGCAAGGACCCGAACCTGTTGCGAACTTTCGTCAATCAGGTGCTCGGTGAGGCCTGGCAGGAGAAGGGCGAGGCGCCCGAATGGGAGCGCCTCTACGAGCGCCGGGAGAAGGCCATGGCTCTCGGCACGCCGCCGGCATGGGCCGGGGTACTGGTCGGCTCGATCGACGCGCAGCGCGCCGGCGAAGGCCGTCTCGAAATGGACATTTGGGCGTTCGGCTCGAAGCGTCGGCGGGCTTTCGTCGAGCACATCGACGTCGAAGGCTCGATCGCGGACAAGAAGACCTGGGAGAAAATGGACCGCGAAGTAGAGCGGTCTTGGACCAGCGCGGACGGCCGGGAAATGCGCCTCGCGCGCGTCGGCATCGACTCCGGCGACGGTGTCAACACCATGCCGATCTACGCTTGGGCCCGCCGCCGAACCGGATTCGTGATGGCGCTGAAAGGCCGCGAGGCGCTCGACGCCATGCAGCCGATCGCCGGGCCGACCTGGCAGGATGTCACGATCGGCGGGCGGAAGATCCTGAAAGGGGTTCGGCTCTGGACGGTCGGCACATCGATGCTGAAGCTCGAGCTTTACGGTCAGCTCCAATTGCCGAAGCCGGTCGACGGCGAGGAATATCCGGACGGCTTCATTTACCTGCCCGACGGCACGTCGGACGAATGGGTCAAGCAGCTCTGCGCCGAGCAAATGGCGATGATCAAGCAGCGCAACGGCCGGGTTCGGCGCGAGTGGCAGAAGCTGCGCGATCGTAACGAGGCGCTGGATAACGCCGTCTATGCCCGCGCAATCGCGATCTCGATCGGTGTCGATCGCTGGTCCGACAATCAGTGGGCGCAGCTGACCAAATTGCAGGCGCCGCCGGTCAAGAAGGCCGCCGCCAAACCGAAGAAACCGCCGCCGAAAAAGGCGCCCCCGACGCCGCCTCGCGCGGCTCCGAAGGTGGCGCCAGGCTGGCTCAACCGACGAGGACGCTGATGGCTGGATATCGCGACCCCTTCATGATCACCTCCGCAGAAATCGATGTGGTGAATTTTCTCAGCGAGGCGTGGAATGCGTTCCTGGCCCTCCCGATTGAGCATGCGGATGACATCAGCGAGTTTCGCCACGCCATTCATTCGGCGCAGGACATGGTTCTTGCCCGCGCTGGGCGCCGACAGATCAACGTTCCGGCACCGGAAGTGATCACCCGCTGATGGCCTGGACACAGACCGACCTCGACGCCCTCAGCGCGGCAATCACCGCCGGCGTGAAGGCCGTCACCTATGCCGATGGACGCAAGGTCGAATATCAGACGGTCGCCGACATGCTGGCGCTTCGTCGTGAAATGAAAGGCGAGGTCGCCGCCGGCGCCGCAAAGGTCACGCCGCCGCTCCGGACAACCATCGGCCGGGTCGTTCGCTGATGAGCGTCCTTGATCGCGCCATCGAGAGCTTCTCGCCGGTTTGGGGCATGAAGCGCGCCGCCGCCCGTCGCGCCTTGAATGTCATGGCGCAGTCGAAGCGCTACGCGGCCAAGCCGGCTGACTGGGATCGGAACACGGGTGACCCGAACGATGCGCGACCCGCGCGCATTGTGGATCGGCGCCGAGTCCTCAACATGGTCGCCGCCGACCCGTTCGCTCGGCGAGCGCTGGCGATCCTGGTCAACAACACGGTCGGATGGGGGATCACCGGGGCTCCGAAAAAGGCCCCGGCCACGTTCCGGAAGCTCTGGGCCAAATGGCTGAAGGTCTGCGATTGGAATGGCCGCCTCGGCTTCTATGCAATCCAGGAACTAGCAGTCCGGACGATGTTTCGCGAAGGCGAATCGTTCATCGTCATGCGGACGATCCCGCTCGCCGATGCGGGCGAAACCGTCCCGCTGCGCCTGCAATTGCTCGATGGCGGCATGCTTGCGACCAGCATCACCTCGTTTGAGGGGCGGGACGTCGTCAACGGCGTCGAATATGACGGGCGCCGCGTCGTCGCCTATCACTTTTACGAGGGCCGGCCGGGTCAGCGCTGGATGTCTTACAAGACGGTCCGGTTCGTCGCTGCGGACGTCGTCCACCTGTTCCATCAGGAGTATATCGGCCAGCGGCACGGCGACAGCGTGTTCAACACGATCATCAAGCGGCTCGGAGATATCGACGAAGGGGTCGAGGCCGAGCTAGTCCGCAAGAACATCGAGGCGTGCTTCGCAGCGTTCATTACCCAAGGCGTCGACGATGACGGCCGGCCGTTCGGCCAGCTCATGGGCGATGCCGAAAGCAGCCCGGTCGGGATTCAGTCGGAGGGGCTGACGCCGGGCATGATCAACCGCCTGGCGCCGGGCGAAAGCGTGAAATTCGGCGATCCGAAAGCCTCAGGCGGGCTCGCAGACATCCTGCACCTGGCGCTTCTCTCCGCCGCGGCCGGGGCCGGCATCACGTACGAGCATTTCGGCGACCTCTCGCACGTCAATTTCTCCAGCTACAAGGCGGGGAACCTGCAGTTCGAACGTGCCACCGGCATGATCCAGTACAACACGATCATCCCGATCGCGCTCGACAAGATCGCCGACCGATTTCAGGCCGAGGCCTTCCTCGCGGGTCTCATGCCGAACCGTGTCTATGAACTGAACTGGTCGCCTCCGCCGTTCCAGAGCATCGATCGCAAGGGCGATGCCGAGGCGGACATTCTTGAAATGTCGGCAGGGCTCGAAAGCCGTCCGAACCTCGTCACGGCGCGGGGATACGATCCTGATCAGCTGCGCGCCGACATCAAGGCCGATCGCGATCAGAACAAGGTGGATGAGCTGGTCTTTGCCGGCGACGCACCGCCCACCCAGTTCGCCGCCCCCGTTGCCGCGCCTGCGGCCCAATAGGAGCCCCTCATGAAGAAGCCTCAACTGGCTCCGCAGGACACTGCGGAGGACCCGGAGCGCGCCTCCGTTCTGCTCACTGCCGACGGCACGGTACCGAAGAAGCGCAAGCCGCCGCACGCTCGCATGATCGACGGTCCGCTGCCGGGTATCATGACCCGGAACACTCCCGGTGATCGTCCGGCGCCCGATCCGATGGAGCGGCGTCAGCCGCAATCGGGCGGTCGCGGTACCCGCGCGATGAGCATCGCGCCGGATAGCTACGATGCTGAGAATCATACCGTCGAGGTCGTGCTGTCCACCGGCGCCGCGGTGCAGCGCTATTATTTCGTCGAAGAACTCGAGATCAGCGAAACCGCGATCGATCTCGGGCGGGTGCTGGGCGGGGTCTGCCCCTGCCTCGACACGCACAATCAATATGAGTTGGCCGCCCAGATCGGGCGCATCATCAGCGCGCGGGTCGAGGGCGGTGAGCTTATCGGCGTCGTCCAGTTCGACCAGACGGCAGCCGGCCAGGAGATCGAGGGTCGCGTCGCGCGCCGCGAAATCCGGGCAATCTCGGTCGGATACCGCGTCACCAAGTGGACGATCACCGCCACCGACTCCAACGATATCGAAACCTGGCGCGCCGTCGCCTGGGAGCTTCTCGAAGCCAGTTTCGTCCCCGTTCCCGCTGACCCGAACGCCGTGGTTCGGTCCGCAAATGGAACTTCGCATCACGGCACCACCGAAGAGGAAGAAGAAATGAACCGGAACGCTCCGGGCGGCGGTGTCGCCCATCCCAACGCCAACCGCGGCGCTGCCGCTCCCGCCGCCGGCACGACCGTTGTTGTCGAGCCGGACGGCACCACCCGCACCGAACCGAACGGCGCAGCGCCCCGCCAGGCGGCTACGCCTGCGCCTGCGCCGACCCCGCCCGAGCAGCGCGCGGCCGGTGTCACCGCCTCGCGGATACTCGATATGTGCGGCCGGTCGACCGCCCTCGGCAACGAGTTCGCGGCCGAGCTGATCCGCGCCAACGAGACCACGCCGCTCAGCGAGGCCGACCTGCTCGGCCGCGTGAACGAACGTCTCATCGGTGCCCAGCCGCGCAACGTCGACGCTCGCGCGGGCGCCAGCGGTACGGAATCGGAGGGCTATCGCCAGGCGCTGGAAGATGCCGTTACCCTGCGGTCGAATCCCGGCGCCACGCTCACCGACGAACAGGGCGTGGCGATCGATGACCGCCAGATCATCGCCCAGCGCCTCGCCGCTGCTCGCGAGTTCCGCGGCCTGACCCTGATGGAACAGGCGCGCGACTATCTGCAGCGTACCGGCATCAACGTGCCGGCGGGACGCCTTGAAGTGGCCGGCGCCGCCCTCGGCTTGCGCTACGGCGCCATGACGACGAGCGATTTCGCCAATGCGCTCTCCACCGCGTCGAATAAGCGCGTCCGGGCGGCGTTCACGGCGGCACCGCAGACGTTCCGGTCGCTGATCTCGACCGACACGCTGCCGGATTTCAAGCCGGCGAACATCATCGGCATCGGCGACGCGCCGGCGCTGTTGGTCGTGCCGGAGAACGGCGAGTTCCAGCGCGGGGCGCTGACCGACACCGGCATGTTCTACAAGCTCACCACCTATGGCCGCATCATCGCGATCACGCGCCAAGCGATCGTCAATGACGATCAGGGCTTGTTCGGGCGCATCCCGACTCAGTTCGGGCGCAAGGCGGCGGATCTTGAGAGCGATCTCGTCTGGGGTCTGCTGCTCGCCAATCCTGTGATGGCGGACGGCATTACGCTGTTCCACGCCAGCCACGGGAACCTTGCCGGCGCCGGCACGGCGATCACCGTCGCGGCGGTCGCGGCCGGCGAACAGTCCATGCTGATGCAGACGAGTGCGGAGGGCGGCTACCTCACGATTCGCCCCGAGTTCCTGATCGTCGGCGCGGCCAAGAAGGTCGAGGCGCAGCAGTTCCTGACTGCAGTGGCCGCGACCCAGACCAGCAACGTCAACCCGTACCCGGGCAACCTGCAGCTGATCGTCGAGCCGCGCATCACCGGCAATCAGTGGTTCCTCGCGGCATCGCCCGACGCGTTCGACACGATCGTACTGGCGCATCTGCTCGGTCAGGAAGAGCTGTTCACCGATACGCGGGTCGGTTTCGACGTCGACGGCGTCGAGAACAAAGCGCGTCTCGACGTCGGCGGGGCCGTCATCGACTACCGCGGCTTCTACAAGAATCCCGGCAACTGATCGCCCTAGCGGGGGCGGCGGTGCCGCCCCCTGCGCAGCAGGAGAAACCACATGAAGAGCATTCAGCTGATCGTGCCCCGCGTCATCGACGGGGTCGTTCGCCAGCCGGCCGAGGGCGCAATCCCCGTACCCGACGCCGTCGCCGACACCCTCATCGAGGAGAAGGCGGCCGAACTGGTCGATGACCAGGACGCCGAGGAGGATCTCGACGGGAAGAAGCCGGCCGAACTGAAGAAGATCGCCGCCGAAGAGGGTGTCGACCTTGGCGATGCCAAGGCCGCCCCGGACATGATCGCCGCAATCCGCGCTCACCGCGCGGCGGAATAAGGAGCCACCGCCATGAAGAATTATCTCGCCCCGGGCGTCAATGACAGTGACATGGTCGCCCCGTACAACCTGACCAGCGGTCAAGGTTTCCTCGATGGCGTCGAGTTCGCCGTCGCCTCCAACGACGCGCTTAGCGGCGCCTCGGTGGTTGGCGTCACCAGCGGCGTCTGGACGCTTCCCAAGGCCGCGGTCGCAATCACCCGCAAGACGAAGGCCTATTGGGACAATACTGCGCGCCTGGTGACGAACGTCTCCGCGAGCAACACCCAGATCGGCGTGTTTCAGAAGGCCGCCCAGTCGGGCGACGCCACGGTCGCCGTCAAGCTGCGCTGGGTCGCGTAACCCTCCCGCCCAGCGTGAAACTGAGCGGGCGGCCCTGTTGCGTCTCGGCCGTCCGTTCCCTTTTCAGGAGGTCGCTATGACCCTCAAGAGCATTACCCTCCATCGCGCCGCGAGCGACAATCTGGGCCTGTTCGTCGATTCCGGTAACGACCTGGTCGTCGGCGACGAGGCGAAGGCAGGCGTCATCACCGCCGATCGCGCGCGCGAGATCGTCGACAGTCACGGCGCCGTCGGGCATCACGCCAAGGCAGCGGCCGACAAGCCGAAGAAGCCGAAGTCGACCCGCGCGAAGACCGCGCCGCCAAAGATCAAGCCGCGCACGCTCAAGCCGGGTGAGATGCTCGCGGAAGGCGCAGGCGGCCCGGTCGGCGAGCGCATCGACGCGGCCGATCTGAAGCCTGCAGACTGATGTCCTGGGCCGATGCCGCCGCGATGGCGGGCCCCGTCATCACGGCGGCATTCACCGATCCGCAGCAGCTGGAATATAGCTCGGCGAAGCTCGGCGAGTTCACCTTCTCCGGCATCAAGATCGACGAGCAGGCCGACGAATATAATTCGCAGGGCCGCAACCTTCGCCGCGTCACCTGGGAAATCGAGCAATCGGACCTTCCGGGCGACGCGAGCAACCGGGATTTCTTCGTCCATGCCGGGCGCAAGTGGGAGGTCAAGATGGCCACCCGCCGCGACGATATCGGCAAATGGCACCTCGACGTATCTGACGGGGGCGAGGCATGACGACCGTCCTCGACATGATCGACGATGGCGTCGAGGCGGCACTGCTGACGATCGGCGGTATCGACATGGTCGATATCGAGCCGTCGGGTGAGCCGGACACCTTCCCCAATCTGGCGATTTTTCAGGGCTCTAACCGATTGCTCGAGCGCGAGGCCGGCCTTCAGCGCCGCGAGATGATCCTGCGCGTCGAAGGCACGATCGAGCGCGGCGACGGGCGCGAAGCCCGCGCCGAGCGCAACGCGCTCCACGCCGAGACCGTCCGCGCGATCATGGAGGACGAGACGCTCGGCGGCGTCGTCGAGCTGATCGAGCCTGGCGATACCCAGTTCACGCCCGCGCCGTTCGCCAGCGTCGAGCGGCTCATGTTCTCGCAGGATTTCCTCATTCAGTTCGTCACCAACCGCACCAACCCGGCGCTGCCGGCCTAGTCCCCCAAGGAGATAATCAATGACCGATCCCGTCATCCGCCCGGGGAACGGGCTGCTGCTGATCGCGCTGCAGTCCGCCGAAGGCACCATCGCGAGCCCGTCGGCCGTAACGGATATCGTCCCCTGCGAAACCGACAGCATGACGTATAACGGCCCGTACACCAGCGAGGACACGGACGAGGCGAACGGTTCTTTCGCCGCCGGCGCCCCGCTCGTCGTCGGCCAGCCGGCGACCATCAGCTTCCGCAGCCGCATCAAGGGCGCGGGCCCGGGCGTGACGTACACCGCCAGCGTGAAGCCCCCGCTCCACGCGGCCCTTTCGTCGTGCGGCTGGCTCGGCGTCTTTCAGGCGGCGGTCGCCGCAGCGGCGCTCGCTGCCGGCACGACCACCTCGGGCACGCTCGGCGCCGGCGGCGCGGCGACCGCGCAGGTTTACCGCGGCATGCCGCTTGTGCTGACCGGCGCGCCGGCAACGGGGCGCCGCCCACTGATCTCCGACTACACCGCTGGCAAGGTCGCCACGCTGACCGATCTCTACGGGTCGCCGCTCTCCGCCAGCAACACCGGAGCGATTCCGGCGAACTGGACCTATGCGCCCACGACGCCGCCGGACGCAGCTTCGCGCGCGACGATGCACCCTTGCGCGACCATCTTCTGGTACGAGGATGGCGTCCTCTATCAGTGGATGGATTGCCGCGGCACGCTCGACCTCGACGGCGACACCGCGCGGCCTGGCTTCGGTGCGTTCAGCTTCACCGGCGTGTTCGTCAGCAAGACCGACGTCGCGGTACCGACCAACGGCGTCTATCCGTCGCACTCTGCGCCGCTGCTCGTCCAGGGCACCGGGACGGCGCCGGCAGCGCAGATCGCGCGCCGCGGCCTGCCTATCAGCAAGTGGTCGCTGAAGAACGGCGGCCAGATCGAGACCCCGCAGGATCCGAATACGCCCATCGGCTTCGGCGGCGGACAGATCGCCGGTCGCCGCCATCAGCTCGAGGTCGATCCGCTCGCGACGCACGTCGCTACCCGCAACGTGCTCGCCGATATCGCGGCGTTTTCGCAGTATACCGCGGCGCTTCAGTTCGGCGCGGTGGCCGGCAATAGCTGGTCGCTGCTGCTGCCGCTCGCGCAGCCCCTCATGGTCACCCCGGCGATGCGGAGCAAGCTGCGCGCCGAGACCACCGTCTATCAGGCCTTGTCGCCGGGTAAGGATAATTCCAACCGCGACGGCGACGCCGTTCTCTGTTTCGCCTGATCGGAGCGCACCATGACCTCGGTCCTCACCAGCACGACGGTGTCCGTGCCCTATACGCCGCCTTGGTACCCCGACATCGCCGCAGCTGCGCCGGCCCGCTACGAGGAGAAAATGGCCCGGCTGCGCAAGCAGCTAGAAAAGACAAAGGATCAGGCGGCGTTCGACGCGGCCGCCCTGAAGGCCGAGCAGGCGCGCCAGGTGGCCGAAATCCTGCCCGTGTTTAAACTGCGTGCTGCGGGCGTCATCGAGCGTGGCATGATGGAGGCCGAGCTTTCAGGCTACTATCGTGCCCACACCGTTCAGGGGTTTGAACTCAAGCAGGCGATGCGTGAGGGTGTCCAAGCGCTGATTCCCGGTGACCCCGAACTCGACGGACTGCTGGCGCTGATCGAGAGTCAGGGCGACGAGGATGTCGAGTTCGACGAGGCAGAGACCAAGCAGCTGCTTGGCGTGCAGAGTGCCCTCGCCGAACATTGGCCGCCGTTCCGCGAGCTGATCGCCCAGATGGAGCGGCGCCGGCAAATGGTGCCGATCGTCGCCCTTCGCCGCTATTGTGTCGGGTGGGAAAATTGCCGGAACAACGAGGGTCAGGTCGCCGTATTCGCGCGCGGACACGATGGCCTAGTGACCGAGGCCGCGCTAGCCGGCCTAGCGCCGCTCGACATGAGCGCGGCGGGCAACGAGGCCTATTCGCTCCAGTATGTGACCGAGCGTACGGAGGGAAACTTGCCGCAGCCGTCGCAGTCCGACGACGGCCGGGCGACTTCCGGTTCGGGCGTTACATCGAAGGCGGGTGGCAGATCGGCAAAGCCATCTGGGAAGAAAACCCGCGGCTAGCATTGCCGGCATGGGTCTGGCCGGTGGTTGACCTGTATTTCACCTGTCGCCGCTTCGCCTCGCCTATGGGGGGGCAGCCGCTGCCATGCCCAGGCAGTCCCGGGGAACAGCCCGCCGCGCTCCTCGACGCTTTCGCCTTCATTGATGGCCTGGAGGCCCCCAAGCCATGACCGATGGTGTCGACATCACACTCGATGGTGCCAAGCTGGAAAAGGATATGGACCTGCTCGTCCGGGCCTATCTGGCGGCCGGCACCGAAGCGGTAGGGACGACGACAAAGCGTCTCGAACGCTCGCTCGAGGCGGCGACGCAGCGTGCAGTGCCCGGGCGCCTCTGGCGCGCGTGGACGTCGTCCGTATTCCCTAAATCCGGCCCAGCGCGCGACCCGGTAGGGACGGTTTTCCTGAACGGTGGCACCCGCACCAAGGGCGCTATGACGTTCTGGACCCAGCCCGGCCAGATCAGGGGCAAGGGTGGGCAATATCTCGCGATCCCGCTGCCGTCGGCGGGCTCGCGCGGCCGGCGCCGCGACCTGACACCAGGCGAGTGGGAACGGGCGAACGGACAGAAGTTGGTTTTCATCTATCGCCAGGGCAAGCCGAGCCTCTTGGCTGCGATCGGCACCACCAACGGCAGGTCTGGCGCCTATCGCCCGCTCACAGGCGGTTCTCGAGGCCGGGCTGCGAAAGGGCGCGGCGGGCCCAACCCACAGGCCGACGTAGTGATTCCGATCTTCGTGCTTCTCCCAATGGTCCGGTTTCGAAACGCCGTGGCTGTCGAGCCACTCGTCGCAGCCGCTGTCCAGGAATTGCCGGGCGCCTACCGCGCCGCGGCAGCGAGGGTCGGCGCGTCGAGGTAATATTAGCCTCGGCTGCAAGTTTCCGAGACGGTCTTCAGAGCATCTGCCCCGCCGACCGAATTGAACGTGGCGTCGTGAGGCTGGAGTTGATGGTCTTCAATGCGGACAACTATCGACTTAGCCCAAACGACCTTTTTTGCGAGATCTTCGGGCGTTAGCGACCGCACCAAGTCATTCCTGGCCTGCCAGAGTGAGCTTTCCGGCGCGCCGCCATCATATCGCAGCGAGACACGCGAAAGACTGTCGCCCACGTCATATCGCACCAAAAATCCGGCACTAAATTGCGGCTGATCGCCCGAATTGTCGCATTGAAAAGACATCTGAACCGAACGGTCATTGGACCACAGGCGCGCTTCCGCGTTGGGTCGGTCAGTCATCGCATCCTTGCCTGCCCATGTGGCCCAGTTCGTTCCCGACACGCGATGGAACGTCATCGCCTCCTGACCGGCGAGTGCTCCGGAAACGGCCGCCACTAAGACGATAAGTAATTTCATTCTTCCCTCCCCTGGAGGGTGGCTTTCCTAACGCAAATTTTCCGAACTTGGGAGGTGTCACAATGGATATTGTCGCGCGCCTCAAGCTCGAAGCGTCGCAGTTCTCGTCCGAGGGCGGCCGAGCTATTGCCGATTTCACCGGCAAGCTGGACAAGGCGGGCCGAGAGCTGCGCCAGTCCTTTTCGGCCAACATGGCCGAGGTGCAGAAGCTCGCGCAAACCGCGCTGATCGTACCCCGCACGGAAGGCGGTGCGCTCAACCTCGGACCCGAGATCACGGCGCTGAATAGCCGCGCCGTGGCGTTCGAACAGAACGCGATTGCCGCGCGGGAATTGCAACAGGCGCTGCTCGCCACCGCCGCTGCGGGCAAGGGCGATACCGAGGCCCTGCTCCGGGAGGCGGACGCCGCGATGCTGGCGGCGCGGGCGCACGATCTGGAAGCCGACGCGCTGCGCGAGCGCGCCGATGTGCTCGGCCATGTGCAGTCCAATCTTGCCCGCACCACGACGGCGACCATCGACCATACAGACGCGACCAAGGGCGCCACCGGCAACGCGAACGCGATGCGCTTCGCGATGCAGGGACTGTCCTACCAGGCCCAGGATACGTTTACCCAGCTATCTATGGGCGCGAATGTCTTCCAGGTCCTGGCGATCCAGGGCGGGCAGGCGGCGGGCGCGTTCGCGAATGTCGAGGGCAAGGCCGGCGCGGTCGCGCGCGTATTGATCGGGCCGTGGGGCCTCGCGGCAACGGCAGCGCTGCTCGCCTTCGGTCCGCTGGTGTCGAAGCTCTGGGAAAGCAGCACCGCCGCCGCCGAATCGGCGAAGCGTCTCACGCAGGCCGCCACCGCCGCAGACTCCTTTGGCAATGCGCAGTCGCTGCTCGGCAAGGTGATCGACCTCACCACCGGCAAGATGAAGACCCAGAATGAGGTTCTGATCCAGATGATCAGGCTTCAGGCACAGGTCGGCATTCTCAACGCGCAGAAGGAGGCGAAAAAGAACACCGAGGCGCTCGCCAAGCTTGGCGCGCCCGGCGCGACGGGTCTCGGCGCGCTCTATGGCGGGTTCGGCGAGGTGGAAGCCGGCGCCGCCGAAGCGCAGCGCGCCGCCGCCGCCACCGCGCCGTTGCGCCAGGTCCTGGCGGACTTCGCGACGATCGCCAACAACCCGAACGCCAGCCCGAAGACCTTCGCGACAGCGGTGGACGACGCCGTAAAGGCCGTCGACAAGCTGGCGGCGTCCGGTTCCGTCGCGAAAAAGAACGTCACCGACGTGAAGCTCGCCCTGCTGGCGCTCGCGACCAACCGTCAGGACCAGATCGCCAATCAGCAGGTGCTCGATGTGCTCAACGGTGGGCCCATCCCCGGCGATCTCAAGCCTTATCACAAGGACCCGAAGCCCAAGAAGGGGCCGAAGCCCAAGGACTATACCCAGGCGGATAACAGCGCCGCGGTGCAACTCGCTGAGATGAACGCTCAGTGGGAGCGCGCGCCGACGCTGATCGAAAAGGCGAATATCGCCACGCTGAAGCTCGACAACCTCTACGGCGTCCTCAGCAAGCGGAAACTTACCCCCGAGGTCGAGCAGCTGCTTGCCACTATCACCAAGGTCCGCGATCGCATCCGTGAGGGCATGGACGAGCCGTATCGGCAGTTCATCGAAACGCAGCAACAGGGCCTGCTTGTCCAGCGGCTCATCCTCGACGGACGCACGGCAGAGGCAACTGCCTTGCAGGCAGCGATTCGCCTGACCCAGCAAATGGGGCCGCTAGACGAACGACGTCTCGCGACCGTCCTCCAGCTCGCCACAAAACAGGAAGCGATCTCGATTGCGCTCGAGGATCAGCGCCGGATCATCGGCATGTATGTCGGCACCGTCGGCGAGATGCAGCAGAGCTTCAACGCGTTCCTGAACGATCTGCAAACTCGGCCAGCGTCGGCTATCGGCAATCTGGCATCGAGCTTAGTCGCCGATTTCAACCACCTGCAAACCAGCATCCTTTCCGAGCAGATCTTCGGCGGGCTCAATCGCGATATCGAAAAATATGTGCGCGAGGTGACCGGTCGCAAAACGCCGGCGGAAATCCTGCAGGACCAGGCCAAGGGCGCCGGCGTCGCCCTGAAAGAGGCGGTGTCGGACTCCGGTCTCGCCCTCGGCGATTTCGCGAAGATGGTCCGCAGCGCCACAGCGTCCTTGTCGCCCAGCGCCGCGAACGACAACGGCATGTCGCCCCCGCAGCTAATCGAAGCGCTGAAGCGTGGTAATGCTGTGACATCGTCCGTGCCCGTTGCCTATGCTGACGAGGTGACGGTGACCGGCCGACGGCTCGCGGACACGGCAGCGCAGAAGATGCTCTCTGCTGCCAACCTGTTCGACTATGCCGGCGGGCGCATCGCCGAGAGTGCGGGCAAGTTGCTGGGCCTTCCCCCGCAGCTGACAAAGGCCCTCGGCGACAACCTCGGCAAGGTGCTGCAGGGGGCCAGCTTCGGCCAACTCGGCGGGTCCGTCTTCTCGTCGATCTCCGGCAGCAAGGACAACAAGCTCGCATCCGGCATCGGCGGCATTCTGGGCGATAAGCTCGGGAGCAAGCTCGGCGATACGATCGGCAAGAGCGCGACTGGCCTCCTGAAAACGCTGGGCGGGGCGGCAGGTCCGCTCGGCGCCATCGCCGGCGGCGTCCTTGGCTCGCTGGTCGGCGGCCTGTTCAACAAGCCGAACTGGTCGAACGCGTCGATCTCCCTCAACCAATGGGGAGACGTATCGGGCGGTCAGGGCGCCGGCAAGGGCGGCGACGCCATCCAGGCCGCAACGGGCGTCGCGTCGTCCGTATCGTCGGGCATCAACACGATCGCCGATCAGCTCGGCGCGACGATCAAGGGCCTGCCGGCGCTGACGCTGGGCACGTGGAACGACAAATATCGCGTCGCGCTGACCGCGACGACGAAGCCGCTGCATTCCAACAATTTCGGGCCGGACGTGCTGAAGGATTTCGGCGGCGATCAGCAGGCCGCGATCGAATATGCCGTGCGCTATTCGATCTCGCACGCGGTGGTAACCGGGATCAGCAAGGCCAGCCAGAACATCCTCGCATCCGGCCAGGATCTGCAGTCGGCGATCAACAAGGCGCTGCTGATCGAGAGCGTGCCCAAATCGCTGAAGGAATATTACGACCCGGTGGGCGCGGCGATCGACGCCCTCAACATGAAGTTCCAGCATATCAAGGACGCGATGGAGGAGGGCGGCGCCACG
Source organism: Sphingomonas sp. P2_B6 (assembly GCF_056404755.1). Taxonomy (NCBI): domain Bacteria; kingdom Pseudomonadati; phylum Pseudomonadota; class Alphaproteobacteria; order Sphingomonadales; family Sphingomonadaceae; genus Sphingomonas; species Sphingomonas sp. P2_B6. The sequence continues at coordinate 205,013 of NZ_JBFUDK010000003.1, forward strand.
GCCGAGCAGCTCGCCCAGGCCGAGCAGTTGTACAACCTCCAGCTCGCGCAGACGAAGAACAGCACGACCTCGGCGACGCAGACGCTGAAGGACTTCCAGAAATCGCTGATGCTGGGCAGCAATTCGCCCTATTCGCTGCGCGATCAGGAATCGACCGCCTTCGCCGCGCTGAAGCCGTTCCTCGAGCAGATCGGCGCCGGCCAGGCGATCGACCAGAGCAAATATCAGGAAGCCGCGCAGTCCTATCTCGACGTCGAGCGGCAGATGTACGGATCGACCTCCAAATATTTCGAGGTCCTCGATACGGTCCAGGCGGCCACCAACAAGGCCATCGCCGCATTCGACAACATCGCCCCGATCGGGACGCCGGTCGAAAGCCCCTTCGCCAAGGCTACCGCGGCGAGCGCGGCACAGACCGCCGCGAACACGCAGGCGACGGCCGAGATCGGCGCCCAGACCAACGACCTTTTGCAGCGCCTGGTCGACGTGATGAACGCGCGTATCGCGAACGATATCGGGTACAGCAGCGACCGCGGCTTCGTGTTGAAGACCGGCTGATGCCCGCCGATCCCGCCGATATCGGCCCCGCCATCCGCGACAGCGTGAAAGCGACCTGGTCGGACGCGACGATCGCCGCGCGCTACCCGAGCTCGCGCGACGGCTCCACGACGCCAGCCGTCGGCTATTTCGACAGCGTCGCCGATGCGCAGACGGTCATCAACGCGCGCGGCGCGCTGATCGGCACCGAGCGGCGGCGGTTCACGGCGACCGCCATGGACGAGGTGTGGCCCGACCTCTCGGCCGGTACGCCGCAGGCCCAATTGGTCGACGCCGAGCAGAGCGCCAACCTCGCATGCCTCACAGCGCGCCTGGAGCTGAACCTCGACGACGGCACCACCACTTACGAACTGTTCGGGTGATCGATGGCAAATGCGTGGATCATCAACCCGATGGCTGCTGTTGCGACCGACGCGGGCGCCACCAGCATTGGCGACAAGTCTTACGTCCTCAACGATTACGCCGGGGTCATCTGGGGCGCTGCGGGCGGCACGATGGGCGGGAGCGGTCCCTATTCGCACTATCTCGGGTTCGACATGGGGGCGGCCGTCACGATCGACACGATCGCCGTATTCGGCCTTCCCACGAACATCTCCTCAACCGCCGTGTTCTTCGTCGCGGGAAGCAACGACCCCAGTTTCAGTACCGGCGTGACGTTCAGCCCCACGGCGCCGCTCTATGCCGGGAGCATCTTCGGCCAGGGCCGCCCGGGCTGTGGCCTGTGGAGCTATCCCGGCTCGCTGCCCGCCGCGCGCTATTACCGGCTGTTCTGGCAGGGCGCAGCGCAGTTCGACCTGACGGTGAGCAGGATCGTCATCGGCCAGCGCCTCGTGCTGGAGCGCAACTTCAGCTTCGGCGCCGCCTTCGGTGTCCGCGATCTGGGCTCGCTCGATTTCTCCCGCCGCGCCGTCCTGATCAGGAATCGCGGCAAGAAGCTGCGCACTGTCGGCCTCACCTTCTCCAACATCCGCAAGGACGAAGTCGAAGCGGCGGTGAAGCCCTTGCTCGAGCAGATCGGCAATACCGAGATGGTCGCGCTCGTCACCGACCCTGCGGCCGACGCGCAGCGCCAGAACCGCATGTATTTCGGCCCATTGGTCGGCGACCTCTCGATGGTCTGGCGCAACGCCGCCGCCTGGGAGTCGAAGGCGAATATCGTGAGCAACTTCTGATGGCGGTGCGGTGCCAGATCGACGCGTGGGACCCTGTCGCCGCCGCTGCGGTCACGCTCCGCGCCGGCAGCGCCGACGACCCCGCCGTCTGCCATGTCGGCGGCCAGACCTGGTGGCCCGCGCTGGCGAAGCTGCCGACGCTGCGATACGACCTGTTCGACGGGAGTTTCGAGGCGCAGATATCGGCGCCGACATCGAACCTGTCGCTGCGCACCGAGCCATGGCCCAATATCGGCCGCTATTCGATGGCCGACGCCCGCCTGCAGCTTTGGACTGGTGGGCCCGACGCGCCGGGCGGCGCGTGGACGCTGCGGCTGGACGGCCGGGTGACCGAGCAGCCGAAGATTGCCGAAGGCGAGGCCGACACGCCGTTCGGCGTCGACGACAAGTGGCTCGATACCGCGCTGCTCACCCTCTATGCCGGCACCACCGGCGCCGAGGGCGGCGCCGACCTGAAGGGCCAGCCCAAGCCGCTCGCAATCGGCGCGCCGCGCTATGTGCCGGGCAAGCTGATCGACAGCGTCAATTCGGTGTATCAGGTCTCGGGCTATGGCAGCGTTCACGCGATCAACGTGGCGCTGGACAAGCTGGTGCGGTTTTCCGCGGCGGTCGCCGATTATCCGAGCTATGCGGCACTGGTCGCGGCGACCATCCCGGCCGGCAGCTGGGCGACCGCGAAGGCAGTCGGCATGGCGCGGTTCGGCGCGCCGCCCTACGGCCTGGTCAGTTTCCTGATGGAAGGCGACGACGGCACCGCCGACGGCTGGATCAGGAAGCCCGGGGAGATCATCCGGCGCCTGGCGCTGCTGTCGGGCGGCGCCGGCAAGATCGACGACGCTTCGCTCGACGCGCTCGACATCTCGCGGCCCTACAACCTGTCGCTCTATCTCGACCAGCAGACGACGGCGCGGCAGTTGATCCAGGGGCTGGCGGCGAGCGTCAACGCCGTCGCCGGCGTCTCCTGGCTCGGCAAACTGTTCGTGGTGCCGATCGACGCGCCGTCTTCTCCCTCGGTCACGTTGGCGGCCGACGGCACCAGCCTGCCGATGGTCAGCAAGGTCGAGCAGATCGGTGTTGCCGCGCCGTTCCGGAAGCTGGCGATCGGCGCCGAGCGCACCTGGGCGGTGCATAGCTTCAGCGACATCGCGTACACCGCGCCGATTGTCGAGCTCGGCCCCTATGACGACACCCTGACCTATCGCGACGGCAATATCGTCGAGATGCCCGACAAGTCGCGCTGGCTTTATATCTGGCCGACGCCGACCGCCGGCAATGATCCGGTGATCGGCAGCACCTATTGGAGATTCCTGAGCAGCGGCAGCATCACCCTGTTCACCTCGACCACGGCGCCCGTCGCCAACGCCATCGACGATCTTTGGACAAATCCGGTCACCGGCGCCGTGCTCCGGTGGGGCGGCGTGGCATGGGAGCCGATCTCCGATATCACCTCGCTCAATCAGCACGCGCTTGGCGATGCGCCCGACGTGCATGTGACCGCCAGCAATGCCGGCACGATCGATGCGGGCCAGTTGCCGCGGCAGGGCAGCATCGCGCGACTGCTCGGCGCGACCGATGTCAGCGACCTGACGACCTATTCCATTTCCGCGACAGGCGGGGTGACGATCACGATCGACAGCACGGGCGATCCCTTCCCCGGCACGTTCGAGATCGCCTCTCAGCCGCTGCCCGGCGAAACTACCGTGACCGTGCTTACCGACTATTTCGGCGTGCCGCTTACCAAGGTGTTCAAGATCCTGCGCGATGATGCCCCGCCACCGGCCGGGGGCGGAGGCGGCGGAGGCGGTGGAGGGGGCGCGGGACCGCCCGCCAGCACCAACTCCTTTGCGGCACCCGGGCTCAGCGGGTCCTATGTTTTGCTCGCGACGATCCCGGATGTCACGACGGGCACCGGCGGGACGGTGGACGTATCGGCCCCGGTCAACTTCAACGTCCAGAACTCTCAGGGCAGCATCGACCCGAGTTCCACGGACCCGGTCGACACGTTCCTCGATCTGCTCGTCGAATACACCACGAACGGCGGCAGCTCATGGTCGACCGCGAGCGGCGGACCGGATTACCAGACAGGCGGTCAGAAATATTACCAGATCGTGGTGCCCAAGGGGGCCGTCACGGTGCCGGGATCGACCAGCGCGACAAGGTCGATCACCGGCCTGGGCACCGGGACGACGGTTGGCGTCAGGATCAAGGGCGTCGCGTCCGGATCATCGCAGGGAATCAACGCGGTGTACGGCTCGGCGACCGCAACGCCATCTTAGGAGCAAGGCATGCCCTGGGCAGTGAAGATGCAAGATGGCACCACCGAATATCATGCGGAAGAGCCGACCTATCGCTCTGACAGCAACCGCGGCAATGGCCGCGCGCGGGGCACGAACCGGGTCGAGATACCGCGGCTCCCAGGACCCGACGAAGACTGGGATTTCGCGAGCGGGGCGTTCGTCACACCGGCGGAGCGGGCGGCGGAGCGCGTCAACCTGGAGCATATCTCGACGCACGGTCCTTATGCCCGCGCAGTCGCGCACGCTGTGAAGCTGATCGAGGCGCGCATGATCCTCGGCCTGCCGACGGCGATCGAGCTCGAGGCCGACGCCATCGGCTGCACCAGGGAAGAACTGGCCCAGGTCGTGATCGACCGGGCCGCCGAAACCGCCGCTGCGGAAGTCCAGCGCATCGTTGCGCGTCGGATCGCGCGGGGCCTGCCCGTCTAGAATCTCTCACCGGAGAATGTTTATGCTGATGACGCTGGAGTTTCGGCGATGAGCGCGCTTGCGTCGCGTTTCTCGGTCAACGGGGACTGCCGCTGCTATGCGGGCGAGGCCGTGACCGTCGAGCTGGCGTTCGACGACGGCGCCGGCGGCACGATCGACCTGTCGGGCCGGTCCTTTGCCTTCACCATCTACCGGACGACGGACCGCGAGCAACTGGTCAGCGTCGCGGGCGATATCCTGACCGATGGCGACGGCCATTTCGTGCGCTTCGTGATCGATGGGGAACAGACGGAAAGCCTTTGGGGCGCAGACCGGCTGCGCCTGGCACACGAGGTCGCCGAACTGACCGGCTCCGGGCGCGACATATGGATCGCGGGTAAGTTCGCCGTCGACCGGTCGCCGGGGAACGTCACGCCGGCGGCCGGCGACAGCGCAGCGCCATCGACCCGCTTCCTGTTCGACCAACGATTTCCGCGCCGCACGATCATCTCGGCGAAAGGCGCGCCGGGGTTTTCGGCAGCCCAGCTGGCGTTCGATGCGGGCCTTATCCCAGAGGCGACTGCCGAGGCGCTGGCGGATTATATCGGAGGCGCTGCGACCTACGCCCATACCGAAGGCGATTATGCGCACAATCAGGGCGACTATGCGAAGGCCCAGGGCGACAGCGTCGACGGAACGGTCGGATCGGCAATTGCCGATGCCCTGACGACGATCGGTCAAGCGCAGGATACCGCCGTCGGGGCGACCGAGGCGGGGGCGACCTTGGCCGCAGCGTCTGCGGAGGTGGCTGCGGAGATTGTCGCGTTCGTGGCGGCGGTGCTGATTTCGATGGGCCGCTATTATGCGACGCGGGCGGCCGGCGTTGCAGCGATCCCATCGGGCGAGTTGTTCACCTCGAACGAGGGCGGCGCCCTGATCGTCTATCAGCGCACGGCAACGACCCCGTTCTACACCGCCCTTACACAGGTGGGTTATTCGGGCGATGTCGGCGCCTCGCTGCTCACGGCGGCGGCGGGTGTGCTGCTTGGACGTTCCACGGCGGGCAACGGCGCGATCGAGCAGTTGACGCTCGCCGGGCTGCTCCGGCTGTCGGGCGGCGTGCTGACGGGCCTTCACGGCGTGCATGCCCCCTTTCCCGTCGCGAGCGGCGACTATGTCCAGCCCGTGATCAATGCCGGGGGCCTCAATACGATCGCCGCCGTCGCCAACCAGGTCTATTTCGTTCCGTTCCGTCCATGTCGCGACGTAACGATCGACCGGCTGGAGTGCGAGGTTGTCGGAGGCCTTGCCGCAGCGGCGATGTCGCTCGGAATTTATTCCGACAGCGGCGGCGTGCCGACGAGCCTGCTTGTCTCGTCGGCCGCGCCGGTCGACGCGTCGACCGCTGCTATCAAGAATGCGGCGGTCAGCCTTACGATGTCGAGGGGCACAACCTACTGGTTTGCGTGCCTGTGCAGCGACGCCTTCAACGTCCGCGCGGCAGCGCTCCCCGCCATGGCACACATGGGTTCGGCCGCCGGTTCGATGTTTAGCCTTACGTTCAAAACCTCCGCGCAGGCTTTTGGCGCGTTGCCCGCGTCGCCAGGCGCGATCGCCCTCGGCGCTGCTGCCAACTTCGCGCCGCTCGTCCGCGCCCGCATCGCCTGAAGGATCGGATATGCCCACAGCAGCAGATTACCTCATCCAGATGGCGGCGATGGTCAATAGCGCCGCAGCCTCGGCGTCGGGCCTGGGCAGTGCCCTGACCGTCGTCAACGACCTCAAGACCCAGACGGTCAATGCCGCAGCGGTGGCGGCGGACGGCGCGACCGGCGCCACCGAGGCCAAGGTGACCGCCACGACGGCCTCGGCGCTCGCGCAAGGATACGCGGCGATGGCGAACATTCTCGCCGCGCCGATGCGCCGCGATCTCGACATCGTCACCTATGACCGCGAGCAGTCGCTGATCACGCGCCCGAACCTGGTGCTGTCGGCCAATTACCATTGCTACGGCGACAGCACCGCATTCGGCGTCGGCTCGCCGCTGTCCTTCCCGGCGCAGCTCACCGCGATGGTCACCTCGGGCGGAACGATCGTCAATTCGGGCGTCGGCGGCACCACCAGTGCCCAGACGCTGACGACATACGGCGCCGCGTCCGCGACGGTGAAGGGGCAGAACCTGTTCCTCTTCACCGGCCTGAACGATCTGGGCGTGCTCAATGATCGGCAGTGGGCGACCGTCACGACAAAGGCCAATGTCACGGCGATCAAGGCGCTTCAGACGGGCGGCGCCAAATGCGCGATCTTTCTCCCCGGCCCGGTCGACGTGGCCGGCGCCGAAGGCTCGCGCTACGCGGCCGACGCCGAATATTATGCCCGCGAGATGCGGGCCGCCTTCGGCGCCGACGTCATCGACTATCGCCGTTACATGATCACCAAGGGCGGCACGCGGAACGGCCCGGACCTGTACCAGACTCGCGTGCTGCGCCAGCGACCGCTCACCCGGTTCGGCTCGAACGCCGTGTCTGACGTGATCCAGAACAATGCCCCTCCGCTCACCAATGCCGGAGCGCCGACCGGTATTCTGACCTATGACGACGGGCGAATCGTGTGGGACAGCGTCAACCGCACCTGGTATCGCCATCACGGCGCGAATGGCGCCGGCAGCACGCTCACTGCCGATCCCAAGCATCCCTCGCAATCGGGCTATGGCGACATCGCCGAGCTGGGCCGCGACTGGGCGCATGCCGTGGAAGGGACGGGCGCCCCGTTCACGCCGCCCGGCTATAAATTCCGGGCAGCGCTGGACATCGCCGCTGGCGGCCTGGTCGGCACCCTCGGCATGCGCGGCACCGCGATCAGGGCGGCGATCGTCGCCGGCAATTGGGACGGCGTCTTCACGATCGACCCGAGCGGCAACATCTACCGGTCCAACACCGGGGCGCTCGCGCCGCTGATCTATACGCTCTACGTCAAGCTGACGGCGGCGAACGGCTTCTCGCGGATCGAGGCGGTGGACATCTATATCGGACGTCCGTCGACCCAGACGACGCCGGTCAAGATGAACATCGGTGCGACCGGCTTCTCGATGTACGGCATGGAAGATCACGGCGTGCCGGACAGCGACGTCCTGTCGTTCGCCTTCTGGGTCAAGGTCGATAACCTCGCATCGGCGCCGTATCTCGCCAGCTGGACGGTCGGGAAGACCGGCTCTCAGGCAAAGATGACCATCCAGATCAGCGCCGGCGGGCTGTTGAAGATGACCGCCAATGACGCGGCCAACCAGCTTGTGCTCAACGCGACCAGCAAGGCCGTAGCGTTCGGTGGTACCGCACTTGTTCAAGGGCAGTGGACATGGGTCTGTGGCGCCTATGACCAGACCAACGGAACGATTGTTGGCTACTTCAATGACACGCCGCTCAGCTTTTCGGGCACCGGCTCGGCCTATACGCATGTGGCGGGGACGGTGCCCTTTTCCGACATGTCGCCCCTGTTCCTGACGACGCAGGAGCCGCGCGGGCTCAACCGGACCGGCGTCGGGACGTTGATCGGCGGCTTCGGGTTCGGCGCGATCTGGACGGACTATCACGACTGGGCAGTGCAGGCGCGGCGACGCGAGCTGTTCGACGCGACGTTCAACGCAACGATCGCCAGCACGACCGCCACCCTCAACAGCCACGCCGCGAAGATGGTGATCCAGGGCTATCCGGCCGACGTGATGTTCGGCGGCGACAATCCCCGGATCATCCTCACCCAGATGACCGCCAACGACCTGCTCACCCTTGCCTGAGGATATCGCGATGCCCGAGGAACTGACCACCGAAGAGACACTGAGCCTCGCCGAGATGGCACTGGAGAGCGCGGGCGCCGCGATCGACCAGCTCGCCGCGCAGGTCATCGCCCTGTCCGAGGAGAATGCGCAGCTGCGCCAGGCAGCGATCATCGCCAGCACGGCGGCGGGCAACCAGTCGCTGCGCGCGACGACGTTCGAGACGCAGCTGGTCGACGCCGGCCAGGCGCCCGCGCCGGATGTGCCGGCGGCGTTGAGCCTGCCTCCGGAGATCGCGGCCGCGCTGGTCGAGGCGGTGACGGGGGACAGCGCGCCGTAGGCGCGTCGATCGATCTCCAGCAATCCCCAGAACACCGGGAGCCCAGCCTTGATAAACCTGTCCAGCTTCTCCGGCGCTGCCGGCCGTGATCGCGCGCGCATCGCAATTGCCGCCGCCGCGCTGCTCCTCCTCACGGCGGCGGCACCGCCAGCACCGGGCAACCTGTTCGGCATCAACGGCCTTACGATCACAGGCGCGGGGACGTGGACCGGCGTGATGATGTTCGGCGGCTGGCTACTTCGAGAGTGGAGAGAGACGCGCAAGCTCAGCGCGGACGATCGCCTCGCGCGGCGCGAGGGATACGCGAAACAGGTGGAGAGCCTTCAGGTCGAGAACCGCAAGCTGCGCGGTGATCTGGCCGACCAGGAAGAGCGCCACACCGAATATCGGCACGCCTGCCAGCGCGAGACCGACCAGCTCCGCGCCGAAGTCCGCGGGCTCGAGGATGAAATCACCGGCCTGAAACGGAGGCTCGATTCGCAGGCATCGACGCTCGGCCGGGCGATGCTGGGCATGGATGCCCCGACGTCGGCCAGCAAGCTCCGCAGCGATGACGGAAAGGAACCACAATGAACCTCTCGCCCAACTTCACGCTCGAGGAGCTGACCGTGTCGGACACGGCCCGGAAGCTCGGTATCCCGAACACGCCGATCGCAGTCCACCTGACGAACATGAGGGTTTATCTGGCCCCCGGGTTGGAAGCGGTCCGCGCCCTCGTCAAAAAGCCGGTGCACGTCAATTCGGCGTACCGGAACCCCGAGGTCAACCGACGGGTCGGGGGAACGCCCACCTCGGCGCACCCAATGGGTTTCGCCGCCGATATCGTGGTCGACGGCATGACGGCCGAGGATCTCGCGCGGACGATCGCCGCGGCGATGAAGGCCCGCAAGTTGAAGATTGACCAGCTCATCCTGGAGAGCGGGCGAAAGGTCGTTCACGTCAGCTTCGACCCTCGCGCACGGGGCATGCGCGGGCATCAGCCCGGCGCGGCCGGCACGCCGATCAACTGGGGATATTACGCATGAAGCTTCCTATCGTCATCCGTCTGAGCATCGCCAAGCCTGATGGTCGCGGCTGGATCAGCCTCGCGTGCTTCGCCCTCGTCCTGATCATCCTGCTCATGATGTGGGCGGATCGGTCGCTGCTACGCGACGACTTCTTCAAGACGATCGCCACGGCGCTGATCATCACGGCGTGGCTCAATGGCCCGGTCGGCTGGGCATTCCAGGCAACGAAGAGTGGAGGCGAGCTGGCAACGCAAAATGCGGATCTCGTGCGCCGGCAGGCCGAGGCCAGCCCGCCGATCGGCGACGACGAGGCCAAATAGTTCCGGCCTAGCCGGAAGCGTGCCGCGCGCCCTCGCGGCAACCGCCCCATAAAGGAAACGTTATATGAGCGCTCTTTTCGTGCTTCCCATTCTCGCGGCTGTCGCACTCCTGTCCGGATGCGCGACCGATCGCCAGATCTCCGACTATGTGTGCTCGCACCAGATCAGCGTGCGCGCTTCGGCCGAGACCGCGATCCGCGCGGCTGCGTCGATCAAGGATCCTGTCGCACGCCAGGCTGCGATCGACACGGCCAACACGACGCTGGCACTTGCCGACGCCTGCCCGCCTATCGTGCTCTCAGCCGCGCCCTGACTGGTTCACAGGCGACGATGAACGGTGATGGCGTCCGGGGCTTGGCTCCGGACGCTATTTTTTTGTCCGTCGCAGATCAGGCGCCAGCCCGCGCCGCGTCGATCGAGCGCTTCCAGTGCTCCTGTTGCGAGCCGATCAGGTCGCCACAGGCGGCGATCATTTCGAACGTCGGCTCGCGCATCGCCGCGAGGACATCGTCGGCCTCGGTCGCGAAGGCCTGCCAGCGGGTCCATGTCCGGCCGGTGGCGGCGCCCTCGCCGATACAGACCTCGTCCGGGTCGCGCCCCTCGCGAGCGCACAGGACGCGGGCGATGCGTTCAATCATGGTGTCAGCCATCGGCGGCGACTGGTTCGGCACGCGGAATCCATTTTTTGTATGCCTCGCGCTTTTCGGCCTCCCGCTGTTTGTCATAGGCGGTCTGGTACGCGATCAGGAAGTCGGCGACCTCGTCGCGCATCAGCGCCCCCAGCTTGTACGCCAGATCGCGGCTCACATCGTATTTCCCGCTCAAGGTCACATGGAACCCGGCGCGATCGACGCCGAGGCGGCGGGCCGCTTCGGAGACGCTCAGCCCGTAGGCGGGCAGCAGCGTTTCCTTGATGAAGATGCCCGGATGCTTGTCGATCGGCGGCTGAGTCCGAACGAGCATCTCGACCGGATCGGTAATCTTGTATTGGCTCGTATCGCGCTTAGTCATGGGAGCACTCCTCTACCCTAGCAGATATAGAGCGCCGCTCTACACATGGCAACATAAAGTTGAGCGACACTCAACAAAAAGTTGAGGGGCGCTAGGCCCCTCAGTGGTAGTCCTCGTAATCCAGCACCGACACCGTCTGCTCCTTGATATCGACGAAGAAGGTCAGGCGGTAATTCCGGGTGACGGTCAGGCTCCACGTCCCCTTGCGGGCGCCCTTCAATTCATGGGCGCGCCACTGGGGAACAACGTGCAGCTGGACCGGGTCAGTCATCACGCGGATGGCGGTCAGCATTTCCGCGATCTTGCGAACTTCGATGGCCGTCAGGCCTGCGACCGACGTCAGTTCCTGATCCTCCACCAGAGCCTTGACCCGACGATCCCGAACCGAAGTGATTTCCATCTGATTGCCTCCGTTGCTGTTGAGCATCACTCTACAGATATGGAGGTGCGGGTCAAGGAAAATAGTTGAGCGCCGCTCTACATTTTCTTGTTGCAGAGTGTTGAGCGATGCTCTACACAATGAGCAACGGAAATGAGGAACGACCGATGCTCACTAAGACCCAGACCAGCAGCCGCTACGCCACCCGCGAAGAATGGTTGAACGCCTTTCTCGACGCCGCCCGCCCCCACTTCGAGCGGGTCGGCTACCCGCTCCCGAAGAAGGTCCGGGCCTCGATCGGCTTCCCGTCCGCCGGGATGCGCGGCCGGGCCATCGGCGAGTGCTGGGGCACCACCTCGTCAGGCGACGGTCATTTCGAGATCTTCCTGCGGCCGTCGCTGAACGCCGATACCCGCGTTGCCGACGTGCTGACCCATGAGGCCGTGCATGCCGCTGTCGGCCTCGCTGCCAAGCATGGCGGGGCGTTTAAACGCTGCGCCGTCGCCCTCGGCCTTGAAGGCAAGATGACCGCCACCGTTGCCGGCGCACGCTGGCGGGAATGGGCCCTCCCGATCCTCGCTGAGCTGGGGCCGATGCCGGGCGCTCCGCTGACCGAGTTCCACTCCGGCAAGCCGAAGCAGACCACCCGCATGCTCAAGTGCGTTTGCGACTGCTGCGGCTTCTCGTTCCGCACCACCCGGTCGCAGCTCGACGCGCACCCGGACGGCCTCGGCTGTCCGGTCCGCGAGTGCGACGGCTCGATTGGGGAGGCGTGATATGCGGCTGATTTTCACCCTGGGCCGTGGCGTCGAGTGCTGGCTGATCGACGGCGAATATTACGTCTATGGCGTTACGCGCGACCCGCGCGTCGTGCATTCCGAGGGTGCCGCGCGCTCGATCGCGGCGAGCGCGTGAGACGCGCGCCACGTATTGCACCCCGCCGATGTTCCGGCAATGTTCCGCCGATGTCACCCCGAGTCGCAGCCGATCCGAACGCCCCGGAGAACCGCCCGCTAGCCCAGCTGGTCGGTCACCACCTCGAAATCGCGACACGCTGCAAATGCTCGCGCGTCGTTGTTTTCACGCCCGAGAGCCTGATCTATCAGATGGGCCTCAAGGTGACGCTGCACATTGCCGCCGAGCGCCTGATTTGCCGGACCTGTAAGGAAAGGCCGGCGCTGCTGGTTAAGCGGGACTGGGGGACCGGAGAGGGCCGCGACAGGCGCCCCAACCCACCGCCGCTGCCGGAATGGGTCGTGCCATTGGTCCAGAGGGGTTGAGCGACGTGAGCGAGCATGTGGCGTTGAACGTCAAGGTGCCGGGTCGGGCGCGTCGCCGGTGACCGCTTCCTCGGCCGCAGGCATGCGGGTCGGGAACTCAGGCCCGCGCACCGTCATCTTCCGGGCCGGATAGGGGCGCTGCAGCTCCACGACGCCGGCATAGTCGCAGGTCATCCAGCGATCCCAATCGGCGTTGCGCAGAATCGTAACCATGGATTTCGGGTGGATCGGCGCGACCAACTCGTTCGGATCGCACGTCATCATCGCAAAGCCGTTGCCCTTGATCGTGCGCTGCCAGAAGCCGGCGACGGCGAAGATATGCTGATCGGCCGCCTGGAACCACATTTCGCCCTTGAGCGGCGGCTTGCCGTCGCCGAGGTCGATCTTGTCTTTCGTCCACTCGCAGAACTCGGTGAGCGGCACGAGGCATCGGTTCGCAGGATCGGACGCCAAGGCCCGCCATTGCGGCTTGTCGAGGTCCCGTACGTTGGTCATCGCCCAGCTTGCCTGCCCGCGCAGCACGTCCCAAGGCATCAGGTCGATGCCGCGGCCGCGTTCATCCTCGCGCACGACATAGGCGCGCTTGTTGGGCGCCAGGTCCTTCCAGTCGAACGTGTTTTCCAAGGGCCGCGGGGCCAGCCACTTCGCGCCGAAGCGCTCCCGGAGGGTTTCTGGATCGTGATCGAGGCGGGCGCGGTTGCACATGCCGACAAGGTGGCGCGCGCGATCGGTGGGCGCAAGGGTGACTCGACACGGGCGGTTTGTTCTCATATTGTTCTACCCATCGGCCGACTCGGAGTCATGGGAAATGAGTATCGATCCGCTCGCGGGCACCTGGTTCATCATCGACGAAGGCATCGCGTTCGACCGCGCCACGACGCCCCGCATTCAGCTGCTCGACGGCATGGTGCTGTGCCAGGAGGACGACAGTTCGGAGGGTGCCTATTCGATCGCCGGGGACGACGTGACGATCATGTTCGGCGTGCTGGACGGTGTGCGGTACGAGCTGCGCGCCCTGCAGGACGAAGGCGGTCCGCCTACGTCCGAGACAAAGATCCTGGCGGGCGACGCGATCGCGCTGTTCGAGGGAGAGGACATGGCCGACCCGGTCTCCCTCGTCCGCGATGGGCCGTGGCTTGTCGAATGGGAGCGCCAGGGCGACGCAAAAAGCGCCGCTGCCTAGGTGTCGAGACCGCGATATTCCAGTTCGAGCGCCAGTCGATCGGCCTCTGCGTCGCCGGGTTCGCCGTCCGTCTTCTGGTAAGCGGTCCATAGCTCGGCATCGGTCAGCAGGATGACGCGCATGCGCCGGCATTGCTCCTCGAGCTCTTCGGCATCGGCGATCCTGCCCTCGGAGCGGCGGACCTCGATCGTCTGGCATATGTCCGCAATGTGGCTGGGCCCATGCTCAGCGAGCAGCGCCCGATCCTGTTCCCAGAGCTGGTCGACGGTCGGCTGATCGCTCATCTATCTTCCCCTGCGCGACGTGCAGATGCACTCTCGCACGATCGCTGTTGCCCGCTCAAGGGTCGCGAGGAAGCATTCCGACAATCAAGCCAAGCCATTGATAGGCGGAAGGCGCACAAATCGAGAATCTGTCGGAACACGCGTTGAATCATAAGGCCCGCAAGCGGACTTTTAATCTGTAGGTCTCGGGTTCGAATCCCGACGGGCCCACCACCATCCGGCGCTAGCGCGCAATGAACGGCCCGGCGCGCGCCTTCAGGCTGGCGATCAGGCCGGCCAGCGGCTCGGCCGGGTCCTCCTGGATCCAATAGGCCCGCACCGGGAACAGCGCGCCGACCGCATCGACCGGCCGCACCACCAGCCCGTCGCCCAGCAATTCCTCATGGCTGCCGCTGATCAGCGCGATACCCTCGCCCTGGGCGACGCGGGCGAGGATCCGGGGCGGACCGAGATCGATGATCGTCGTGTTCAGCGCTGGCCCGATCGGCAGGATTCGCTGGGCCAGGAACCGGTGCATGTCGCCGCCGAACTGCTGCTGCGAGGTCAGGAAGATCTCGTCGCGCAGATCGGCCGGCCTGACCGTCGCCGAAGCGGCCAGCCGGTGGCCGGGCGGCATCGCCACCAGCACCCGGTCGTGCCACAGGCCGATCGAATGCGTGTAGGGCTCTGGCTTGCCCGGCAGCACCGCGAGCGACAGGTTGCCGTTCCGGAGCGCCGGCAGCAGCGCGCCGCGCTGCATTTCGTGCACGCCGATGTCGACGTCCGGCCGGCTGCGCGAAAAAACCAGCAGCTCGTCGGCCAGCCGGTCGCGGCAGATCGACGCAAAACACCCCACGGCGAGATTTCGAAGGGATTCTCCGCCCTTTGGTGCATTGATGCCGGAGCCGGCGGATACACTTTCCATGGCATTAATCCTGCGCGATCCAGCAGCTTAACGGCTGCGGCTTGCGACGAATGCGACGAAGCTGCGACGAATCCGACATTGCCCGCGACCGGGCTGCAGGCCCGCTCTTCTGCAAAGCACCGGAATGGCGCTATCATGTCGGACAAGAGGGGCAGAGCAGCATGCAGGACAGACCCGGCACCGACGCCATTCGCGACCGCTATCCGGCCGACACGCTGTCGCAGCTGCGCGCCGTCGCCGAGCTGCGCGAAAGCGAAGAGCAGTTCCGCATGCTCGCGGAGAATCTGCCCGGCCTGTGCTGGGTCGGCGACGAGAATGGCGTGCTGCGCTGGGCCAACAGCCAGTGGTACGAGATGTTCGGCGGGACCAGCGCTGAGCAGGGCGACCCGAGCGGGATCTGCCATCCCGACGATCTGCCGCTCGCGCTGAAGACCTGGAAACAGTCCTGGGATGCGGGCGAGACCTCGACCGTGGTGCTGCGCATGCTCTGCCCCGACGGTTCCTACCGTCCCTTCCTCAGCAAGGCCGTCCCGATCCGCGACTCGAGCGGCACCGTCGTGCGCTGGTGCGGGGTGCAGATCGATTTCAGCGACAAGCAGGCGCACGACCGGCGCCAGGCGGTGCTGCGCACTTTTCACGACCAGTCGCGCGACCTGAGCAATGCCGACGCGATCCTGACCGGCCTGTCGCGCATCCTGGCCGAGCATCTCGGCATCCCGCACATGCTCTATGGCGAGACCGAGGGTGGCGACGCGGACACGCTCGACGTGTTCCACGCGATGGGCGGCGTGCCCCAGCGCGGCGCCGCCGACCGGTTCGGGCTGAACAAGGCCTTTGCCAGCCTTGCCGAGCGTTATGACTGGAACGAGAGCCGGGTCGTCGAGGACAATCACCTGCTCGGCCGCTCGGCGGAGGACCCGGTGCAGCGCGCCGCCGACCTGATGGGCGTGCGGTCCAGCATCAACGTACCGATCGTGAAGGAAGGCCGGCCCGTCGCCATGCTGGCGGTGCTCGACACCGCGGTCCGCATCTGGACTCGCGACGAGATCGAATTGTGCGAGGAGCTGGCCGAGCGGGTCTGGGCAACCCTGTCCCGCGCGCGCGCCGAGACGGCGCTGCAGGAGCGTGAGCGCAACCAGGCCTTTCTGCTCGCCTGGAGCGACAGGGTGCGCGGCCAGGCCTCGCCCGACGCGATCATGCAGACCACCCTGGAGGCACTCGGCCGTCATCTCGGCGTCACCCGCGCGACCTTTTCCGAAAGCGACGACAGCGGCCGCGTCTTCCATATCCAGGGCGAATGGCGCGCCGACGTGATCAGCATCGCCGGCGGCAGCTTCTCGCTCGACGATGTGGGCGACATGGTGGAGCAGGAATGGATCGCGGGCGCGATCGTGCGCTATGACGATATCGTCACCGATCCGCGCATCGAGCAAGGGCGCGTGCCCGCCTATCTCGCCACCGAAATCCAGGCCTTCGTCAGCATTCCGCTGGTCGAGAACGGCAAGGTCCGCTCCGCCCTCTCGGTACAGAACAACGCCCCGCGCCACTGGCGCGACAGTGAGATCCAGCTGTTGCGCGACGTCGCCGAGCGCGTCTGGGTGATGCTCGAACGCGCCCGCGCCGAAGCCGAGCTGCTCGAACGCGAACGCCACCAGGCCTTTCTGATCGACTGGAGCGACAGGATTCGCGGCGAGGCCTCGCCCGACGCGATCATCGCGACCACGCTCGAATGGCTGGGCGGGCATCTCGGCGCCACCCGCACCACCTATGCCGAATGCGACCCGACGGGAAAGATGTTCACCGTGACGGGGGAGTGGCGACACGCCGTCTCCAGCATCCGCGGCAACAGCTTCCTGCTGCAGAGCGTCGGCGCCGCGGTCGACCGCGAATGGACCGCCGGCGAGATCATCCGCTACGAGGATGTCGCGAACGACCCGCGGCTCGAGCCGGCCGCGGTCGCGCGCTATCTCGGCGCCGATATCCGGGCCTTTGTCAGCGCGCCGCTGGTGCAGGGCGGCCGCATGCGATCCGCCCTGTCGGTGCAGCACAAGGAAGCACGGCGCTGGCATGACGGCGAGATCCAGCTGATCTGCGACATCGCGGAGCGCACCTGGGTCGCGCTCGAACGCGCCCATGCCCAGGCCGCGCTGCAGGAACGCGAGCGCAACCAGGCGTTCCTGCTGTCCTGGAACGACCGGATCCGCCAGCATACCAACGCGCGCGACATCCTGGCGGAGACGCTCGCGGCGCTGGGCGAGCATCTCGGCGCGATGCGCACCAATTTCGCCGAGGCCGAAGACGACGGCGCCTCGCTGTGCGTGCTCCAGGAATGGACCACCGGCCTGCCCAGCATCGTCAACCAGCGCTACCCTTCCGCCGCGCTCGGCACGAAGCTGGCCGCGGCGCATATGAGCGGCCTGCCGGTCCGGGTGAACGACGTCGCGACCGACCCGCGGTTCGACGAGCAGAACCGGCCGCTGTTCGACTCGCTGCAGATCGCGGCGGTGCTGACCCTGCCGATGATGCGGGCGGGCGTGATCGTGGCGGTGCTCTCGGTGCAGCAGGACAGGCCCCGGATCTGGACCGACAGCGAAGTCGACCTGGTCCGCGATCTCGCAGACCGCACGCTCGCCGTGCTGGAACGCGCCCATTCGGAAGAACGGCTCGCCGAAAGCGAGGCGCAGCTCTCCGCCTTTCTCGAAAACGCGCCGGTCGCAATGCACCTGAAGAATGGCGAGGGGCGCTATATCCGGGTCAATCCCGAATTCGCCAAGGCGCTCGGCCGCAGCCCGGAGGAGCTGTACGGCGCGCATACCGACGAGATCTTCCCGGCGGATATCACCGCCGAGTTGAACCGGCTGGAGCAACTTGCCCAGGACGGCCAGGTCGCCAGCGCCGAGATCGCGCTCACCGGCATGGGCGACATCGCCCATGTCCTGTCGATGGTCTTCCCGATCACTGGCGCCGGGGTCGCGCGCACCGGCGGCTTCACCCTCGACCTGACCGAGCGCAAGCGCGCCGAGGCGGACCTGGCCCGCTCGCGCGAGGCACTCTACCAGACCGAGAAACTGTCGGCGCTCGGCTCGCTGCTCGCCGGGGTCAGTCACGAACTCAACAACCCGCTGTCGATCGTCGTCGCCCAGGCGGTGATGATGGAGCGCCAGTCGCGCGGCGGCGAACTCGCCGAGCGCGCGCAGAAGATTCGCCGCGCCGCCGATCGCTGCGCCCGCATCGTCCAGACCTTCCTCGCCATGGCGCGCCAGAAACGGCCCGAGCGCGAGCCGGTCGATCTCAACGCGGTGGCCAATGCCGCCTATGACCTTGCCGAATATGGCCTGCGCAACGACGGCATCGCCGCTACCCGCGATCTTGCCCCCGCTTTGCCCAACATCTCGGCGGATTCGGACCAGCTCCACCAGATCATCATCAACCTGATCGTCAATGCGCAACAGGCTCTGGTCGAGGCCGGCGTGCCCGACCGCGCGCTGACCGTGCGCACCAGGATCGGCCACGAGCCGGGCACCGTCATCCTCGACGTCGCCGACAATGGCCCGGGTATTCCGGAAGAGGCGCGCCGCCGCATCTTCGAGCCCTTCTTCACCACCAAGCCGCAGGGCCAGGGCACCGGCGTCGGCCTGTCCTTCTCGCAAGGCCTGGCCGAGGCGCATGGCGGCCGGCTCGAGCTGGTGCCCGCCGCGCGCGGCGCCTGTTTCCGCCTGACCCTGCCGATCGACGCCGAGCGCGCCCAGCCGGCCGTCGCGGAGGAGCCCGCGCCCGAAGTCGAGGCCCCGGCACGCAAGGCCCTGGTCGTCGACGACGAGCTCGAAATCGCCGAATCGCTCGCCGACTTCCTGTCGATCGAGGGCTTTGCCTGCGACATCGCCGTCGGCGGCCGCGCGGCGCAGGAAAAGCTCGCCACGGGATATTATGATCTCGTGATCAGCGACCTGCGCATGCCCGGCATCGACGGGCCGCAGCTCCATGCCTGGATTGCGGCCGAGCGGCCCGACCTGCTCGACCGCGTCGCCTTCGCCACCGGCGATACATTGGGCGTCGCGGCCGCCCGGTTCCTCGAGGAGGTCAAGCGTCCCGTCCTCGAAAAGCCCTTCATGCCCGATGCGGTGCACCGGTTCCTCAAGCAGATGGATCTCGCATGACCACCCCAGCCAATCCGCACATTGTTGTCGTCGACGACGAGGAAGACCTGCGCGAGCCGGTCGCCGCCTATCTGCGCGAGCAGGGCATGGACGTGGACGAGGCCGGCGGCGGCGCCGATCTCGATATCATCCTCGGGCGCGGCATGCCGACGCTCGTTGTGCTCGACGTGACCATGCCCGACGAGGACGGCTTCAGCATCGCGCGCCGGCTGCGCGCGCTGAACCCGACCATCGGCATCGTCATGCTCACCGCGCGCCGCGACGTGATCGACCGCGTCGTCGGGCTGGAGCTGGGCGCCGACGATTATATCATGAAGCCGTTCGAGCCGCGCGAGCTGCTGGCGCGCATCCGCTCGGTGTTGCGGCGGCTGGCCGCGACTGCCCCGGCCGAAACGCCGGTCGCCGGCGTCGCCGACAATGACGACGAGGCGGACGATTCCGCGCCCGCGCCACGCGGCGCCTATCAGGAGGAATTCTGGATCCCCACCTCGCGCGGCGAGATTCGCGTGCCGGTGGAGTCGATCGAGTGGATCGAGGCGGCCAAGGACTATGCGCTGCTCCATACGCCGGAACGCAGCCACATGATCCGCATCACCATGGGCGCGCTCGAACAGGGGCTGGATCCGGCGCACATGATCCGGGTCCACCGCTCCGCCTTTGTCCGGCCGGGCTCGGTGCTGCGGATCAGCGCGATCGGGCGGCACATGGTGCTCGAGCTGAAATCGGGCGCCGTCGTCCGCGTCGGCCCGCGCCACTGGGGCGAAGTGCGGCACCGGTTGAAGGCGTAGCCGGATCGCCATCAGGCGGCCGGCTTCGACAGGCCGCGAGGAGATTCACGCGAAGACGCGAAGAAGGTGCGCGAGAGGTGAACCGTACGGCTCCCACGGCCGCGGGTTGACCCATTTCTCCGGCGATCGGGCGAGCTGCCCGCCCCAAAGCCCCTTCGCGTCTTCGCGTGAATCCTCTTCTTGCCCGCTCTACGGCGCCATGCCGCACCGCAACAGGTTGGTCGCACCCCCGTCGCAACGTTGCGGACAATGAAAGGCGAATGCGTCAGACAGGCTGCCGTACCGTCTAACCAAGCCCCCCCGGCGATGACGGTACGCAGCGTTCGCCTTTGCCCCTCACTGGCGGCGCCGGCATCGGCCATCCGGACCATGGGTTCGGGTGGTCGATTTGCGTTGGGGCCCGGTTCCTTCCCTTTTTCTCGCCGACGGCAGCCGCGCGCCCCGGCAACAAGGGGCGATAAGCCCGTTTCGGTATCATTCGTCGGGCCACCGGCCATGCTCGACGACGATTCGTCGCACCGGTCGCGCGGCAGGTTCATTGCGCAACCGTTCCCGTTAGCGGCCCTCAGCGCGGCCAATCCAGGCCGCCGACGTCACCCGGCAAAGGACCGGGGAATATTCAAGGAAAGACTAGTAATGCGTACCACTCTCTTCGTTCTTGCTCTCGCCGCCGCGCTCGCGGCTACTCCTGCCTGCGCGCAGGATGAGGCGCACAGCTTCACCGGTCCCCGCGTCGAAGCAACCTTCGGCTATGAGTCGACTCACGCCGATGTCGGCGTTCCGTCCGATCAGGACAGTGTCGACGGCCTGCGGATCGGCGGCGCGATCGGCTATGATCTGCCGATCGGCTCCCGCTTCACGATCGGCGCCGAGGCCGGCATCGGCTGGCAGGTTTCGGGCAGCGCCGACGCGTCGATCGGCACCACCAATTTTCACCTGACCACCGGCCGCGACATCGACGTGTCGATGCGCCTGGGCGCCAAGGTCGCGCCGAGCACCTTGCTCTATGTCAAGGCGGGCTATGCCAACAGCCAGTTCCGCCTGCGCACCACGCTTGGCGGCACCACCGGCAACACCGTCTCCACGGTGAGCACCAATGAAGATGGCTACCGCATCGGTGCCGGCGTCGAGCAGATGCTCGGCGACCATCTCTATGCCAAGGCCGAATATCGCTACAGCGACTATGGCGACGATGTTTCGCGTCACCAGGTCCTGCTCGGCGCGGGCTATCGTTTCTGAACGACCCCCGCCTTTCCACTCACCGCAAAAGGGCAGCGCCGGTCGTCCGGCGCTGCCCCGCGCGCAGGAGACATCCCGTGAAGCAGATCATGCCCGTCATCCTCGCCAGCTTTCCCCTCGTCATCATGATCGGGGTGTGGAGCGGCGCGCTCTGATCTGGCCGCGCGGTCGCATGGCGCGACCGGCGGCTGTTGTTGCGGCTTGCATCGCCGCGCCTCCCGGTCAATCATATAGGATGGGAGCGCACAACAAGGTGCGAAGGAAGCGGCGCCAGCCCGCGACTCCCGATGGAGGGGTCCGATGCTCGATCGCCGTACTTTTCTCGGTGCCACAGGCGCTGCCATTGCCACCGCGTTTCTGCCGGCCGATGCCCATGCCATGCCGCTAGGGCTTCCGCCGGGGCTCCAGCTCTGGGCAGTGAAGGACGATCTGGCGAAGGATTTCGCCGGCACGCTGAAATCGGTCAAGGCGATCGGTTATGACCGGGTCGAGGCCGCCGGCTGGGTCGGTCTGTCGCCGGCCGATTTTCGCAAGGGCGTGGCCGCCGCCGGGCTCGATTGCGTCTCCTGCCATTATTCGATGCGCGATCTGATGGACGAATTCGAAACCAAGCTCGCCGCCGCGCGCGAGGTCGGCGTAAAATTTTTCGTGGCCTCTTCCCCCGCCTCGGCGAAACCGCTCGATCCGAAGCGCCCCTGGATCCAGGCCGTCGCCGAGGCGATGACGCTCGACGACTGGCGCCGCAACGCCGCGCGGATGAACGAGATCGGCGCGCGCGCGAAAGCGCTCGGCATGCGCTTCGCCTATCACAACCATCCGGCCGAATTCCTCGCTTATGACGGCAAGGTCGCGTTCCACGAATTGCTCGAGCACACCGATCCCGCGCTCGTCGCGTTCGAGCTCGATCTCGGCTGGGCCGCCGCGGCCGGGCATGATCCGGCGCATGTGCTGAAGGAGCATGGCGCGCGGATCGAGCTGCTCCACGTCAAGGACATCGCGACGAAGGAACGCAAGCCGGGGCGGATCGCCGACGACCTGACCACCGTGCCGATCGGCAAGGGCAGCATCGACTGGCCATCGGTCTTCGCCGCCGCCAAGGCCGCGCCGATCAGGAGCTGGTTCATCGAGCAGGAACCGCCATGGGTCCAGCCCCCGCTCGCCGCGATCGCCGAGAGCATGGCCTATCTGAAGACCCTCGCCGCATGACGGCCGGTCCCGTCAGATACGCTATGGTCGGCGGGGGCGAGGGCGCCTTTATCGGCCCGGTCCACCGCACTGCGGCCGACATCGCCGGCAATTGCCGACTGGTGTCGGGCGCATTGAGCAGCGACGCCGAACGCGCGAAGCGCTCGGGCGTCGGGGCGGGCATCGCGCCCGACAGGAGTTATGCCAGCTATCAGGCGCTGCTCGACGGCGAGAAGGCGCTGCCCGAGGACGAGCGCGCCGAGTTCATCGCGATCGTCACCCCCAACCATGTCCATGCGCCCGTCGCCATCGCCGCGCTGGAGGCGGGCTTTCCGGTGCTCACCGACAAGCCGCTGACCGACACGCTCGACGCCGCGCTCGCTTTCCAGGCAGCGGCCACCCGCACCGGCGGACTGGTCGGCGTCACCCACACCTATCTCGGTTATCCGATGGTGCGCCAGGCCCGCGCGCTCGTCGCGGCGGGCGATCTCGGCGCGGTGCGGCGCGTCGCGGTGCGTTACACGCAAGGGTGGCTGGCCGGGGCCGGCGACGCGGTCGGCAAGCAAGCGGAATGGCGGATCGATCCGGCGCGCTCGGGCCTGGCCGGCGCGTTCGGCGATATCGGCACGCATGCCTTCAACCTGGTCGAATATTTCACCGGCGAGCGCATGACCCGCCTCTCGGCGGAACTGCGAGCCGCGGTGCCGGGCCGGCTGCTCGACGACGATGGCGCGGCGATGTTCCACCTCTCGGGCGGGGGGCGCGGCACGCTGGTCGCCAGCCAGATCTGCACCGGCGATTCGAACGGGCTGGAGATATCGGTCTGGTGCGAAAAGGCCGGGATCCACTGGCATCAGGAGCATCCCAACCATCTGCGCGTCGCGCGGCGCGGCGGGCCGGAGGAGATCTGGACGCCCGGCGTCGACCGGACCTATCTCGGCGAGGCGGCGATGCGCGTGACGCGCGTGCCCTCGGGCCATCCCGAGGGTTATCTCGAGGCCTTCGCCAATATCTATCGCGATTTTGCCGACGCAGTGCGCGGCAACGCGCCCGCCTCGCCCTGCTATGCCAGCCTCGCCGATGGCGTCGCCGGCATGCGCTTCATCCAGGCCGCGTATGACAGCAGCGCGGGCGGCGGGGCTTGGACCCATCTTGGGACCGATCTTGGAGACGATGCATGAAGGGTCCCGCCATTTTCCTCGCCCAGTTCGCGGGCGACGAGGCGCCGTATAATACGCTTGGGTCGATCGCCAGATGGGCGGCCGATCTCGGTTATGTCGGGGTGCAGATCCCCACCTGGGATTCGCGGCTGTTCGACCTGAAACAGGCATCCGAAAGCCAGGATTATTGCGACGAGGTCGCCGGGGTGTGCGCGGAAGCCGGGGTCGCGATCACCGAGCTGTCGACTCATCTCCAGGGCCAGCTCGTCGCGGTGCACCCCGCCTATGACGAATTGTTCGACGCCTTCGCCCCCGCCGAAGTGCATGGCAAGCCGGCCGAGCGCACTGAATGGGCCAAGGAGCAGGTCCGCATGGCCGCCCGCGCCAGCCGCCGCCTCGGGCTGAACGCGCACGCCACCTTCTCCGGCGCGCTGCTCTGGCACACCATGTATCCTTGGCCGCAACGCCCTGCCGGGCTGGTCGAGGAAGGCTTCAGGGAACTGGCGACGCGCTGGCTCCCCCTGCTCGATGTGTTCGAGGAGAATGGCGTCGATGCGTGCTTCGAGATTCATCCGGGCGAGGATCTGCATGACGGGATCAGCTGGGAGCGCTTCCTGACCGCGGTCGGCGAGCATCCCCGCGCCAACATCCTCTACGATCCCAGCCATTTCCTGCTGCAGCAGCTCGACTATGTCGACTTCATCGATCGGTATCACGACCGAATCCGCATGTTCCATGTGAAGGACGCCGAGTTCCGCCCCAATGGCCGCGCCGGCGTCTATGGCGGCTATGCCGACTGGGCCGACCGCCCCGGCCGCTTCCGCTCGCTCGGCGATGGCCAGATCGATTTCGGCGCGATCTTCTCGGCCTTCACCAAATATGACTATGCCGGCTGGGCGGTGGTCGAATGGGAATGCTGCTTCAAGCACCCCGAACAGGGCGCCGCCGAAGGCGCGCCCTTCGTCGAGGCGCACATGATCCGCAAAGCCGACCGCGCGTTCGACGACTTTGCCGGGGCCGCGCCGGATGCGGCGAGGAATCGACGGATCCTGGGTCTGGAGCGAACCTGATTCCCCTCCCTGAAAGGGAGGGGTTAGGGGGTGGGTAGGCGAGCAAAGCTCGCCACTCTACGCTAACCCCATGCGCCGCGTTCCGAAGCTGATGACAGACCGAGCCAGATCCCCCAGCCCCTAGCCAAAACGCGGCCGCCTCTCTCTCCCCTCCCTGGAAGGGAGGGGCTGGGGGTGGGTACCGCCGAGGCACTCGGCGGCCTCCGACAGGATATACGCAGCGGCGCCCTCCGGATTGGCCATCACATCGCTGTTCCACAGGCGAATGACTTTCCACCCCTGCCCTTCGAGCACCGCCGTCCGCTCCGCATCATAGGCCGCTCGTTCATGATGCTGCCCGCCGTCGAACTCGACCGCCAGCTTCGCGGCGCGGCACGCCAGATCGACGATGTAACGGTCGATCACCAATTGCCGGGTGAAGGCGGGGCGGTAGCGCGACAACAGTCGCCAGAGTATCCGCTCGGCCTCTGTCGCCTCGCGCCGCAACGACCTTGCCCGGTCGACCATGACTCTCGGAATGCGTCGCATTTTGCTAGCGTAGAACGGCGAGCTTCGCTCGCCTACCCACCCCCGCCCCCTCCCTTTCAGGGAGGGGAGAAAGGCACCGCTACCGCCGCAAAACCCAGTTCAGCCCATTCTCCAGTTCCCGCAGGAACCACGGGTCCTGATACGCCTCGGCGCCGTGCCCCATCGCGGTGTAGAACACCCGTCCGCCCTCGAACTCATGCACCCAGGCCACCGGATTGGGGTTTACGTCCGCCTCGCCGATCGATCCCGGGTCGACCGTCGCCAGCAGATGCAGCCGCGGGTCGTAATCGTCGTAATAATACCATTCGTCGACATGCCGGCTGATCGGCGCGAGGCCCCTGGTCACTGGATGCTTCGAATCCACCACGGTCACCGTCCCCTCGGGCGTACCCTTGGGGTGGCGCTGGAAATAGCCGCCGATCATCCGGCCGTACCACGGCCAGTTATAGTGCGAATCCGCCGCGGCATGGATGCCCACGATCCCGCCGCCGCGATGGACAAAGGCCTGGAGCGCGTCGCGCTTGCTGCCGGTCAGCCATTCCGAGGTCGGATCGCTCTTCCTGCTGGTGTTGCTGATCAGGATGATCGCCTCCACGCCCTTCAGCCCCTCGGCGCTGAAAACGTCGGGATCGGCACTCGCGACCATCGTCACGCCCATCTTCTTGCCCATCGCCTGCAGCGCCGCCACGCCCGGTTCGATCGAGGCATGGCGATAGCCGGTCGAGTAAGTGAAGATCAGGACGCGCGGCGCTTCCTTTGCCCAGGCAGCACCGCCACCGACCAGGGTCAGCGCGCCCAGGAGGATCGCCAGCAGGCGAAGCACATGTCTCATCATCGATCCTCCCCACGGCCCGCGCTCTCCAGCTTGGTACCGCTAACGCTAAAGGCTGGACAAGGTCCGCTCCGCCCGGCAGTCTGGCCTGCAAGCTGGAGGCGCACAAGCGCCCAGATGCAGAGGATGGTGGAATGGTCGACGGCCCCGGGCTCGACAGCACAGCACTCGATCGCCGTGCGCTCCTGCGCAGCGCGATCCTGCTCGTCGGCGGCACCATCGCCGGCCTGCCCGACATCGCCTTTGCGACCGCTCCCACCAGGGCCTTCTTCACTGCCGGAGAACGCGCTGTGCTCGATTCGGTCTGCGCCGCCCTGATCCCGCGCACCGATACGCCCGGCGCGCTCGAGGCCGGCGTGCCTGCCTTCATCGATGCGATGATGACCAACTGGGCAGCGCCGAAGACGGCCGAACGCTTCCGCTCGGTGCTGGCCAATATCGACAATGCCGCCCGCACGGAAACCGGCAAGGGTTTCGCCGCGCTCACGGCAACCGAGCGCGATACCCGCCTTGCCGCGCTCGACGCCGCCGCTTTCGCGAAAAACGACTGGGACTGGCGCCGGTTCAAGAGCCTCGCGCTGACCGGCTATTATCTGTCGGAGCCCGGCGCGACTCAGGAACTTCGCTACGAACTGGTGCCGGGCGCGTGGGAGCCAGCGGTGAAGATGGGTCCCGACACCCGCGCCTGGGCGGTGTGACATGACGATTTCGGGGATCATCGGGGGACGGCAATGAGCTTCGACGCGATCGTCATCGGATCGGGCATGAGCGGCGGCTGGGCCGCCAAGGAACTGACCGAACGCGGCCTCAAGACGCTGGTGATCGAGCGTGGCCGGCATATCGAGCATGGCAGCGACTACACCGACTCGCTCTCGCCCTGGGAGCTCGACAATTACGGCCAGGTCTCGGAGTCCGAAATCGAGGCCGATTATGAGGTGCAGAGCAAATGCTATGCCTTCTCCACCGCCAACAAGCATTTCTGGGCGAAGGACAGCGACCACCCCTATACCACGCCCGAGGACAAGCCCTTTTACTGGATCCGCGGCTATCACCTCGGCGGCCGATCGCTGATGTGGGCACGGCAATCCTACCGCCTGAGCGAGATGGATTTCGAATCCAATGCGAAGGACGGCTATGGCACCGACTGGCCGATCCGCTATCCCGACATGGCCAAATGGTACGACCATGTGGAGACCTTTGCCGGCATCTCCGGGTCGCTGGAGGGGCTGTCGCAACTGCCGGACGGCAAATATCTCCCTCCCATGGCGCTGACCCCGGTCGAGGCGGAATTCGGCCGCAAGATGGAAGCGGCCTTTCCCACCCGGAAGCTGATCACCGGGCGCTGCGCGCATCTCACCGCGCCGACGCCCGAGCATGAAGCACTCGGCCGCGGCGCCTGCCAATACCGGTCGCTGTGCGAGCGTGGCTGCTCCTATGGCGCCTATTTCTCCAGCCTCAGCGCAACCCTGCCGGCGGCGAAGAACACCGGCAACCTGACCATCGTCACGGACGCGATCGCGCACAGCATCGTCTACGACCCCAAGACCGGCAAGGCATCGGGCGTGCGCGTGATCGACCAGAACACGAAGGTCGGCACCGTCCATGAGGCGAAGCTGATCTTCCTGTGCGCCTCGACCTTCGGCACCGCGCAGATTCTGCTGAATTCGACCTCGGAGGCCTTTCCGACCGGCCTCGCCAACCGCTCCGACATGGTCGGGCGCAACGTGACCGATCATATCAGTGGCATGGGCGCGGCCGGCACCTATCCCGGTTTCGACGATATCTATCATCACGGCCGCCGCCCGAACGGCTTCTACGTCCCGCGCTATCGCAACGTGACCGAGCCCGGCGACGGCTATACCCGCGGCTTCGGCTTCCAGGGACGCGGGCTGCGCTCGAGCTGGCAGCGCGGCATCGGCGAATCCGGCACGGGCGCCGCACTCAAGACGAAACTGCGCAAGCCCGGGCCATGGACGCTGAACCTCAATGGCTTTGGCGAGATGCTGCCGCGGCCGGAGAACCGCGTCACGCTTCACCCGACCCGGACCGACAAATGGGGCATCCCGATCCTTCATATCGACGTGTCGCTCGGGCCGCAGGACCGGAAGATGATCGACCAGGCCAGTGCCGATGCAAAGGCGATGCTGGAACTCGCCGGCTGCACCGACATCACCCAGACCAGACATTATGGCGGGCTGGGCCTCGGCATCCATGAAATGGGCACCGCCCGCATGGGCAAGGACCCGAAGACCTCGGTGCTCAACGGCTATAACCAGGCACATGACGTGCCTAACCTGTTCGTCACCGATGGGTCGTGCATGGCCTCGTCCGGCTGCCAGAACCCGTCGCTGACCTATATGGCGATGTCGGCGCGCGGCGCGCACCATGCGGTCGAGTTACTGCGCGCCGGCAAGGCCTAGATCGCTTCGGCTATTCTTTCTGCTTCCCCGGCGAAGGCCGGGGAAGCATTGAAGGAGGTATGTGCGCCGCAACGACTACCCGGCCGGGGCGCAGGCCTTGCCGGTGTTCGCGCAGAACAGCTTGAGCACGTCGCCCTTGAAGTCGAGCTTGCCGATCGACGTCATCGTCGCGGCAATCACGCCGGGCATCGCGGTGCGCTGACGGACGGCCGCGCTGGTTTCGACCGCGGCGACCAGCGCCCGCAGGTCCTCGACCGACAGCGCCGCGGCATAGGCATGGCCCTCGGCATCGAGCAGCCGCCCGGTTTCCGCGGCGGCGACCGCCTTGGCCGTGGCGCGCAGCTCGGCCTTTTCGGCGTCGCTCAGCTCCTTGTGCTCCGCGACCAGCTCCTCGGTCTCCTTGGCCGTTAGCAGCGGCACCAGCGCCGCGAGCGTCCCCGCATCGGCCAGCCGCCGGCCGAGCAGCTCGGCCTCGCTCGACGGCGCCGCCGCCTGCAGCATGACGGCAACCAGCATCGTCCCGATCATCGTGTCCCTCCCGGCCGGTCGAATCCGGCGACGACATCGCCGAGCGTCTGCATCAGCGCCGCATTGCGCTTGTCCGGCGTATTGCCCAGCCGCACCACCACGATCCCGCGGCCCGGCCCGCTGTCCGGGCTGGCGATCACCAGCTGGCCGAGATGCCCGTCGGCGGCGATGGCGCTCGCCGGGCCCTTGCCGGGGAACAGGGTCGCCTTGCCTTCGGCCCCGCCCGGCCGGTTGAGCCAGGTCTGCGCGCCATATTCGGCATTGGTCGGCGAGGGCGTCTTCATGAAGGCCAGCCAGGCCGGATCGACCACCTGCCGCCCGTCGGCCGCCTTGCCGTCGAGCAGCAGCCCGCCGATCCGGCCCCAGTCGTCGAGCGTCATGTGCAGGATCGACCCGCCGATCTGCGTGCCGGCGCCGTCATATTCGAGCACCGCGCTGGTGATGCCCGCGGGCCGAAACAGCCGGGCCTCGGCAAAGTCGGTATAAGCCTTTGCCCGCACCCGCGGATCATGGCTGGCGGTCAGCGCCCGCGACACGATCTCGGCAAGGATGATGCTGGTCAGCGAGCTATAGCGGAATGTGGTGCCGGGCCTGGTCTCGAGCGGATGGTCGATCGCCGCCATGGCCATGGCGGCGGTATGGCTCACGAACAGCGTCTGGTTGGTATCCGATCTCTCGATCGGGTCGCCCACCTCGACATGCTGCAGCCCCGACGACATCTGCAGTAGCTGGCGCAAGGTGATCGCCGCGCGCGGATCGCCGGCCCCATGCCATTCGGCGATCGGGGCTGGCGCATCGAGCTTCAGCCGCCCGTCGGTCACCAGCGCGCCGACCAGCATGCCGGTCACCGTCTTCGCCATCGACCAGCTGATGAAGCGGTTGCGGTCCGAATAACCCGGCGCATAGGCCTTGAGCGCCGGGCATCCGTCCGTGGTCACCAGCACGGCGCGGGTTTCGGGGTGGTCGGAAAACAACAAACGGATCGGCGCCATCGACTTCGCCAGGTCGGCGCCGGGGCAGGACGTAGCGGTGTAGGTCGGTCGCGCCTGCGGCGCACCATCGGCGCTCGCCAGGAGCACCGGCACCAGCGCGAGAAGGGCGGCCTTGCGCAGCATCGCCGCCACGATAGGGTGCACGCCCATGAAGGCAAGGCGCATCATGGCAGGTCTGGGAGTGCTGCTGCTGGCGCTGCTCGCTACGGCTTTCCTCTACGCCCGTTCGTTCACGCCCCAGCTCGAGCTCGGCACCGGCTATGCCGCCCGCGTCGCCTGCGCCTGCCGCTATATCGGCAACCGCGACCTGAAGAGCTGCCGCGCCGATTTCGAACCCGGCATGGAAGCGATCCGCCTGGCCGACGATCCGGCGACGAAAACGGTCACCGCCTATGTCCCCCTGATCGCCAGCCGCTCGGCGACCTACGATCCGGTGCTCGGCTGCCAGCCCGAACCGTTCAAAGGCACGCCGCTGAAAGTCCGCTAACTCCCTATCCTGCACGGGAGTAGGATTTCAGGCAGCTTCGCGCGCGACGGCCCGCTCCGTTTCCTCGATCCACCCGCCGCCGAGCACCCGCTCGCCGGCATAGAGCACCGCCGCCTGGCCCGGCGCGACGCCATATTCGGGCGCGTCGAACACTACCCGGTCGCCGATCAGCCGCGCCGGTACCGGCTTGGCAAGCGAGCGCACCTTGGCGGTGAGCGGGCCCTGATGGTCGCCGCCGATCCAGTTGATCTCCGACAGCCGCGCCGCCTCGACCGCCAGCGCCGCCTTCGGCCCGACCACCACCCGGCGGCTCTCCGGCTCGAGCCGCACGACATAGAGCGGTTCGGGCGTCCCGCCGATCTCCAGCCCGCGCCGCTGGCCCACGGTGAAGTGAATCAGCCCGCGATGCTTGCCCAGCGTCCGTCCGCCCTCGTCGACGATCTCGCCGCTGGTATCGGCCTCGGGCCGGAGCTTCTTGACCAGCGAGGCATAGTCGCCATCGGGCACGAAGCAGATGTCCTGGCTGTCCGGCTTGGCCGCGACGCCCAGCCCCAGCTCCGCCGCGAGCTCGCGCACCCGGGTCTTGGGCAGGCCGCCCAGCGGAAAGCGCAGATAGTCGAGCTGGTCCTGCGTCGTCGCGAACAGGAAATAGCTCTGGTCCCGCGCCGGATCGACCGCGCGGTGCAGCTCGGCCCCTGCCGCTCCCTCGACCCGGCGGACATAATGGCCGGTCGCCAGGCAATCCGCGCCGAGGTCGCGCGCGACCTGGAACAGGTCGGTGAATTTCGGCCCCATGTTGCAGCGGACGCAGGGGATCGGCGTGCGGCCGCGCAGATATTCGTCGGCGAATCCGTCGATCACCTGGTCGCGGAAGCTCGATTCATGGTCGAACACATAATGCGCGATGCCCAGCCGGTCGCACACGGCGCGTGCGTCGCGGATGTCGCGGCCGGCGCAGCAGCTGCCGGCGCGGCCCACCGCCTCGCCATGGTCGTAGAGCTGGAGCGTCACGCCGATCGTCTCGGCGCCGCTGCGCGCGGCGAGCGCCGCCACCACAGAGCTGTCCACGCCGCCCGACATCGCGACGACGATGCGCCTGCCGGTCAGGTCCGGCCCCAGCTGAAAATTGCCCTCGGTCATCATGGGCCGCAGATAGGCGCGCATGGCCCGCGATGCAAAGCCGCCGGCCTGTTCGGGCGTTGAATCGGCTTTACCAGAATTTCAGACCCTTTCCCTAAACCGGGCGTCGATCGAGTCTCCGACCCCGGAAAGGGCGCTATGGATCTGAGTTTTTCCCGGTTCGAGGCTGACGCCAGCGTCACCGTCCTCCCGCCCGATCTGGCGGTGCTGATGGTGGGGATCGCCGCGCGCCAGGCCGCGAGCCCGACGGCGCGACACCAGGCCCATCTCGTGCCGGCGCCGAGCCGGCGCCACTGGTTCGCCCCGGACCATGGCGCGTTCAATCCGGCGGTCGCCGACATGATGACTCGGGAACATGAAGGAATGAACCCGTTATTTACTGAGCCGCTTTAGCCGGCGTTCAAGTCCGCCGGGTAGTGATGGTGCAGAAAAGATGGGGCCGCTGCCCCGATCGAGGTTGATAGATGATCGAAAACCAGAAGATTCGCCCCGCCAAAGTCATCGGCCCGCTCGGCGAACCGCTGACCCTCGACACGCTGCCCCCGCCCGAGACGACCCGCTGGGTCGTCCGCCGCAAGGCCGAGGTCGTGGCCGCCGTGAATGGCGGGCTGTTGTCGGTCGACGAAGTGTGTGACCGTTACGGCCTGACCGTGGAGGAATTCGCGGGCTGGCAGCGGGCGATCGACCGTTCGGGCATGCCCGGGCTGCGGGTGACACGCATCCAGCATTATCGGTCGCTGTACGAGCGCCAACAGAATTATTGACGCTGGACGGGCCGCGTCGCTGAATCGAGCGAAACGCTCGCGGAACAAATCCAAGCAGTCATGAGTCTTTCCCGTCGGAACCCGGACTAGCCGGGAGCAACGGAGGGAAACATGGTGGGTCTTATTGTTTGGCTCGTGGTGGGTGGCGTCGTCGGCTGGCTCGCCAGCATGGTCATGCGTACCGACGGGCAGCAGGGTATCATTCTGAACGTCGTGGTCGGCATCATCGGTTCAGTGATCGCGTCCTTCCTGTTCGGAGGCGGGATCAACCAGGTCATCACCATCACGACCTTCGTCTATTCGCTGATCGGCGCGATCATCCTGCTCGCGATCGTCAATCTGGTTCGCCGCGGCTCCGTCCGCTAAGCGCCAGACCAGCATCAAGGCGGGCCGCCCGGGCAACCGGGCGGCCCGTTTCGTTCATTTCAGCAGGAACCGGACATTGACCGAGACGGTCACCTCCGTCTCGCCCGGCACGACCCGAGTCGAGGCGTCCATGCCCGCCGCCGCGCGATTGCTGAACATGATCGGCTGCGGCGTGCTGCCGTCATTCTGGCCGGCTTCCGCAATCGACAGGATCCGCGACACCGAGAGACCGGCGGCGCGCGCATAGAGCTCGGCGCGCGCGCGGGCGCGCTTCACCGCATCCGCCCGCGCCTCGTCCAGCGCCGCCTCGGGCTGGTCGATCGAGAGCGTCGGGCCGTCGATCTGGTTGGCGCCCTGCGTCACCAGCGCATCGAGGATCGCGCCCGCTTTGGCGATGTCGCGAAAACGGATCGAGACGCTGTTGCTTGCCTGATAGCCGGTGACGACCGGGGGCTGGCCATCAGTGTAGCGATATTGCGGGCTGAGCGACACGCTCGCCGTCCGGTTGTCGCGCGGGGCCACGCCGGCGCGCTTCAACGCGTCGAGCACCGCCGCCATGCGGCTGGCATTTTCGGCAAGGGCCGCGGCGGCGGTCGCGCCCTGGGTCACCACGCCGGCGCGGATCGTCGCGACGTCGGGCACGCGGGTCGTTTCGCCCTGGGCAGTGACGTCCAGGATCGCGCCATCGGCGACGATGGTGGGGGTCACCTGAGCCGCGGCGGGCGACAGGCTGAGCGGCAAGGCGGCGAGCGCCACGGCGGTCGCAAGGTAACGCATCAATAATACTCCCGAATCGACCGGGCCGATCTGGCCCGCACATCTTTCCTGCGCCACGTCTGCCAACCTGAGCTGAACGGTCGATCCGACGCTGGACCCAGATCGGTGATATGCAACGATTTCTTCGCGATGACGAGGCGCCGCACTTGCGAAAACGGCCCGAAACGGCCATGGCCGCTGCGGCGCAAACGACCCCTTGAGGTCGGTGACTTATTTCTATAATACAGTAGAACGATAACACGACGCCGATCGGGCGGGACGGGGAAAGTGACGCACATGAATTACGGGCAGCCGACCTTCGGTTCAGACGATCCCCTGGCGCTGCCGGGCGAGGGTCGGTCGAAGCGCCGTTGGTGGATCATCGGCGCGGCAATCCTGGCGGTTCTCATCGTCATCGGGGTCTATTTCGCCATGTCGAGCGGCAAGAAGGACGGCGCGGCCGCCGCCGCCGCGGGCGGCAAGACCGAGCAGCTGCCGACCGTCTCGGTCGCCATTCCCGGCCGCCAGGCCTCGGCGCGAATCATCTCCGCGACGGGATCGCTCGCCGCGCGGCGCGAAATGCCGGTCGGTGTCGCCGGCGAAGGCGGCATGGTCACGCGCGTGCTGGTCGAGCCGGGCCAGTGGGTCGGCGCGGGCCAGGTGCTCGCGACGGTCGACCGCGCCGTGCAGGTCCAGACCGGGGCCTCGCTTGCCGCGCAGGTCAATGTCGCGCGGTCCGACGCGGCCATCGCCCAGTCAGAGCTCGACCGCGCCCAGGCGCTGGTCAATCGCGGCTTCATCTCCAAGGCCGATCTCGAGCGCAAGGCCGCCACCCGCGACGCAGCGGTGGCGCGCGTGCGCGTCGCTCAGGCGCAGCTGGCCGAGCAGAATGCCCGGACCGGCCGCCTCGACATCCGCGCGCCAGCCGCCGGCCTGGTGCTGACCCGCGCCGTCGAGCCCGGCATGGTGATCAGCTCCGGCTCCGGCACGCTGTTCCGCATGGCCAAGGGCGGCGAGATGGAAATGCGCGCGCAGCTGAGCGAAGCCGACCTGGTCGGCCTCCCCCTCGGCGTGAGCGCTGAGGTCGTGCCCGTGGGCGGTGACACCGCCTTTTCGGGTCAGGTCTGGCAGGTTTCGCCAGTCATCGACCCGAACACCCGCCAGGGCATCGCCCGTATTGCGCTCAGCTACAATCCGGCGCTCAAGCCCGGCGGCTTCGCCTCGGCGACGATCCGCCGCGGCTCCACTGACTTGCCGCAGCTGCCCAACTCCGCGATCCAGAGCGACACCAAGGGCAATTTCGTGTACGTCGTCGGCAACGACAACAAGGTCGTCCGGCGCGCAGTGAAGCTCGGTGAGGTCTCCGACAGCGGCGTCGCGATTGCCGAAGGCCTGGCCGGCAATGAGCGCGTCGTGCTCTCGGCCGGTGCCTTCCTGAACGCCGGACAGAAGATCAAGCCCGTCCTCCAGAAAACGCAAGGCTAAGGGTCTTACCTCATGAGCTTTCGCAACATCTCCGCCTGGTCGATCCGGAACCCGGTTCCGTCGATCGTGCTGTTCTTCATGCTGACGGTCGCCGGCATCGTCAGCTTCAGCACGATGGAGGTGAACAACAACCCGGACATCGATTTCCCGGTGGTGATCATCCAGATCAGTCAGCCGGGCGCGGCGCCGACCGAACTGGAGAACCAAGTCACCCAGAAGGTCGAATCCGCGGCCCGCAGCCTGCAGGGCATCGACGAGATCAACTCGACCGTGACCGAGGGCAGCTCCACGACGGTCGTCCAGCTCAACATCGGCACGCCGATCGACCGCGCGGTCGAGGATGTGCGCAGTGCGGTGCAGCAGATCCGTTCCGACCTGCCCGACGGCATCCTCGAGCCGCAGGTGTCGCGGGCCAATACCTCCGGCGACGATCTCGCCAGCTATGCCGCGGTCGGCACCGACATGACGATCGAGCAGCTGAGCTGGTACATCGACAATAATGTCGCGAAGGAACTGCTCGCGGTTCCCGGCATGGCGACGGTCAGCCGCAATGGCGGCGTCGATCGCGAAATCCGCATCATCCTCGATCCCGCCAAGCTCCAGTCGCAGGGCCTGACCGCAAGCCAGGTCAACCAGCAGCTGCGCCAGGTGAACCTCAACGCCGCGGGCGGCCGCGCCGAGATCGCGGGCTCCGAACAATCGGTCCGCGTGCTCGGCAACGCCAAGAACGCCTATGAGCTCGGCCAGACCCAGATCGCCGTCGGCGGCGGCCGCACCGTCAAGCTGTCCGACATCGCGCAGGTCCGCGATCTCTATGCCGAGCAGCGTTCCGCCTCGGAGATGAACGGCCGCCAGGTGCTGAGCTTCGACTTCCAGCGCTCCAAGGGGGCGTCGGACGTCTCGGTCTACCAGGGCGCCAAGGAGAAGCTGGCCGCGCTCGAGAAGCGCAACCCGAAGGTCCATTTCCAGCTGATCTTCAACGAAGTGAAATATGCCGAGCAGCAATATCACTCGGCGATGGAAGCGATGGTCGAGGGCGCGGTGCTCGCCGTGCTCGTCGTCTTTCTGTTCCTGCGTGACTGGCGCTCGACGATCATCTCCGCGCTGGCCATCCCGCTGTCGGCGATCCCGACCTTCTGGTTCATGGATCTTCTCGGCTTCAACCTGAACCAGATGACCCTGCTCGCGCTGAGCCTGGTGGCCGGTGTGCTGGTCGACGACGCGATCGTGGAGATCGAGAACATCGTCAGGCACATGCGCATGGGCAAGACCGCCTATCAGGCGTCGATCGACGCCGCCGACGAGATCGGCCTGGCGGTGCTTGCCACCACCATGTCGATCGTCGCGGTGTTCCTGCCGGTCGGTCTGATGCCGGGTGTCTCGGGTCAGTTCTTCAAGAATTTCGGCCTGACCGTCGTGGTTTCGGTGCTGATGAGCCTTGCCGTCGCGCGTCTCGTGACGCCGATGATCGCCGCCTATTTCCTGAAGGCGCATGGCGAAGCCAAGCATGGCGAAGGCCGCCTGATGGACATGTACATGTCCACGCTGAAATGGACGCTCAGGCATCGCTG
The DNA here is from genome assembly GCF_056404755.1 of Sphingomonas sp. P2_B6. NCBI lineage: Bacteria > Pseudomonadati > Pseudomonadota > Alphaproteobacteria > Sphingomonadales > Sphingomonadaceae > Sphingomonas > Sphingomonas sp. P2_B6. Next base: position 241,393 of record NZ_JBFUDK010000003.1, read on the forward strand.
GTCGGCGATCGTCGGCGGCGTGGCGTCGTTCGCGCTGACCATCGTGCTGTTCGGCACCTTGCCGATGACCTTCCAGCCCGACCAGGACCAGGACGCCAGCACGGTCAACGTCGAGATGGTGCCCGGCACCACGCTCGATGAGACCAAGGTCGTCGTCCGGCGCGTCGCCGACTTCCTGCAGAAGCAGCCCGATGTCGAATCGGTCTATTCGCGCGCCTTTGTCGGCAACGGCCGGGTCACCGCGATCTACAAGGAAAAGAAGTCGATGAAGAGCACGGAGTTCGAGCGCTCGCTCGCTCCGACGCTCGCGCAGATCCCCGATGCTCGGGTCTCGTTCCGATCGAACAATGGCTGGGGCGGCAGTGGCCGCGACCTGACCATCACGTTGGGCGGCGACGATCCCGTGCAGCTGACCGCGACGGCGGTGAAGATCGTCGAGCAGATGGGCAAGCTGCCCTCGCTCGTCGCGCCGCGCATCACCGGTGACCTGAAGCGGCCCGAGATCGTCATCCAGCCACGCATGGACCTGGCGGCCAATCTCGGCGTCACGACTCAGGCACTCTCCTCGGCGATCCGCATCGCGACCTTGGGCGACATCGACCAGAACAGCGCGAAATTCTCGCTGTCGGATCGCCAGATTCCGATCCGCGTCGCGCTCGATCAGAACGCGCGTCAACGGCTGTCCACGATCCAGAACCTGCCGGTGCAGACCGCGACCGGCGGCTCCGTCCCGCTAAGCCTGGTCGCCCAGATCGGCTTCGGTGCCGGCCCGACCAAGATCGATCGGGTCGCGCAGCAGCGTCAGATCACGATCGGCGCCGACCGCGGCAACGACAAGAACGGCAAGCAGATCGTCTCCAGCGAAGCGATGAAGCAGATCCACGCCCTGCCGGCGATGAAGAACCTGCCGGTCGGCATCAGCGAATTGACGCTCGGCCAGGCCAAATGGCAGGCGGAGATGGTCAACAACTTCATCGTCGCAGTGGTGGCGGGCATCTTCCTCGTCTTCGCCGTGCTGGTGCTGCTGTACCGCCGCCTGCTCCCGCCCTTCGTCAACATGCTCTCGCTGCTGGTGGCACCGCTGGGCGGTTTGCTCGGCCTGCTGGTGACGGGCAATCCTGTGTCGATGCCGGTCTATATCGGTATCCTGATGCTGCTCGGCATTGTCGCCAAGAACTCGATCCTGCTGATCGACTTCGCGCTGGAGGAGATCAACAAGGGCGTCGAGACCGTCACCGCGATCATCGATTCCGGCCACAAGCGTGCCCAGCCGATCGTCATGACCACGGTCGCGATGGTCGCCGGCATGGTGCCGACCGCCCTGTCGCTGAGCGGCGACGGATCGTGGCGTGCGCCGATGGGCATCGTTGTGATCGGGGGGCTCACCCTCTCGACCGTGCTGACCCTGCTGATCGTTCCGGCGAGCTTCAGCCTGGCCGTCGGCATCGAACGCTGGATCGGGCCGAAGCTTGGCCGTCGCTTGCTCACCTATCGCCCGGGCGACGACGGCCGGCCGGTCATCGACCATGATCCGGGGCCGCACCGGATCGGGCCGAAGCCGACGACCATCGTGCACCGGCCCGGTGACGACGAACCCCAGCCAGCCGAATGAGGCGTCGGTCCGGCTCCATCATTCGTCCGGGCCGGACGCCAAATCGACTCTCCACTTGAACAATCCCGGGTTTCGGGGATTGTTTCGGGCATGAAGCTGCTCGCCCGCGCACCTCGTAACGGGGAACCGACCCCTGCGGGCCTACGCCGGATGCGCTGGATCGCGACCGGACTGCTCGTGCTGATGGCGGCGATCTTCCTGGGCGCGCGCGCGATCGGCCCGGTCCATCCCGTCATCGGCTTCGTCCGGGCGTTTGCCGAGGCGGCGATGGTCGGCGGCCTGGCCGACTGGTTCGCCGTCACCGCGCTGTTCCGTCATCCGCTCGGCCTGCCGATCCCGCACACCGCGATCATCCCGCGCAACAAGGATCGCATCGGCGAAACGCTGGCGGCGTTTCTGCGCGACAATTTTCTCGTGCCCGGCGTCGTCGCGCGGCGCATGCGCCAACTCGATGTCGCCGGCGCCGCCGGCCGCTGGCTGGCTAGCCCTGCCGGCACGCAGGGCCGGTTACGCAAGGGCGCCTCGCGCCTCGTCGCCAACATGCTCGAGGCCTTCGACCCGCAGCGGCTTGGCGGCATGGTCAAGACCACGATCGGCCAGCGCCTGCGCGCGCTCGACGTCGCGCCCCTGCTCGGCCAAGCGCTGACCGCCGCGATCGCCGAGGGGCGTCACGCCCCCCTGCTCGACGGCATCATCCGCTGGGCGGCCAAGGTGCTGGCGGCGAACGAACACATGATCCGCGCGATGGTGCATGAGCGCGCCGGATCGGTGATGCGCTGGACCGGGCTGGACGAAACGCTTGCCAACAAGATCATCGATGGCCTCGACAACCTCCTCCACGATATGGCCGAGGATTCGGAGCATCCCTTGCGAGCCAAGGCCGAGGAGGGCCTCGTCGCGCTCGCCCATGACCTGCAGCATGACGAGAAGATGCGCTTGCGGGTCGAGGCGCTGAAGGCCGAGATCATCGAGAACCCCGCCATGCAGCGCTGGCTCGACGGCCTGTGGGAGAGCGCGCGCGCCGGCATGCTGCGTATCGCCCGCGACCCTGACGCAGCACTCACCGGCCAGCTCGGCGAAGCGCTGCGCCAGCTGGGCGACACGCTGCAACACGACGAGATGCTGCGCGCGACGATCAACCGTTTCGTCCGCCGCACCGCGGTCGGTATGGCCGCCGATTATGGCGACGGCATCGTCCGCCTCGTCTCGGAGACAGTGCGCGGCTGGGATGCCCGCACCATTACCACGCGGCTGGAGAATGCGGTCGGCAAGGACCTGCAATATATCCGGGTCAACGGCACGCTGGTCGGTGGGCTGGTCGGCCTGATCATCCACAGCGTGGATATGCTGCTTTGATCCGCTATCGCTCCCAGTCGACGATCGGCCAGCCCTTTTCCCGAGCGAGGGCCCTGAGCGGCCCATGCGCGTTGACCGCGAACGCTTCGTCGGCCCAGTCGAGCACTGGCGCGTCCGACACGTGATCAGAGTAGAAGCGGATCGCCACATCGGCCCGCTCCATGCCGTTCACCGCCATCCAGGCCTGGATCATGCGGAGCTTGGCCGGACCGTAGCAATTCTCCCCCGCGATCCGGGCGCGCAGCCGGTCCTCGACACGCTCCACCTCGGTACCGATCACGTCGTCGAAACCGAGCCGATCGGCGATCGCGCTCGCGTAGAAGCGGTAGGACGCGGTCGCCATCACCAGCCGGTAACCCGCGGCCCTGTCCGCCGCGATCTGGGCGCGGGCGCCGGCAAAGACGCCCGAGGCGATGACCGAATCAGCGAAACGCGCGGCCGCGCGTCGGGCCTGGCTGTCGCGCATCGCGTGACCAAGCAGCAGGCGCTGCGTGATCTGCTTCAGCCGGGCGCGATCGATCGCCTTCACGGCATAGGCGGCCGCCGCGATGCCGGCGAGTGGCAGCAGGGCCAGCCGCCAGGGCGCCTGGCGCTGCGCCGTGTGGATGAGGAAGTTCGTCCAGGTCGGCGCGTGCGTGATGGTCTTGTCCATGTCGTAAATGGCAAGCTTGTGCGGGAAAGGCGTCTGCATCGCTTCATCCTATGCACGGCGCGGCTTGCCGATCCAGCGCGATTGCACCAATGGTGTGCGATATGAACGAGATGGCCGCCTTCTCGCACGACAGCGCCGGTAACGGCGATGTGCTGCGTTTCACCGGCAATCTGTCGCTGGCGCAGATCGGCGACCTGCCGGAGCGCTTGCGCGGTTATGGCGGCCCGGTCGACGTGATCGACCTGAGCGGGATCGACCGGATCGACACGATCGGCGCCTGGCTGATCCATCGCTTCGCGGCCCAGCACAGCGCCCGAATCGAGGGGCTGAATCCCGACGGCACGCATCTCCTCCAGCAGGTCGAGGCGGCGGACCAGCATGTCGCGATGCGGCCGGCGGTCGAATCGGGCCTGATCCGCGTCGTCGGCGAGGTCGGCGACGCCATCGTCATCGGGCTGAAGACGCTCTACGGTCTGCTCGGCTTTCTCGGCGCGACGGTGATCGCGTTCGGCAACGTCATTCGCTATCGTCGCTTCCGCTTCAACGCGACGGTCCAGCGCTTCGAAGTGGTCGGCGTCACCGCGCTCGGCATCATCGGGCTGATGAGTTTCCTGATCGGTATCGTCATCGGCCAGCAAGGCGCCGTCCAGCTCCGCCAGTTCGGCGCCGAGGTGTTCACGATCAACCTGATCGGCCGAATCACCCTGCGCGAGCTCGGCGTGCTGATGACCGCGATCATGGTCGCCGGCCGGTCGGGCTCAGCGTTCGCCGCGCAGCTCGGCACGATGAAGCTGACCGAAGAGATCGACGCGATGCGCACGATCGGTGTCTCGCCGATGGAGGCGCTGGTGCTGCCCCGCGTCATCGCCGCCGTGGTGATGATGCCGCTGCTCGGCTTCTATGCCTCGCTCATCTCGATCATCGGTGGCGGCCTGTTCTGCTGGATCTCGCTCGGCATCCCACCGATCACTTTCGTCCAGCGCATCCGCGAGGTCGTGCCGATCACTGACCTGTGGGTCGGGCTGGTCAAGGCACCGGTGTTCGGCGCGATCATCGCCATCGCCGGCTGCTTCCAGGGCATGCAGGTCGAGGCCGATGCCGAACAGGTCGGCATGCGCACCACGGCCGCCGTGGTTCAGGCGATTTTCCTGGTGATCGTGCTCGACGCGTTTTTCGCCGTGTTCTTCACCTGGATCGGCTGGACATGAGCCCCAACAAAAGCGGCAACAAGAGCGGCGAGACCGTCATCTCCGTGCACGGACTGAAGAACAGCTTCGGCGAGCAGGTGGTTCATGACGGGCTCGAGCTGGAGGTGAAGCGCGGCGAGATTTTCGGCGTGGTCGGCGGCTCCGGTACCGGCAAATCGGTGCTGATGCGATCGATCATCGGGCTGCAGGTGCCCGATGAAGGCGAGATCACCGTGTTCGGCGAAAACACCGTCAACCTCGACGAGAATGAAGCGGTCAATATCCGCAAGCGCTGGGGCGTGCTGTTCCAGGGCGGCGCGCTGTTCTCGACCCTGACCGTCGCCGAGAATACCCAGGTTCCCCTGCGCGAATTCTATCCCGGTCTCGACCAGGCGCTGCTCGACGAGATCGCCGCGTACAAGGTGGTGATGACTGGCCTGCCCGCCGATGCCGGGCCGAAATTCCCCGCCGAGCTGTCGGGCGGCATGCGCAAGCGCGCGGGGCTGGCCCGCGCGCTGGCGCTCGACCCCGAATTGTTGTTCCTCGACGAGCCGACCGCCGGACTCGATCCGATCGGCGCGGCGGCGTTCGACGAGCTGATCGCCTCGCTGCAGAAGACCATGGGGCTGACGGTCTTCCTGATCACGCACGATCTGGATACGCTCTACGCGATCTGCGACCGTGTCGCGGTGCTGGCCGACCAGAAGGTGATCGCGGTGGGCACGATCGACGAACTTCTCGCGCTGGATCACCCATGGATCCAGGAATATTTCAGGGGCCCGCGCGGCCGGGCGGCGACCGCAACGCTTGAGCACAAGCTGCATGCGGAGCAGGCAGCGCAAAGGGCGACGGAACACACAGGGGCTGAGGACTGATGGAAACCCGATCGAACCATGTCCTGGTGGGCGCCGTCGTGCTGATCCTGCTCCTGGTGCTGGCCATCTTCACCGTGTGGATCGCGCGGCTGAGCGGGAGCTCCGAGAAGGAATATGATATCTTCTTCAAACAGTCGGTCGACGGGTTGAACAAGGGATCGTCAGTCGCCTTTTCGGGCGTGCCCTCGGGCCAGGTGAAGGAGATCGCACTGTGGAAGCCCGATCCCCAGTTCGTCCGGGTGCGCATCAGCGTGAACGACGAAACGCCCGTGCTGCAGGGCACCACCGCGACGATCCAGGGCGTCGGCTTTACCGGCGTCAGCGAGATCCAGCTCGACGGCGCGGTCAAGGGCGCGCCGCCGATCGCCTGCCCAGAGGTCCATCCCGAAAATGACTGCCCGTTCGGCGTGCCGGTCATCCCGCCCAAACAGGGCGGGCTCGGCGCGTTGCTCAACTCGGCACCGAAGTTGCTCGAGCGGCTGTCGACCCTGACCGAGCGGCTGACCGAGATGCTGTCGGACAAGAACCAGGCCTCGATCAGCGGCATCCTGGCCAATACCAACCGATTGACCGGCGCCCTGGCCGATCGCGGGCCGGAAATCGCGGCGACGATCGCCGAGACCCGCGCGGCGATCCAGAAGGCCGGCGACGCCGCGCAACAGATCGGCCAGCTTGCCGACACGACCAATGGCGTGATGGCCAATGACGTCCACCCGGCGATGCAGAATCTCAACAAGGCCGTCGCCTCCGCGCAGCACAGCATGGAATCGCTCGATTCGGCGATCAACGAGGCGCGGCCCGGCATCCAGTCCTTCTCCAAACAGACCATGCCGGAGGTCGGGCAGCTCGTCCGCGACCTGCGCGTGATGTCGGCCGCGCTCACCTCGGTCGCCGAGAAGATCGACCAGGGCGGCGCCGGCTCGCTGGTCGGTGGACCGAAACTCCCGGACTACAAGGGCAAGACGAAATGATGCGCATCCGCACCCTCATGTTCGCGCTGCTGGCGACGGCGCCACTCGCCGGCTGCATCAGCTTCGGCGCCAAGCCGCCGCCCTCGCTGCTGACCATCACCTCTGCAGCGTCGATTCCCGCCGGGCAGACCCAGTCCTCCGCTATGGGGGGAACCATCGTCATCCTGGTGCCCGCCGTCTCGCAGGCGCTCGCCACCCAGCGCGTGCCGGTCCAGACCAGCGCGACCGACCTTGCCTATGTCGTCAACGCGCAATGGGCCGAGCCGCCCGCACGACTGTTCGCGCGGCTGCTGTCGGACACGGTGAGCGCCAAGACCGGGCGCGTGGTGCTCGGCGCCCAGTCGATGATCGATCCCGGCGCGCGCTTGTCCGGCGAGCTCCGCGCCTTCGGGCTTGACGCCGCATCGTTCCAGGCAGTGGTGACCTATGACGCCGCGCTGACGCGCAAGGACGGCAATGTCGTGGAGAAGCGCCGGTTCGAGGCGCGCGTGCCGGTCTCGGCGATCGAGCCGGGCCCTGCGGGCGTCGCGATCAACCAGGCGGCCAACCAGGTCGCGGCGGAGGTCGCCGACTGGGTCGGCCGCTGACGGACGGCATCTGTTCGAGCAACTGGCGCCTGATATCAGATTGCGACGGAGCCCTACTCGACCCGCGCAAGGCGAGGCCCAGTCGGGCATGATCCTGGCGACAGCCCGGGAACGTTGAATCGAGCCCGCTTCATTTCGCGCCGACGCGGCGGGTCGCCAGCGGCAGATCGCAGATATCGATGCCGCCGAAGCCGACCATCGGCGGGGCCGGATTCTCGCGCAGCTTGATATAGGCGGCGAAGCGTGTGTTATCGGTCGCACGATATTCGAACTTCGGGCGTTCGGCGACCGGCATCTCACTGGCGAGCCTGACCGAAATGATCGTGGTGCGTTCCGGCTCGGTCGCATAGACGCCCATCGCCGCGTCGCTGCGCGGCATCGCTGCCATATATTTCATGCCTTCGATGATGCGCCCGACAATGGTGTAGTTGCGGTCGAGCCGGCGCGCGGCACCGCTGATCGGAGTAAACAATTCAGCCCCGCTGCCGGTCTTGGGCAGGGCATCGCGCGCCACGCCCACCGTGCCGTAGCAATGCGGCACCCAGGCTGCCTTGCCGTCGGTGGCGATCGGCCAGCCATCGGAGGTAACGCCGGATGCAGTCGAATAGGCATCGCTGCGGCTGAGGCGCTGCGCCGCGCCGAACCCCGGAATATCGAATTCCGTCACCACCGGCTCTACTACGTCGGCGGGTAGTGGCTTCTTCTCGGTGGCGTCGCCCCATTGGGTCACCCAGTTTTCCTGAACGCGGTAGACGCTGGTCTCGTCCCACCAATGCGCTTGGGCGAGCTTGCGAACATTGGCGACATGCTCGGGGGCGAAGCGTGGGGCGAGCCGGATCACGACGATACGGTCGCCGGCCAGGGTGACGATCATCAGCTCGTCATCGGGGATCGGTCGCCAGTCGGCGGGGATCGCATCGGAGGGAAGCGGCAACACCGCGGGCGGGGGCGCGGCCTGGTCGCCGGCGAGCAGCGCAAAGAAGGGGATCAACATGACGCCATCCTGGCATGAAGCCCCGCGCCCGCGCAATCGTCCCAGCGGCTTGCGCGCCTGCCCGTCACCCTCTAGGGGGCTGCGTTCCGGGGAATGCGGAGCGGTGGCCGAGTGGTCGAAGGCGCTCGCCTGGAAAGTGAGTATACGTCAAAAGCGTATCGAGGGTTCGAATCCCTCCCGCTCCGCCAAAAACCTTGATTTTATTGTATTATTTCAAAAATCGTTCAGTCCGGGTACTTAGTCGGCAAGTGGGCTGGCCCGAGTGAAAGTCGGGGATACGTAGACTTACCAAGTTTCGGCGTCGGTGGGCCGGCGTAGCAGCGTTTGATGGACCAGAGCAGCAGCACGCCGACATGACGGAGAAAATCACTCTCGCTTTTCACGGAGCGGCGCGCACAGTCACGGGTTCCTGCATGGAATTCACGCATCGGGGGAAGCGCATTCTCGTGGATTGCGGCCTCTTCCAGGGCTCGCGTACGCTGGAGACACTGAATCACAGCGCATTCGCGTTCGACGCGCGCCACGTCGATGCGGTCATCCTCACCCACGCGCATATCGACCATAGCGGTTTGCTGCCTCGGATGGTTGCCGAAGGCTTCACCGGCGACATTTGGTGCACCGAGCCGACCGCGGCGCTGCTCGAGTTCATGCTTGCCGATGCGGGCCGCATCCAGGAGGGCGACGCTGCCCGGCGCAACCGACGCAAGGACCGCGCGGACCTGCCTGATATCAAACCAATCTACACTGAGCAGGACGCGATGACTGCCTGGAGGCAGGCCCGAGCGGTCGCCCTCAAGGAGTGGTTCGAACCCGTTCCCGGTTTCAAGGCGCGCCTGTGGAACGCCGGACACATATTGGGATCAGCCTCGGTCGAGTTGCTGGTCGATGGCACCCATATCCTCTGCTCGGGCGATATCGGACCCGAGCACAAGGCCTTCCATCCCGACCCTGAAAGCCCCGCAGGCTTCGATCATGTCATCTGCGAGTCCACCTATGGTGACCGCAAGAGGGATGACGTGACGATCTTCGAGCGCCGCACCATCCTGGAAAACGAAATCAAGCAGGCGCTGGCGCGCGGCGGAAACCTCATCATCCCGGTGTTCGCGCTTGAACGGACGCAGGAACTGCTGCTCGATATGGCGGCGCTCATCGACGCGAAACGTATCCGGTCCCTGCCGATCTTCGTGGATTCGCCCCTCGCCAACAGGGCGACGGCCGTCTTCGCGAAATATGCAGATACGCTCGAGGACATGAACGGCGAGAATATCTTCCGGAACACGGCGTTCCATTTCGTTGACGCCACTGCGGAGTCGATCCGGTTGAACAGTGTCTCGGGAGCGACCATCCTGGCTGCATCCGGCATGTGTGAGGCGGGGCGCATCCGGCATCACCTCAAGCACAATCTGTCCAAGCGCGAAGCGACGATATTGTTTGTCGGCTTCCAGGCCGAGGGGACGTTGGGCCGCGTAATCCTCGAAGGGGCGGAACGCGTGCGTATCTGGGGCGAGGATATCGTCGTGCGCGCTCAGATCCGCCACATCGACACCTATTCCGCGCATGCCGACCAGGACGGCCTGCTCGCCTGGATGGGAGCTCGCCGTCCGGTTGGTGGCAGCCTCTTCCTCGGCCATGGAGAAGCCTCGTCGATCGAAGCGCTGCGCCAGCTCGCCCAAAGCAGACGGATCGCGCCCTCGATCCTCGTGCCGGAGATCGGGGAGGCCTACCATCTCGCGCCCGCGACGCCCGCCGCGCGAATCAGGACCGCCGATCCGAAACTTCAGGACGTGATCGGGCCGGACTGGCAGAACAGCTATGCCGATTTCGCCACGAAACTGAAACGGGAGCTCGCGCAAATCGAGGATATAAGGGCTCGTGAGCATGCCGTTGCGGATATGCGCGCGGTGCTTGAGCGCTATAAGCATGCCCGCGCGGAAGGATCGGCCCGGCGACATCAGCCATGAGCATTTGTCGACGGCCATCGGGCTCATCACGCCACGCCCATGGTCCGGAGAATCCCGTAGCGACTCCGTATCGCATGGATGGCACCGTCCTCTTGCGGAGGTGATTCATGGACGCACTTGAAATTCCCTATCTGCTCAAGCGAGCGCGTGCGCATCGGTGTTTGAGTCAAATCGCGAAAAGTGGCGAGGCGCGGTTGATCCACCGCCAGTTCGTCAACAGCTACCAGGCTCTCCTAGTGGCGATTCGGCGCAGGTGCTCGTCACCGGAGACCTGTTTCAGGACGGTGAAGAAGCAACGGCTCGGCCTGGTCGATGGGATTGCGGCGATGACTACTGATGGGAAGGTGGCCTGATGCCGGACAAGATTGAGACTCGTGCCCGCCTAACGGGGCGACTCGCCGAGTTGGTGACGGAGGTTGGGCGTATCGAAGGCGAACTGGGCCGACCGCTCGACGACGACTTTGCCGAACAGGCAGTCGAGCGGGAGGGTGACCAGGCGCTGGACACGCTGGAAAGCGCTGCGCTCGCAGAAATCGAACTGACCAGAAAGGCAATCGCGCGGCTTGACGCGGGCAGCTATGGAATCTGCACCCGTTGCGGCAACGCCATCGGGGCCGACCGGCTGAACGCGCTGCCAGCGACTGCACTGTGTATCGGCTGTGCGGGCGCGGGGCATATCGCCAAGTAGTGAAGAAGGGCCTGGGCGCGCTGGAGAAGCTTGCCCGTGCCCGCATGTCTTCAATTGCGCACCGCGCCGATAAAGCTGAATGCGGTCCCAAGCGGGAGGATTCATGATTGACGGGAGCCGATCGGCCGGCCTGACCGCCGAGACGGCGCGCGCGCGCCTGGCAGCGGATGGACCTAATGAGCTGCCGCGTGCCGGGCAACGGTCCATCGCGCGCATCGCGATCGAGGTCCTACACGAGCCCATGCTGGCGCTACTGCTGGCGGGCGGGGTCGCCTATCTCCTGCTTGGGGACCTGGCCGAAGCATTGATCCTGCTTGGCTTCGCGTCCTTCTCCGTCGCTGTCACGGTCATCCAGGAAACCCGCACCGAGCATGTGCTCGAGGCACTGCGCGACCTGTCGGCGCCGCGCGCGCTGGTCCTCCGCGATGGCGTGCGCCTGCGCATTGCCGGGCGCGACGTGGTACGCGACGATCTGCTCGTGCTCGAACAGGGCGACCGGATCGCGGCCGACGCGATGCTGGTCGAGGCAGCGGATCTTCAGACCGACGAGTCGCTGCTCACGGGTGAATCGCTACCGGTCGGCAAGACGATCGCGAACGCGGGCGCTCCCACCGCGACGTTCCGCCCCGGCGGCGAGGGCCAGCCCTTTGTCTATTCGGGCTCGCTCGTCACGCGCGGCACCGGCATCGCCCGCGTGCTGGCGACAGGGCCGCGCAGCGAAATCGGCCGGATCGGCCAGTCGCTCGCGACGCTCGATACCGAAGCGCCGCGCCTGCGCCGGGAAACCACGCGGATCGTCACCTGGTGCGGGATCGGCGGGGGCGCGGTTGCGCTGCTTGTGGTCTTGCTGTTCGGCCTGCTGCGCGGCGGCTGGATCGACGCGGTGCTGGCGGGCATCGCGATCGGCATGTCGATGTTACCTGAGGAATTCCCCGTTGTCCTGACAGTGTTCCTTGCGATGGGCGCGTGGCGAATCGGCAAGGTCGGCGTGCTCACCCGTCGCGCGGCGGCGATCGAGACACTCGGTTCCGCAACCGTGCTGTGCACCGACAAGACCGGCACCCTTACCGAGAATCGCATGTCGGTCGCCGAGCTCTGGCTGCCGTCGGGCGACACGCTCGCGGTTGGGCCGGACCTGCGCGTTCCCGCAGCCTATCATGGCCTGATCCGGACGGCCGCGCTGGCCAGCGCGGCCGAGCCGACCGATCCTATGGAGATCGCGCTGCACGATGCCCAGGGCACGGTCCTGGGTACGGCTTTGTCCAGCGGCGCGCTGACGCATGCCTATGCGCTTCGCCCCGAGCTTCTGGCGATGTCCAATATCTGGGACGATGGCGATGCGTTGACCCTTTCCGCCAAGGGCGCACCTGAGGCAATCGCCAGCCTGTGTCGTCTGCCTGTGCAAGACCATGCGGCGATGACCGTCGCGGTTGAGGCAATGGCGATGCGTGGCATCCGCGTGCTCGGTGTCGCGACCGCCACACCACGCGATCGGGCCTGGGCCAAGACGCAGCTTGATTATGACTATACACTGGTCGGGCTGGTCGGGCTGGCCGATCCGATCCGCGCCAGCGTGCCCGGCGCGGTCGCCGAGTGTCGCAACGCGGGCATCCGCGTCGTCATGATCACCGGCGACTATGCGGCGACCGCGCGGTCGATCGCCACCCAGGCGGGGATCGCCGACGGCGACGTGCTGACCGGCGTTGACCTGGCCAGGCTCGACGACGTCACGCTTGCAGGGCGCCTGAAAACCGTCACGGTCTTCGCCCGGATCATGCCCGAGCAGAAGCTGCGCATCGTCCAGGCATTCAAGGCGGATGGCGAAATCGTCGCGATGACCGGCGACGGCGTCAACGACGCGCCGTCGCTCAAGGCGGCGCACATCGGCATCGCCATGGGCAAGCGCGGTACCGATGTCGCGCGCGAGGCCGCGGCCATGGTCCTGCTCGAGGACGATTTCGGGTCGATCGTGCAGTCGGTCCGGCTTGGCCGGCGAATCTACGACAATATCCGCAAGGCGATGGCGTTCATCTTCGCGGTGCACGTGCCCATCGCCGGCCTGGCGTTGCTACCCTTGTTCTTCGGCCTGCCGATCCTGTTCGGACCCGTGCACATCGCGCTGCTCGAAATGGTGATCGACCCGGTCTGCGCCCTGGTGTTCGAAGCCGAGCGCGAGGAGGACGACATCATGCGCCGTCACCCGCGCGATCCGTCGGAAGCCCTGTTCTCCCTGCCGATGATCATATGGAGCGTGTTCCAGGGCGGTCTCGCCTTCGCGATGCTGGCGACGGTCTTCCTGGTCGAGAGCTGGTCCGGCATGCCCGAGACCGAGCTGCGTGCGCTGACCTTTTTCGCGCTGGTCGCCCAGATCGTCGCGCTGATCCTGGTCAATCGATCGTTCGGCGCGTCGCTCCGGCAAGCGCTCGTCCGGCACAATGCGGCGCTGCGCTATATCGCCCTTACCATCACTGGCGTGACCGCCCTGATCCTGTTCCTGCCTTCAGCGCAGGCCTTGCTGAAGTTCGGATCGATCGCATGGAGCGACATGGTGCTGGCCCTCGGCCTTGGCGTTGTCCTTTTGTTGCTGCTTGAAGGCTGCAAGCCCCTCGTCCGGCGCCTCACGGAGCGCATTGCGCCGATCCCGATGCGCGCTGGCAGCGGCTCGTGAGCGACGATATGTCGTTCAGCATGAACCGGTCGCACCTGTTCCTCCTGTCGCTGGTCGCGCTCGCCACGCTCGCCTTTCTGTGGCTGGCCGCGCCCTTCTCTGGCGCGATCCTCTGGGCCGTGATCGCGGCCGTTCTGTTCGAGCCGTTCAACACGCGGCTGCTCAGCGCGATGCCGCGGCGTCGCAACGGCGCGGCGGTGGCGACCTTGCTCGTCATCGTCTGCGTCGTGGTGGTGCCGGCGATGTTGCTCGGCGCGGCCCTGCTGAGCGAAGCCGCCGCATTCTATGCCCGCGTCCGCAATGGCGAGATCGATTTCGGACGCCTGTTCGTCGAGACGCAGAGCCATTTGCCGGACTGGGCCAGGGGCTGGCTCACCGACATCGGCCTGGGCGACGTCGGTGGTCTGCGCACCAAATTGGGCCAGGGTTTCGCAAGCAGCTTCCAGTCGGTTGCCGGCCAAATCCTGAACATTGGCCAAGGGGCGTTCGGCTTCTTTCTCGCTCTCGGCGTGATGCTGTACCTGACATTCTTCTTTCTGCGGGATGGGCACGATCTGGCGGCGCGGATCGAGCGGAGCATCCCGCTGCGCGCCGAACAACGCGCGATCCTGGTCGCGAAATTCGTCATGGTGATCCGCGCGACGATCAAGGGCAGCCTGATCGTCGCCCTGTTGCAGGGCACGGTCGGCGGCCTCACCTTCTGGTTGCTCGGAATACCCGGCGCACTGCTCTGGGGCGTCGCGATGGGGGTGTTTTCGCTCTTCCCGGCCATCGGGACAGGTCTGATCTGGGTACCCGTGACCGTCTATCTGTTGGCCACGGGCGCGATCTGGCAGGGCAGCGTTCTTTTTCTGTGCGGTTTCTTCATCATCAGCAGCGTCGACAATGTCGTCCGCCCGATCCTGGTCGGGCGTGACGCGCGGATGCCTGATTATGTCGTCCTGGTTGCGACGCTGGGCGGGTTCGAACTGATGGGATTCAATGGGTTCGTGATCGGTCCGGTCATCGCCGCCCTGTTCATGGCGGTGTGGGACCTCTTCGGCAATGAACAGGGTCTGGCACCCGCGATCGAGACGGAAGGCCATGACGTGTCGGATGACGTCCCAAGCTCGCGCTGAGGCCTCGCAAATGCCGAGGCCTGACCAACCAGGGCTTGCGCCCGGAAAGCGGGATCACTGCTCGCCGCCACAGGCATCCGCCCGGGCGAGGAGAAAGGCCCGTTCCCGCGCATTGCGGGTAAGCGTGGCGGCAGCCTGGAATTCCGACTGCGCCTCGGCCAGCCGGCCGGCGCGAAACAGAAAGTCGCCCCTTGCCGCCGGCAGGGGCGCATAATGGCGCAGCGCGTCGGCATCAGCGATCTCGTCCACCAGTCTGAGGCCTGCTTCGGGCCCGAAGGCCATGCTGTGGGCGATCGCGCGATTGAGATCGACCACGGGCGAGGGCACTACGACGCGCAGCCGGTCATAGAGCGCGGCGATGCGCCGCCAGTCGGTATCGGCGGCCCGACGCGCGCGCGCATGGCAGGCAGCGAGCGCGGCTTGCAGTACATAGGGTCCGTCGCCACCCGCCGCTTCGGCGCGGGCTAGCGCGTCGAGGCCACGGTGGATCAGCAAATGGTCCCAGCGCGCGCGATCCTGCTCGGTGAGCGGAACGAACGCGCCGTCCGGCCCGGTGCGCGCGCCGAGGCGCGACGCCTGGATCTCCATCAGCGCCAGGAGGCCGAGCACTTCGGCATTTTCGGGGGCGTCCCCGGGCATCAGCCCGGCCAGGATGCGACCGAGGCGCTGCGCCTCGAGGCACAGGCCCGGCCGGACGAGATCGTCGCCCGCCGTGGCCGCATAGCCTTCATTGAAGATGAGGTAGATGACCTCGAGCACCGAGGGCAGCCGCGCCGCCCGTTCCGCGCCCCGCGGCACCTCGAAGGTCAATCCGGCCCTTGCGATCGCCTTTTTTGCGCGGACGATTCGTTGCGCGATCGCTGCCTCGCTCGACAGGAAGGCGCGGGCGATCTCGTCGGTGGTAAGACCGCCGACCACCCGCAGGGTGAGCGCCGCGCGGGCGTCCGGCGACAGCATGGGGTGGCAGGCCGTGAAGATCAGGCCCAGCAGTTCGTCGCCCAGATCATCGTCCATCGCGGCGTCGATCGCCTCGGCGGCATGGTCCGAGGTCTCGTCCAGCGTCCGCGCGATCTCCTCGTGCTTGCGCGTGCGCATCCTGTCGCGCCGAAACAGGTCGATGGCGCGTCGTTTGGCAGCGGTCATCAGCCAGGCGCCCGGATTGGCCGGGACGCCGCTCCTGGGCCATTCGGCCAGGGCCGTGACCAGCGCGTCCTGCGCCAGTTCCTCGGCCCGGTCGATATCGCGCACCATGCGGGCCAGGCCCGCGATGAGCCTGGCCCGTTCGATGCGAAACGTCGCTTCAATCGCCTGGTGGGTCTCGCCTGCGGTCACGCTGCCTTTTCGGTCAGGCCCGCTGGAGAGGCAAGCCGGCTCCGTCGCCGGCCCCCGCCGGCGCTATCAGGCGACGCCGAGTTTCCCGCGCTCGCCTACGCGCGGCGTCGCCAATTCCTCGGGCGTGATGAAATCGGCCAGATCCGCCGCCTCGTAGAACGGCCGGATCTGCATCTCGCTTCGCCCGGGCATGACATTGGGCGCGCGCTTCGCCCAGGCCACGGCCTCGTCCATGTCCTTGACCTCCCAGATCGAGAAGCCGGCGACGATCTCGCGTCCCTCGGCGAACGGCCCGTCGATGACGGTGCGGCCGGCGCCCTCGCAAACGATTCGCCTACCCTCGGCGGTGGGCTTGAGCCCAGCACCGGCCACCATGACGCCGGCCTGGACCAGTTCCTCGGTAAACCGGTCCATCGCCGCGAACGCCTCGAGCATTTCGGGCGTGGGCTCCAGGCCCGGATCGACCCCCTCATTGGCCATTGCAAACACCATCACGCGCATCGTCAGTCTCCTTGCTTGAGCCGGCCCCTGTTGGCGTCTCATCGGGACGACGAACGAGCTTGTCGGAAATCGACACGGTTCGGCAAAATTTTTTCGGCGGCGGGCCCCGCTTGGCTGGAGGATCAGAAGACTGGCGCACCAAGGCCGATTGGCGACCCGCGCACCATGGAACCTCGGCCAATAGGGAGGGTGGATCGGCTGGATCAGGCCGAAAAATCTGGATAGACAGGCGACAACGCTGCTGGAGCCTCGCGCCCGCAGGCACCGAGGGGGAGCAGCATGACGAGCCTGTCGCAGATCGATGTCATCGTTGTCATTGCCTATGCCATCGGCATTTTCGGCCTTGCGCAATGGGTGAGCCGCGAAAAGGCCGGCCATGCAAAGGACTCGTCCGATTATTTCCTCGCCTCCAAGTCGCTTCCCTGGTGGGCGATCGGCGCGTCGCTGATCGCGGCGAACATTTCCGCGGAACAGATCGTCGGCATGTCGGGCTCGGGCTATGCGCTTGGGCTGGCGATTGCGTCCTATGAGTGGATGGCGGCGCTGACCCTGCTGATCGTCGGCAAATATTTCTTGCCGATCTTCCTGAAGAACCACATCTACACCATGCCGCAGTTCCTGGAGCAGCGGTACGGCCGCGTGCTGCCGGTACTGATGGCGCTATTCTGGCTGGCGCTCTACGTCTTCGTGAACCTGACGTCGATCATCTGGCTCGGCTCGATCGCGGTGAACAAGGTCGCTGGGGTCGACCAGGACACGGCACTGATCGCGCTGGGCGCCTTCGCCTTGCTCTATCAGCTCTATGGCGGCCTCAAGGCGGTGGCGCTGACCGACATCGTCCAGGTCACCTTGCTGGTGTTCGGCGGCCTGGTGATTTCCTATCTGACCTTGAACCAGGTCGGCGGCGGACACGGCGTGATCGCCGGCTTCACCACGCTCACCGAGCGCGTGCCCGGGCATTTCGACATGATCCTCAGCCCGGACCATCCCTTTTACAAGGATCTGCCCGGCATCGCGGTGCTGGTCGGCGGGATGTGGATCGCGAACCTCAGCTATTGGGGCTTCAACCAGTACATCATCCAGCGCGCGCTGGCCGCGAAGAACATCGCCGAAGCGCAGAAGGGCGTGATGTTCGCGGCCTGGCTGAAGTTGCTGATGCCGGCGATCATCGTGCTGCCGGGCATCGCCGCCGTCGTGCTCGCGCCCGATCTGGTAAAGCCCGACGAAGCCTATCCGACGATGATGAAGCTGCTACCCTCGGGCCTGCTCGGCCTGGTCTTCGCGGCGCTGGTCGCGGCGATTATCGCGTCGACCGCATCCAAGATCAATTCGATCGCGACGATCTTCACGCTCGATCTCTACGCGAAGGCGCGCGGCATCAGAACGCGGGGCGAGGACGGCCAGGTGGAAGGCCAGGAAAAGCATCTCGTGCTGGTCGGCCGCATCGTTGCCGCGCTCGCCGTGGTGATCGCGCTGATCGCGGCGCGGCCACTGCTCGGCAATTCGGACCAGGCGTTCCAGTTCATCCAGGAATTCTCCGGCTTCTTCACACCGGGCATCACCGTCATCTTCCTGCTCGGCCTGTTCTGGAAGCCGGCGACCGAGGCGGGCGCGATCGTCGCGGCGATCACCTCGGTCCTGCTCTCCTATGTCCTCAAGATGGGCATCCCCTCGCCCTGGCTGCCCGAGGCGCTCAATGCCTGGCTCTTCCCGTTCATGAACCGCATGATGTTCGTATTTCTGGTCAGCCTGTTCCTCGCCATGGCAATCTCGCTGCTGGTGAAGGGCCGGGGCGATGCGAACCGGGTGACGATGGAGGGCGTGAGCTTCCGTACGACGACCGCGTTCAATATCGGCGGCGTGGGCGTTGTCCTGATCCTGATCGCGCTCTACGCGACCTGGTGGTGAGCTTTGCAGACCGATTCCTTGCCGTCGATTGGGGGACGACCAACCGACGCGTCTTCCTGATCGAGGGCGGCCGCGTCGCGCGCAGCGAACGTGACGGCAACGGCGTGACGGCGGTCCAGGATTTCGAGGTCGAGGCCGAATCGATTCGCGGTTCTTTCGGCGACCTGCCGCTGCTGATGGCGGGGATGGTCGGGTCGAACATCGGCTGGCGGATGGCGCCTTATGTTCCCGCGCCGGCCGGGACCGCCGAGCTTGCCGCCAACCTGTTGTGGATCGATAGGCGCACCGCGATCGTGCCGGGCGTGTCGACCACCGGCCCCGCCGATGTGATGCGCGGCGAGGAGGTGCAGCTGATCGGCGCGGTCGAGGCCGGGCTGGTCCCGGGCGACGCGCTGCTGGTGCAGCCCGGCACGCATTGCAAATGGGTCGAGATGACCGGCGGCGGCATCGCCGGTTTCACCACCGCGATGACCGGCGAGTTGTTCGCCTTGCTGCGGGCGCATGGGCTGCTCGCCACGCAGATCGGCGGAGACGTCACCTTAGGTTCGGCCTTTCGCGACGGCGTCGAAGAGGGGCGCAAGCGCGACCTCGCCGCCTCGCTCTTCGGCATCCGCGCGGCGAAGCTGCTCGGCGAACGCGACGACAGGGATGCGGCGAGCTTTGCCAGCGGGCTGCTGATCGGCAGCGATGTCGCGGCGCGGCTCGAGGCGCCGGGGCATGAGATCGTCCACATTCTGGCAGACCCGGCGCTGGGCGGCCTTTATGCCGCGGCGATCGAGGCGCATGGCCGCACCGCGCGCCTGGTCGACAGCCAGGCCGCGTTCAGTGCCGGAATCATCGCTATCGGAGCAAGAGCATGAGCCATATCGCCGCCTTCGACGCTACCTTTGCGACCTGCCCGCTAATCGCGATCCTGCGCGGCGTGAGGCCGGACGAGGTCGAGGCGATCGGTGAGGCGCTGGTCGAGGCGGGCTTCACCCTGATCGAAGTGCCGATGAATTCGCCCGATCCGCTCGACAGCGTCGCGCGGCTTGCGAAGCGCTTCGCGGGCCGGGCAGTCATCGGGGCGGGCACGGTGCTGCGCGAGGATCAGGTCGCGGCAGTGAGCGCGGCGGGCGGCACGATGATCATCTCGCCCAACGCCAATCTTCGCGTGATCGCGGCGAGCGCGGCGGCGAAATTGGTCTCGCTGCCCGGCATCGCCACGCCGAGCGAAGCCTTTGCCGCGCTCGAAGCGGGGGCGACCGCGCTGAAACTGTTCCCGGCCGAGGCGGCCAGCCCCGCCGTGGTGAAGGCGATGCGCGCCGTATTGCCGAAAGAGGCGCGGCTGCTGCCGGTCGGCGGCATCGCGCCCGACACCATGGCCCCATGGACCGCAGCCGGCGCCGCCGGCTTCGGGCTCGGCTCGGCGCTGTACAAACCCGGCATGAGCGCCGCCGATGTCGGCGCCAATGCGCGCGCTTTCGTGCAGGCTCTGTCCGCCGGGGGATGATCTCGCGATAGTTGCAACGGCCCGCCGGCCGATCGAGCCATGGCCGATGGCAGCGAGCACGGCGGGAAGGGGCGGCGCCCCCTCCCGCCGGCCGGTCAGAGCTTCAGGCGGGCCCCGACCGCCATGAAGGTTCCGCGCCGGTCGAAAAAGGTCCCGTTGGCGACCGTCGGCTGGGTGATGCCGTTGGGCGTGATGGGGGGATAGACGTTGAACAGATTCTCGACGCGGCCATAGACTTCCACGGCCGAGGTGACCTTGTACGATGCCGAGAGATCGACATAGCTGCGGCCCGAGACATTGTTGTCCGCCAGGTCGAGCGTCGTGGTGTTGAAGCGCGTGTCGAACTTGCCCCCGTCGATATAGCGATAGCCGATCCCGAACTTGAAGCCGCCGACCGAATAATTGGCGTCGAGATTGGCGCGCCATTCCGGCAGGCCCTGGGGCGGCGGCGAAATGCCGGCCAGGCCGACATAATCGTTGGTCACGCCGTTCGACGTGGTCGACAGCTCCGCCACATAATTGGCCAAGCCGCGCAGGCCGAGTTCACCGCCCAGCAGGCCGAAACGATATTGCAGCTCGACGTCGACGCCCCTGGTCTTTAGCGAATCGGCATTGAACGGAATCACGTTCACCTGAGTGATGATCTGCGTGTTCGGGTCGCGGATGACGCCGCTGCAGAATTCAGTCCGTCCGGCTTGGCAGAAATCGACGATGCTCTGCGGCGCCACGGTCGAGATCGCCTGTTTGATCGAGATCGAATAATAATCGACCGAGGCCTTGAATCCCTGCAACCAGCCAGGCTGGAAGATGACGCCGCCGGTGAAGGTATCGGCCCGTTCCGGCGTCAGCGCGGGATTGCCGCTGGTGATCTGCACCGTCTGGCGCGAGGTGTTGGTGCGGGGATCGATGATCGCGTTGATCACCTGGTTGCCGCGCGAGAACAGCTCGTAATTGTTCGGCGCGCGGATGTCGCGCGAGATCGTCCCGCGGAAGCGGATGTCGGGAATCGGCGAATAGTTGAGCCCGACCTTCCAGGTGGTGACGCCGCCGCTGAGCGAATAATCGGTGTAGCGGATCGCGCCGTTGAGATCGAGGCTGTCCGCGAAGCGGACACCCTTGGCCAGCGGCACCACAATCTCGGCATAGCCTTCCTTGACGTTGAACGCGCCGGTAAAGGGTTGCGAGTTGACCGAGCGCCAGCGCCGCGCGGCCGAATCCGGGTCAGCGGTCTGCACCGTTTTTTCACGACGATATTCGGCGCCGACCGCGACCTTCACATCACCCGCCCAGGTGGCGAAGGGGCTGCCCGAGAGATTGGCCGCGAACACATCCTGTTCCTGGCGCGACCGCGTCCAGGACGTGCCCCGGTAATAATCGAGCGCCCGTTCGCTGACCGCGCCGGCGCCGAACGGATTGATCGGCACGCAATCGCGAATGTCGCGATACGGGTCCTGCGCATCGGTCGGATTGGGGTTGGTGAGCAGCGCGCGGCAGGTCGGCTGGCCGGTCGCGGGGTTGATCACGCTGTCCAGGCCATTGGTCCAGCGGCTGTTGATGCGGTTGTTATAGCTGGTCGACTGATAGCTGTTCCGCCCGATCTGACCCGACACATCCCAGCTCCAGCCTTCGCCGAATTTCCCTTCGGCGCCGAAGGTGAAGCGGCGGACCTGAGTCGCGTTGACGAACAGCGAATTGCCGTCCTCGTAATTCATCCGGCCGATGGTGAAACTGGTCAGCCCGGCCTGGCCCATGGCCGTGCGCACCGAGCTTGCCAGAAAGGCGTTGTCGTTGCGGATGGTGAGGCCGCCATTGTCGGGGTTCGGCGTCAGATCCGACTCGACATTGACCCGCGAATAGAGCCCGTCCGCGAACAGGGTGATATTGTCGGTCAGCGCGAACCGCACCGCGCCATACGCGGTATAGCGCTCGATCTCGGGCATGATGTTGCCATCGTCCTCGACCGACGCGCCGTCACCGCCGGTCATGAAGGTGCCGCCGATATTGGTGCCGTAATTGAACGGGACGGGGTTGCCGTTGCGGTCGAACTGGACGCCGGTGCCGGCGGCGAAGCCTAGGCGCTGCGCGAGGGCGAGGCCGTTGGCGCGCGTCGCCACGCCGCCCGCCGTCATCTGGGTGAAGCGCGAATTGTCGACGATGAGCAGGCGCGGCTGGCCGTTGGTGGTCGTGTAAGCCGGGTTGGTGAGCAGCGCGGTTTCGTTGCGGCCCCAGGGGCGCGCGCCCTGCGCCGTCTGGCCGTCATTATGCAGATAGTCGCCCGCGACGGTTAGCTGCAGTCGGTCGTCGAGCAGGCTGGTGCCATAGGCGCCGCTGATCGTGGGGCGGTGATGATCGTCATAGATCGTCTGGCCGTAAGAAAGGTCGAGCTTCAGCCCCTTCAATTTCTTGTCGAGCACGAAGTTGACCACGCCAGCGACGGCATCCGACCCATAGGCGGCCGAGGCGCCCCCGGTGACGATCTCGACGCTGTTGATCAGCGCCACGGGCACGATGTTGGTGTCGATCGTGCCGGCCGGATCGGTGAAGGCGACGCGGCGCCCGTCGATCAGCACCAGCGTGCGCTGCGTGCCCAGGCCGCGCAGATCGGCGTTGGAGCCACCGACCGGCTCGCTCGACTTGCCGATATTCTGGTTGATGCGCAGCTGGGGAACGTCGTCGAGCAGATCGGCAACGGTGCTGACCGCCTTGGATTCGAGCTCGGCCGCGCCCAGCGTGGTCAGCGGCGTCGGCGCGGTGAAACCGCTGATCCTTGTGCCGGTGACGGTAACCTCGGGGGTTTCCGCCTCGTCGGCGGGTGCCGGATCCTGCGGGGCGGCGGCATCGGCGGCGGGGGGAGTGCGGGGCGCGTCCTGCGCCTGCGCCGAGACTGGCATCAACAGCATCGGCACGCCCGCCATAACGGCGAACAGGGCGCTGGCGTGGAATGGCCTGATCACCATGCGCGTGCGCCGCGACAGGCTTTCCGGCCACGCGTTCGCGCTCCGCACCGTGGTTTCCCGCGGCAATTCGTGCTTCACTATCACTCCCCCTCCAGGTTATTTTTGTAGTGGACATATTCTGTTCGTCATTGACGAATAGTCCAATTCTTTATGGACTCGGGATTGATGCCGGCGCGGTATTCGATGCCGACCCTGCATCACCCAAAAGGCAATTGAAGCGCCGGTGGCGGCATTTCAGCGCTATTATTCGCCTGGCTGACACTCTATTATTCGCCGGGCTGATAATAATGCCGAGATGAGAGGGAGAGAGAGATGGCCAGGTTGCTGCCCACCACTTTGGTGGGATCCTACGCGATGCCTGAATGGCTGATCGATCGCGCGCGGCTCGCCGGGCGATTCCCGCCCCGGGTACGCGCGTTGGAGCTCTGGCGGCCAGCGCCCGAATTCCTGGAAGAGGCGCAGGACGACGCCACGATCATGGCGATCCACATGCAGGAACGCGCCGGGCTCGACATCATCACTGACGGCGAGATGCGGCGCGAGAGCTATTCCAATCGCTTTGCGACCGCGCTGGAAGGCGTCGATCTCGACAATCCCGGCACCGCGCTCGACCGCAGCGGCCATCCCAATCCGGTGCCGCGCGTGACGGGCAAGATCCGCCGCAAGCATGCGGTGCAAGTGCGCGACGTCGAGTTCCTGCGTCGGCATACCGATCGCCCGATCAAGATCACCGTGCCGGGCCCGTTCACCATGACTCAGCAGGCGCAGAACGACTTCTACGCCAGCGAGGAGGAAATGGCGCTCGATTATGCGGCGGCGGTCAATGAGGAGATCCGCGATCTCTTTGCCGCGGGCGCGGACATCGTGCAGATCGACGAGCCCTATCTGCAGGCCCGCGCGGAAAAGGCGCGCCAATATGGGCCGCAGGCGATCGATCGCGCCTTGCAGGGGATCGAAGGCGTTACCGCGCTGCATCTGTGCTTCGGCTATGCCGCGATCATCCATGGCGACCGGCCCAAGGGATATGATTATCTCGGCGAACTGGCGGGCACGCGGCTGGACCAGGTATCGGTCGAGACGGCCCAGCCGAACCTCGATCCGGCCGAGCTGCGGCCGCTCAGGGACAAACACATCATGGTCGGCGTGATCGACCTGAACGATCCGACGGTCGAGACGCCGGAAAAGGTCGCTGAGCGAATCCGTCGCGCGATGACCGAGGTGCCGGTCGACAAAATCATCGTCGCCCCGGATTGCGGTTTCAAATATGTCCCGCGCGACATCGCCTTCGCGAAGATGCGCGCGATGGTCGAGGGCGCGACCCTGGTGCGCGAGACGCTCTGACCACCCTTTCGGACGAGTCCTCCGCCTTCAACCAGTCTGGAGGACTCGTTCGAAAAAGGGCTTAGAAGCCTCGAGCAGGGGACCAAAGGCGTGGCCCGCGCCTTCCACCAGCGCGATCTCGCTGGCGATTCCGGCCTGCGCATAGGCATCGTGCAGCATGAACAGGCGGTCCCGGCGGTTGCGCCCGTATCGCGCATAGCCATCCGCATCCAGGCCCATTTCGTCCGGACGGTAGATCTCGAAATCGAGCCTGTCCTCGCTGCCGCACGACAGCTGGACGGGCACGCGCCGCACGGCGTCGAGATCGACCGGCTTGCCGAAGCGCTGCTCGACATCCCCGATGCCGGTCCACCAGCCCATGCCGGGATCGGGCAGCGTCACATAACTCGGCGCGCCGAGCGAGACCGCATCGAGCCGGCCGGGATCGACATAGAGCAGCCGTTGCGCGAATTGCGCGCCGCCCGAAAAGCCGAACAGCAGCACCCGGGAGAAGCGCGTCCCGGTCACCGCGGCGAATTCCTCGACCATCGACCAGATCACCTGATCGTAACGGATCTTGTCCCCGATCAGCTGCTTATATTCCTCGTCCGGGACCGACACGGTGAGATCGAGCGGGAAGAGCGGCGCCAGCACGAAGCAGCCGAGCCGTTCGGCGAACGTCGCATAGGCGTCGCGCAGATCCTTCGGATTGCGGCTCGACCCGTGCACCGCGATGATCAGCGGCGCCTCCGTCAATCCCGCCGCGACATGGCCCATCGGCACATAGGCATAGTGACTGAACGCCGGAAAGGCCTGGCACGACAGCGCGGCCAGCGCGCCGGCGATCGCCTGCATCCGGTTTCTGGCGAGCGGCCGGTCGGGATCGAGCGTGCGCAGCACGTCGGGCGTCGCCCAGCCACGCATGTCGGAGCGCAGCCGGCTCAGCAACGCCTCGCTCAACTGATAGCGCGCGATGAAACCGCGATCGTCGCGAAGCAGCTCGTGCGCCATCATGTCCGGCACGACATCGGTGAAGCGCGCCAGCTCGACGCCAAGAATCTCGCGCAACCGCCTCCGGTCCGCGATGCCCGAGCCCGCATCCATTTCCTGCAAGATTCCTCCTCCCTCAAGGCAAGCCCGACGCGCCACATTTATCACCCATGCTTATATTAGGCTGGCTGTCATGGCCAGCAAGTGATATCAACCTGGCTGATAAGGAGAGGGAGGATCATGTTGCGCTGGCCAGGACGCATTGCGCCGCTGTCGGCCATGCTTGCCGTGCTTCTTCCGGGATGCGCGCATGACGCCGGCCGGCCCCTGACGACGCCTCTGGCAGTCCGTGGCAGCACGGCGACGGTCGAAATCGCCCCGGTGCTGCTCGCGGCCCGCGACCATTATCCGCCGGGCGCGATCGTCACCAATGGCGGGATTGCGGACCTGATCGGCGGAACGGCCGATGTGGCGACTCATGCGGAAACCCAGGCGCTACGCTATTCAGTCGAGCATCCCGAGATCCGCATTATCCTGACCGTCACCGAAGGACGATACCGCATCGTCGCGCGCCGATCGGCCAGCATCGCCAGTCTGGCCGATCTCAGGGGAAAGCGGATCGCGACGCTCGCGACCACCTCCGCCGGCTATTTCCTGGCGAGGATGCTGGCGACGGCAGGGCTGGGCTTCGCCGATATCGAGCCGGTCCGAATCTCCCCGCTCGAGGACATGGCCGCGGCGCTCGCGCGGCACGAGGTCGACGCCGTCGCCATCTGGGAGCCGCATGCCGGCAATGCGGCGCGCGCGCTGGAGGCCGACCGCATCGAATTCGTCGGCGACGGCGTGTACCGCGAATTGTTCAACCTCAATACGACCGCCGACAAGCTCGCCGACCCGGTGATGCGGCGCAGGATCGTGCGTTTCGTGCGCGCGACCCTCGACGCCGCTGCCGCGATGCGCGTTGATGGCGCGCCGGCAAGGACACTGGTCGCGTCGAGCGCAGGCTTTTCGGCCGAAGAGGTGGCACGCGCATGGCCCTTGCTCGCCTTTACCGCCGCGCTGCCGCCTGACCTGATCGATGTGCTCGTCGCCGAAGAGCAATGGCTGGCCGCGCAGGATGGTCGTGCGCCGCGCTCGCGTGAAACGCTTTCCCGGCTGGTCGATGCGAGCGTGCTGGAAGAGGCGCGGCAACAATGACGCCGTCACGCGATCTGCCACCGGCCTCACGGTGGCTTGTTGGATTTTGTGGGTTGTGCCGGGATTTGTATCTGTCATAAACAACTAACGTTCGTTAATCCGGAATGGACCGGAACAAGCCGGAGCGGCCGCCGAACCCGGATTCGGGTGCGCGGCCCCGCCGGAAAGGTCGAAAGATGGAATTCGGGAAACGGCAACAGCCGGTCCCGCTTCAGGGAGAGGGGAAGCCGATATGGCGCGTTTGAAGAATCGCCGTTCAGTGTCGTGGCTGCATCACATGATGGTTACCACCGCGTTGACGGGCGCTACGTTCGTGGGTGGCACGGCCTTCGCACAGGATGTGCCCGCCCAGCCGGCGCCCGCCGCGGAGCCGCAGGAAACGGCGGCGCAGGACATCATCGTCACCGCGTCGCGCACCGCGCAGAACGGGCTTCAGGCGCCGACCCCGACTCAGGTCATCGGGGCCGACGTGATCCAGAAGCAGGCGGTGACCACCGTCATGGAAGTGCTCAACCAGAACCCCGCCTTCAAGGCGACGCGCTCGCCGGGCGCCAACGCCACCAACACGTCCAGCCCGGCCCAGGCGACCGCCGACCTGCGCGCGCTGGGCGGCCAGCGGACCCTGGTGCTGGTCAACCAGTCCCGCGTGGTACCCTTCGCGCCCGCCAGCAACCTCGGCGTGCCGACCACCACCGACCTCAATCTCTTCCCGACACTCATGATCGAGCGCGTCGATGTCGTCACCGGCGGCGCCTCCGCGCTTTACGGCTCCGACGCCGTGTCGGGCGTCGTCAACATCATCATGAAGAAGAAATATCACGGAATCGAGATCACCGGCCAGGGCGGCATTTCCCAGCTGGGCGACTATAGTACCCAGCGCGTGGGCTTCATCGCGGGCACCAGCTTTGGCGACGACCGGGGCAATGTCGTGCTCAGCGCCGATTACTCGACCAATAACGGCGTCGGCGACATCTATACGCGCGATTGGGGCCGCAAGGAGCAAATGATCGTCAGCAACGGACAGCGGGCCGCCAACGGCCTGCCGGCGTTCATTCTGGCCGATAACGTCCACAATTCTCTCGGTGCCGGCAGCGTCATCATCAGCACGATCCCCGGCCTGACCAACATGACCTTCAATCCGAACGGCTCCATCCGACCGTTCCAGAAGGGCGCGATCTTCGGTGGTTCGACGATGATCGGCGGCGAAGGCGGGTCGATCATCACCGGCACCGCGCTGGTTCCCGACGTCGAACGCTTCACTGCCTATGGCAGCATCTATTATGATTTCTCGGATTCGGTGACGGGCTATGTCGAGGGCGGCTATTCGCGCTCGCGTGGCTTTCTCGACGGCGTCGCGATCCGCCTGGCGAGCCAGACGATCCGCCGCGACAACCCCTTTATCCCGGCCGCGGTGCTCGCGCTGCTGCCGGCTGCGACCCAGAGCTTCAACATCAGCCGGATCGGCAACGATATCGGCATCAACCATTATGACATCATCAACGAGACGCCGCACGGCGTGGTCGGCCTCGAGGGCAAGCTCGGCGGGTCCTGGAAATGGGATGCCCACGCGTCCTACGGCGTGAATAATTATGCCTCGGCGACGACCAACAACCCGGTGACGGCCAACCTCAACTTCGCGATCGACGCCGTGCGCGATCCGGCGACCGGCAACATCGTGTGCCGCGGCGTGCTGCAGAACAATCCGGCCGCTGCCGGATGCCAGCCGCTCAACCTGTTCGGCGAAGGCAACTCCACCGCGGCCGCCCGCGACTATATCTGGGGCGAAGGCCTGGCCAAGGTGAAGTACGACCAGCTGACCTTCGCCGCGAACCTGGTCGGCGAACCCTTCTCGACCTGGGCTGGTCCCGTCTCGGTCGCGATCGGCGGCGAGTATCGCCGCGAGACGGAAAAGCTGACCGCCGACGCGGTCGGCGCCTCGAACGGCTTTCTGACAGCGGGCAATGCGGTGCCTTATGGCGGCGCGTTCGACGTCAAGGAAGCCTATGTCGAGACCACCGTGCCACTGGCACGGGACACGCCGTTCCTGCACAGCCTGAGCCTCAACGGCGCCTTTCGTTACGCCAATTACAACACCGTCGGCGGGCAGAATGCGTGGAAGGTCGGCGGAGTCTGGGAGCCGGTTCAGGGATTCAACATCCGCGTCGCGCGGTCGCGCGACATCCGCGCGCCGGCGATCAACGAGCTGTACAGCCCCGGCAGCAACGTGAGCAACAACGTCACCCTGGTGGTCGATGGCGTGACCAAGAACGCGGTGATCCCGCAGAATACCAGCCTGGGCAATCCGGACGTCGGACCTGAATTCGCGAACACCTTAACCGCAGGGTTCGCGTATCGCGGACAGGGCGGGCTACGCGGCCTCGGCCTGTCCGTCGATTATTACCATATCACGATCAAGGACGCGATCACCAACCTGTCGACCGCCAACATCGCCGGCCTGTGCAGCGCGGGCGAACAATATTTCTGCGGCCTGTTCTCCTATGGGCCGGACACCAGCACGCCCGCGCCGAACGATCGCATCCAGACCGGCCTGGTCGCGGGATCGCTCAATGTGGGCGCCTTCGAGCAGGAGGGCATCGACATGACGCTCAACTACGCCACCTCGGCCGGCTTCCTCGGCGACGGCGGCCGGTTCAGCACGGCCGCCAGCGGCACCTATATCCTCCACGCCTTTGTGGATTCGGGCACGGGCGCGGCACCGGTCGATCGCGCGGGGGAGAATGGCTGGGCGAACCTCGGGTCCATCCCGCGCTTCCGCGGCAACCTGTCGAACACGATCGGCAACAATGCCTGGGAACTCACCCTGCAGACGATCTTCATCAGCAAAGGCACGCAGGATAACACCTACAACACGTTGCCGACCAACACGATCAACGACAATCACGTACCGGCGGTCGTTTATTTCAACCTGTTCGGCAAGGTGTTCGTCGGCGACAACAAGCGGTTCGAACTGTTCTGGGCGGTCAACAACCTGCTCGACAAGGATCCGCCAGCGACGCCCTACATCATTCTGAACGGACCGGTGAACGGGCAATATTACGACAAGGTCGGACGCAATTTCACGCTCGGCGCGCGCGTGCGCTTCTGATCCGCCGTACCTTCAACAACAAAGGGCGCCCCGTCACGGGCGCCCTTTTTTGTCTCCGGCCGACAGGCCCGTTCAGGTGAAATTGAGCTGCGCCCCACCGCGGAACAGGTTGACCAGTTCGCGCCGGGTGCAGAGCCAGCGTTGCGCCGTCTCGTCCCAGCGAAAGCTTTCGGTCGCCCGGCTGATCCGGGCGGGCGACGTGCTTTCCTGGGGCGCTTCGCCATCGGCCGCCCATAGCAGCATGTACCAATGCGCCGTGGCGCCGCCCGCCCCGTCGAAATCGGCGCGGAAGTTGCTGAACGCATGGACCGCGACGCGCGCGCCCCGCGCCTCGCGCCAGCTGTAGAAATTCTGGATCGCCTCGCGCCCTTCGAGGTGAAGCCGGCCCGAACTATAGACCGCGTCGGGCGCATAATAGTCGCCGGCGCTGCGGCCCCAATTGGTGTCGACGTCGTGCCAGAAATCGGCGAGCCCCATTTCGAGCTCGGCGGTGGCCATGGCGCGTTCCGTGCGATTCATGCGTGGCTCTCCTGATTGAAAAACAATGCCAGCGCCGTCCGGTCGATCGCCGCCCGCGTCACCGCATCGGGGACGAGGTGGCGATACAGGTCGAGCGAGTCGGCAAAGCTGGTCTTTGCCTCATGGTTCACGAAGGGCGCGTCGCTGCCCCAGAGCAGCCGCCCGGGCCCGGCTGCGTCGAGCAGGCGCGCGGCAACCTCGGCGGCGATCTCGAACGGCATGCGGAATCCGGCCGAGATCTTGACCCAGGCGCGGCCGGTATCGATCGCCCGGAGCAGCGCCTCAGTGCCCGCGCGCCGCTCCGCCGGCTCGCGCGGGGGAACCCCGAAATGATCGATCACCAGTGACACGCCGCTCGCGTCGAAGCGCGGCAGCAGCGCCGGAAGCACTGCGCCGCCGGCAAGCAGTTCGACATGCATTCCGCATTCGGCCAGCCGGTGCAGGAAGCCGCGCCATGGCTCGACCGCGAGATCGGGCAGATCCGCCAGCCGGCGCCACTGCAACCTGACCCCCACCACGCCGCGCGCCGCCAGGTCGCGCAGCGTCGCAAGGCCCGTGTCCGGCGGCAGAAGGACGGTCGCGCGCAACCTCGGATACGCCGTGAGTGCCGCGAGCGTGTAGGCGTTGCCGTCCTCGAACAGGCTCGCCGCCGCGATCACGCCCCTGGCGATACCGTGACGGTCGAGATCGGCGAGATAGGTTTCGACGGAATAGTCATAGTCGGGACGCGAATGTGCGTCCGGGGCGAACGGCATCGCGCGCGTGAAGATATGGGCGTGAGCGTCGACCGCCGGCGGCGGTACGGGCGACGCCCGCTCGTCACCCATGGCCATGCCCCGTGCGCACCGGTTGCGGCGCGCCCTTCAGGCTCATCAGCCAGAAGGTGAAGATGCCACCGCAGGCCAGCGGAACGCCGAGCATGGCGAAGATACCGATCGGGCCGAAGCCTTCGGTCAGCACGAAGGTACCGAACAGCGGCGCGAAGATCGACGCGACACGCCCCGCGCCATAGGCCCAGCCCACACCGGTCGCGCGGCTGCTCGGCGGATAGAGCGAGGCGGCGAGCGCGGCGATGCTCGCCTGGCCGCCATGCTGGAACACCGCCATCAGCGCGACCGCGACGAACATGCCGAAACCGGGCGCAAGCAGGCCGACCATCACCGCGCCCAGAGCAGCGAGCAGAAAGGTAGAGGTCATCACCAGCTTGAAGCCGAACCGGTCGATGAAAAAGCCGATGCTGAGCATGCCGATGAACCCGGCGACCGTGTTGGTCCCGTTGATCAGCGCCACCTGCTGCCAGGGCAGGCCGATCACATCCTTGAAGATCGTCGTCTTCCACACGCCGGCGGTGATGAACACGAAGCTGGAAATGGTGATCGCCCACATCAGGAACGTCTTCAGCCGCTGGCCGGGTCCGAGGATATCAGTGAACAGGATGGCGAGCGCGGGCCGTTCCGGCCGGGGCGCGGCGACCAGCGTCACCGGCGCCTCGAGCGCCGGCTGCATCCGGTGCGCGAGCGTCTGGATCGCCGGATCGTCCGGGTTGCGCGCGGCGAGCGAGCGCAGCGATTCGGGCAGGAAGAAATAGATGAAGGGCAGCATGATCGCCGGCAATGCGACCGCGATCCAGAAGGCGCCGCGCCAGCCGAACGGCTCGAGCACAAAGCCCTGCATCAGCGCGCCGAGCAGCGCCCCGATCATCGTGCCGCTGACCGTGATCGCGCTCATCGTCGCGCGCAGCCGCTTCGGCGCCGTCTCGGACGCCAGGGTGACGAGGATCGGTATCATCGCGGTGCCGCAAAAGCCGGCGACGAAACGGCAGATGGTGAAAGGTGTCAGCGATGTGGTAAACAGGATCGCGAGCGCGCTCAGCATCATGCCGGTATAGCAGAACAGCAGCAGCCGCGGCCGCCCGACGCGGTCGGCGAGCGGCGGGATGAGGAAGGCGCCAGCGAGCATGCCCACTTGCTGTGCGATCATCGCCGACGTGATGGCGGTGGTCGGCACGCCGAAATCCCTGGCCAGGTCCGGCAGGACCCAGCCGACGACATAGATCTCATAACCGTCGATCGCGGCCAGGAACGTGCACAGAATGAGGATGATGAGATGGAAGCGGCTGAATTTCAGCCCATCGAGAAAGCTGTCAACGTCGATTGCCCGCGCCTCGGTCACCATAGCCTGTTTCCCTCCCCTGACTGTCGCAGTCATGGTCCGGCCGATTGAATCGGCATCGGATTGTCGATCATCATATCATACGGCATTCGATATATACAAACGAAAGCCCGATGGTGAATGTCAGCTTGGCTTAGTAATGTGAAGCCGTCCAGATCGGTTTCGGATAAAAAAATTGTCATGTCGAAATGCGCGGCGGGGCGCGGCCATGGCAGTCCGCTTCCCGGGGTCGCTGGACAGCCCGGCAAGGATCGGACACTAAGGGCGGATGGGGAAAGCCGCTCGCGCAAACGCCGATCGAAGCACGCACTCGATCCTGCATCTGGTCAAGCAGGTTCAGTACAAGGCCTATGTGCAACTCGAATCGGTCCTGAACCCGCTCGGGGTCACCGCGGTCCAGTTCCGGATCCTGACCACCCTGTCGACGCGGCCCAACATGTCCTCGGCCGAGCTGGCCCGGCTGTACGACGTCAAGCCTCAGACGATGATCAAGCAGATCGCCCTGCTCGAAACCAAGGGCCTGATCGACCGGCGGGTCAGTGACGCCAACAAGCGCCTGCTCGAGCTGAGCCTGACGGAGACCGGTGCGTCCGCGCTCAAGCAGCTCCAGAAGGACACGCGCGATCTCGAGCGCGAGCTGCTGAAACCACTCAGCGCCGACCAGCAGGCCGCGTTGCGCGGCCATCTCCTCATCCTGCTCGACTCGCTCAGTTCCTCCACTGCCCCGGACGAAGGGGGCGACATCGAGGAATTGACGCCGGAATATCGCCGCCCGGGCGTGCAGCGCCTCTGAAGTCGCTCTTTTGGGCTAGCGGGCGGCCCAGCATCCGGTAATGTCGAGCGTCATTCGTTTCTGCTGGATTGCTCACGCCCATGCTGCTGCAGTCGCTCGGCTATATCGGAGTCTCGACGGCACAGGCCGATGCCTGGGCGGATTTCTCGACGGGCCTGCTCGGGATGCAGGTCGCTGACCGGAATGGGAGCGGTTTTGCCCTACGCACCGACGGGCGCGCGGGGCGGCTGTTCGTCGAGAAAGGCGCGCGGGAAGGGGTGAGCGCGACGGGGTGGGAAGTCGCCGATGCCGCTGCGCTCGCACAGCTCGCGGCGCAGCTCTCCGATGCCGGTCACCCGGTCCGCCCGGGAACCCGGATCGAAGCGGAGCAGCGCCGCGTGGCCGCACTGATCATTGGCGAGGATCCGGCGGGCAACCGGATCGAATTCTTCCATGGCGCCGCCGCCGCGGCCACCCCCTTCACGCCGGGTCGCGCGATCAGCGGGTTCCGCACCGGGCCGCTCGGGCTCGGCCATGTCGTGCTGACGGTCACGTCGATCGATGCGATACTGCCTTTCTACACCGACCTGCTCGGCTTTCGGCTCAGCGATTATGCGCTGCGCCCGTTCAAGGCGTTCTTCTTCCATCTCAACAGCCGCCACCACAGCTTCGCGGCGATCGAGACCGGGGTGAACGGCTTCCATCATCTGATGGTCGAACTCGATTCGCTCGACGATGTCGGCCAGGGCTACGACCTGGCGCAGCTCGAAGAGGGGCGCATCGGCGTGACGCTCGGGCGCCACACCAATGATTTCATGACTTCCTTCTACGCGCGCACGCCGTCCGGCTTCATGATCGAATATGGCTGGGGCGGGCGATCGATCGATCCGGCGCGGTGGGAGCCGTTCGAATGCGAT
The DNA here is from genome assembly GCF_056404755.1 of Sphingomonas sp. P2_B6. Lineage (NCBI taxonomy): Bacteria > Pseudomonadati > Pseudomonadota > Alphaproteobacteria > Sphingomonadales > Sphingomonadaceae > Sphingomonas > Sphingomonas sp. P2_B6. The sequence continues at coordinate 275,245 of NZ_JBFUDK010000003.1, forward strand.
TACGGCCCGAGCCTGTGGGGCCATGAGCGCGCGTGGCTCGATGACGCTAAACGTGCCGAGGCCCGCAGGCTGCGGCTCGACGCCGCCGCCGCGGGCCGCCGCGCGCCCGATTTCGTCCGCACCTAGGGCTTTATTCCTTGCCCGGCGCTGCGCCCAGCCGCTGCGATATGCCCTGAGTCGCGTCGAGCAGCAGCTTGACGAACTCCTTGTGGCGCGGACGACTCATGAACTCGCTTGGACCCAGCAGGGTCAGCGTGGCGGCGATCTTGTTGCTGTAATCGAAGATCGGCGCGGCCATGCCGGCAAAGTTGCGGTTGAGCATGCCGACCGTCGACGCATAGCCCAGGCTGCGGATCTTCTCGATGCTCTCCGCCACCTCTTCTTCGCTGGGCAGGCGGGCGTTGCCCGAGGCGTCGTACGCCGCCTGTGCCTCCAGAGCGCGCGCGGTTTCATATGGCGGCAAATGCGTCCGGAAGACGAGGCCGGTCGCCGTGCTCGTCATCGGCAGGATATAGCCGAGGCGCACCGAAAAGGCGCCCTGGAGCCTGCCGTCGGCCTTGGCCACGATGCACGGCCCGCGATCGCCCCAGAGCGAAAGATAGATCGCGCAATCGGTCTTGTCGCGCAACTCGGTCATCGAGTCGGCGGCGATCGTCACCACGTCGAGCTGCCGAATCGCGGCGAGGCCGAGCTGGATGGCAAAGGAGCCAAGCCCGTAATAGCCGTTCTGCGGATCCTGATAGGCCATGTTCTCGCGAACGAAGCTGACCAGATAGAGGTGCACCTTGCTCGGCGGCATGCTCGCGCGCGCGGCGATCTCGCGCAGCGGCAGTGCGCCTTCCGCCATGCGCAGGACCCTGAGCACTCTAAACCCGACTTCGATCGACTGGACTCGCCGGCGCGATTGTTCGGTGTCTGCCATGCGATGCTCAACCTTTTGTCATTTTCCCGGCGATCTTCCTGCCAACCGGGCGCCCTTCTGTCCATGCGACAGGTAATGGACGCCGGCCGATCGAAGACCTGGGACCGACAAGGTCAGCCGTGCTTGCGCTTGTCCCAGGTCGCCAGCGTGGCGTGTGCCTCGCTTGCTGCCTGTGCCAGGAAGCCCGGCTCCTCGGTCCGCGCCGCGATTTCGAGCCTGAGGCCGTTCGGGTCGAAGAAATAGATCGAGCGCACGAATTCATGATCGACCAGCGGCGTGGTCTTTACGCCATGTTCGGCGAGCCGCAGGCGCATCGCGTCGACATCCGCCACCGAATTGGTCTCGATCGCGAAATGCTGGACCCATTCGGGCGTGTTGGGCGACGGGGCGGGTTTCTCCTCACCGCCCAGGTCGAAAAAGGCGATGTACGATCCGTCGCCGAGCTCGAAGAAGAAATGGACATAGGGCTGTTCCTCGCCCGTGCTCGGCACGCGCTCGGACATCATGCAATTGACCAGCGGCAGCCCCAGAATATCTTCATAGAAATGGCGCGTCTCCTCCGCATCGCGGCAGGGATAGGCGAAATGGTACAAGCCGTTCAGCGGCCGTGCGTCAGTCATGATGCGCTCCTCTCCACTGGATGATAGCAGGATCGAAACCGAGCGCCGTCATCCTGCCGGGAGGACGAGGCGACAGGCCGTCGCGTTCAGCCGGCGGTTGCGGCGTGCTTCACCATCATGTCGATGAACCGGTGCAGCGCCGCCGAGCGGTCCCGCGCGCGCCAGACGAGCAGGACCTGAAGCTCGAGCCCGAGATCGGCGATCGGGATCAGCCGGATATTGTGGCCGGGCGACAGCGGCCCGCCCGCCGTCACCAGGCCGACCCCCATGCCGACCGCGACAAGACTGAACAGGATCGAATTGGTCGTGCATTCCTGTACGAAGCGCGGCGCGCTGCCGCTGCTGATGCAGGCCGCCATCAGCCGATCATAATAGCCGGGCGCGGTGGCGCGCGCCGGGCCGAGCACGGGCTCCTCGACGATCTCGGCCATGGTGATCGAGGCGCGGCCCGCGAGCCGGTGGCTCTCATGCACCGCCAGCATCGTCTTGCCCGTGCCGATCGGCGCGCGGTCGAGCCCCTCGTCATCGCGCTCGTCGATGTGCGCGTCATAGACCAGGCCGACATCGAGCGTGCCTTCCCGGAGCGCGGCGATCTGGGCCATCGACCCCATCGAACGCAGGTCGAGCGCGACCAGCGGCTCGTTCTCGCGAAAATGCAGCAGGCCGTAGGAAATGAAATCGTACGCCGTGATGATCTCGCTCAGCCCGACCCGGATCGTGCCGAGATGCCCGCTGCCCATCCGCCGCGCGCGGTCGACCGCGCGATCGACCTGCGAGAGGATCTCCTCGACCTCGTCGAGGAACACGCGGCCGGCGCTGGACAGGCGCACGCCGCGGGGCAGCCGTTCGAACAGCTCGACCCCCAGCTCGGCCTCGAGGTCGCGGATCTGGCGGGTAAGCGCCGGCTGCGCCACGCGGAGCGTGACCGCGGCACGCCCGAAATGCTGCTCGCGGCCGATCGCGCGGAAATATCGCAAATGCCTCAGTTCCATCGGCAACCCATACTTGCAGGGTATCGGACGCTCAAGAACAAAGAATTGGACGTATCAGTCCCCGGGAAACACTGTCCATGGCACGAACAGGACGAGTGGAGAGCGATGGAAACGGGGTGCCTTGACGAGCTGAATTTCGGCACGCTGTCGTCGATCGACGTGCTCGGCACCGAGGTCGAGCTGTTCACCGCCGGGAGCGGCGCGCCGCTGCTGTTTCTGCACGGGCTCGATGGCCTCGAAGGCGCCGCGCCGCTGCTGCGCGACCTGGCGCGGGACTTCACCGTCCATGCGCCCTCGCACCCCGGCTTCGGCAATTCCGCCCGGCCCGCGCGGCTCGATCGGGTCGACGACCTTGGCTATTTCTATCTCGACATGATGAACTTGCTGTCGCTGGCGCAGCCGGTGGTGGTGGGCAGCTCGTTCGGCGCCTGGGTGGCGGCCGAGACGCTGACCAAGGAGCCGGACCGCGCCGCGCGGCTCGTGCTGGTCTCGCCGCTGGGCCTGCCCACCGCGCATCGCCGCGAGCAGCATGTCGCCGATATCTTCATGCTCTCGCGCCAGGAACTGGGCGCCCGCCTGCAGGTCGGCCCGGCCGAGGCCGGCAATGACATGGCCAGGCTCACCAGGCTGCCCGAGGAGCGGATCCGCCGGCTGATGCGCAACGACGAAGCCGCGAGCCTCTATGGCTGGACCCCCTATATGTCGAACCCGAAGCTGGTCGACCGGCTGCACCGGATCGGCGTGCCGACGCTGGTCGCCTGGGGCGCCGAGGATGCGATCGTCAGTGACACCTATCGCGCGGCCTGGCGCGAGGCATTGCCCCAGGCCGAGGTCGAGACATTCGCCGGCGCCGGCCACCGGCTCCATGCCGATCAGCCCGCCACGCTCGCCGCCCGTATCGCGGCCTTTGCCGCCGCCTGACCGCGCGGCCGGAGACCAAGCATGAAGATCTGGCATTTCACTGAACAGGCCTATCACCCCGCCTTCCCGGTACCGGGCTCGATGCGAGTCACCCTGCCGCAGCATCATTGCGACCCGAACGAGGCGGGGCGGCTGCTCAACCGCTATCTCGACGAATATATGCTGGCCGACGAGCTGGGGCTGAACATCATGGTGAACGAGCACCATGCCGCCGCCACCTGCATGTCGACTTCCTGCATGACCACGCTCGCGATCCTCGCGCGCCAGACCAGCAAGGCGCGGCTGCTCGCGCTCGGCATCCCGCTCGCCAACCGGTCCAACCCGCTACGCGTGGCGGAGGAGATCGCGATGGTCGATGCGCTCTCGGGGGGGCGGCTCGAGGTCGGGCTGGTCAAGGGCGCGGCCTATGAGCTGTTCATGTCGAACCGCCAGCCGACCGGCTTCATGGACCGGTTCTGGGAAGCGCACGACCTGATCCTCGCCGCCCTGTCGAACCAGGGCGAGGTCTTCTCCTGGGAAGGCGAGCATTTCCATTACCGCACGGTCAGCATGTGGCCGCGCCCGATCCAGCAGCCGCATCCGCCGCTCTGGATGACCGCCTCGAGCGCGACCAGCGCGCGCGATTATGGGCTGCGCGGCTATACCTGCGCGACCTTCCTCTCCGGCGCCGTCGCGCGATCGGTCTTCACTGGCTATCGCGAAGCCTATGCCGCGGCGCATGGCCGGCAGCCGGGGCAGGACAAGCTCGCCTATCTGGCGCTGGTCGCCTGCGCCGACGACCGCGCCACCGCGTTCCGCCGCGCCGAGGAAATGAAGAGCTATTTCACCACCGCCGCGCGGCTCGAACCGCAGTTCCGCAATCCCTGGGGCTTCAACCCGGTCGAGGCCAATATCCGCATGCTGCAGGCCGGCTCCTCGGCGATGCGCCCGCGGATGCGCAACGGGCAGCCGCTGCCGGTCGACGGCTCGATCGAACAATATATGGACGCCGGCCTGTTCTTCGTCGGCACGCCCGACGACGTCTATGACCAGCTCGCGCAATTCCATGGCGAGACCGGCGGCTTCGGCAATTTGCTGATGATGGGCCAGGCGGGCGAGCTCGACCATCAGGACACGGTCGACAATCTCACCCTGGTGGCACGCGAGGTCGCGCCGCGGCTGGCCGAGCTGACCGAGCTGCCGCTCGAGGTTCGTTATGAGGCCGTGGGCTGATTCGCGCGTGATTGCAGACGAGCCCGGACCGGGCATCGCGCGCTATGTCGAGCTGTTCCGCGCCCAGCCTCTGGCGGCCGATTTGGAGACGATGCGGCTGGCCGGCGACCTGAGCGCGCACCGCTTCGCCCAGGGCCTGGCGCACGGGGTCGCGCGCTTCGACAGCGCCATCGCGGCGCCGGGCCGCGAGATTCCGCTGCGCCTCTACGATCCGGGCGGGGATCGGCCGCGCCCGGCGATCTGCTATGTTCATGGCGGCGGCTTCGCACTGGGCAGCATCGAGAGCTTCGACATCGCCTGCGCCGCGCTTGCCGACGCGACCGGCGCGCTGGTCGCGAGCATCGGCTATCGCCGGCTGCCCGAGGCGGATTACGCCGCCGCGCAGGACGATTGCGACCGGGCCCTTGCCTGGCTCGCGCGCCAGGCCGACGCGCTGAACGTCGATCCCGCACGCCTCGCGCTGGCCGGAGACAGCGCCGGGGCGCTGCTCGCGCTCGCCTGCGCCGCCAAGGCGCGGGATGCGGGCGGTGCGATGCCCGCCTGCCTGATGCTGTTCTACGGCACCTTCGCGATGGACCCGGCCCGGGCCGACTATGCCGCCAGCCGCGATCCGCTGCTCACCGACGACCGCGTCCGCTCCTATATCGCACTGTTCCGGCGGTGCGGCGGGCTCGACCGCTACCCGGCACCGGTCGACCGCGAAGACCTGGCCGGCCTGCCCTTCACGCATATCGTCGCCGCCGCGCTCGACCCCTTGTACGGCGAAGCGCGGGAGCTCGCCGACCGGCTCGACGCGGCCGGCGTGCCCACCTCGTTCCAGCGCGCATCCGGCATGATCCATGGGTTCCTGCGCGCCGTCGGCGTCTCGCCCGATGCGCGTGCCGAACTTGCCCGGGCGGCCGACGCGGTACGGCCGCTGCTGCATCCCACCGACAGCTGAAAGACCAGATGATGGAAAAAGACGATTCCTACGACCGCGGCCGCGCAATGCGCTTCGAGATGTTCGGCGAGCCCGGGGTTCGCAGCCTCGACAATACCGACGATTTCCAGGAGCCGCTGCAGGACCTGGTGACGCGCCTGTGCTTCGGCGATGTGTGGAGCCGCCCCGGGCTCGATCGCAAGACCCGCAGCATGCTCACCATCGCGATCCTGATCGGCCAGTCGCGCCCCGACCAGCTGCGCAACCATATCAACGGCGCGCTGGCCAATGGCGTGACCAAGGACGAGATCCGTGAGATCCTGCTCCACACCACGCTCTATGTCGGCCTGCCCGCCGGGTCGGACAGCTGGCGCCACGCACGCGAGACATTGCAGGACGCCGATGCCTATTGAGTCCGCCCTGCTCGACCCGACACCGGCGAGCATCCACCGTGCGATCTCGCCGATCGAGGACATCATCGCGGCGGCGCGCAACGGCCGCCCCTATATCCTGGTCGACGCCGAGGACCGGGAGAATGAGGGCGACGTCATCATCCCCGCCCAGTTCGCCACGCCCGACCAGATCAATTTCATGGCGCGCCACGCCCGCGGCCTGATCTGCGTCGCGATCACCGAGGAGCGCGCGAGCGAACTGCGCCTGCCGCCGATGGTCGCCGAGAATCTCTCTGGCCACCGCACTGCCTTCACCGTCACGATCGAGGCGCGCGAAGGCGTAACCACCGGCATCTCGGCGCAGGACCGCGCGCATACCATCGCCGTCGCGATGGACCCTTCCAAGGGTGCCGCCGACATCGTCTCGCCCGGCCATGTCTTCCCGCTCGTTGCGCGTGCCGGCGGCGTGCTGGTGCGCGCGGGTCATACCGAGGCCGCGGTCGACGTGTCACGCCTCGCCGGGCTGATGCCCGCCGGCGTGATCTGCGAGATCCTCAACGACGACGGCACCATGGCGCGCCTGCCGGATCTGATCCGCTTCTCGGAAGCGCACGACATGCCGATCGGCACGATCGCCGACCTGATCAGCTATCGCCGCCGCACCGAACGCTGCGTCGAGCGAGTCCATGAGGAAGCGTTCGAAACGATCTACGGCACGGATTTCCGCCTCACCGTGTTCCGCAACATGATCGACCATGTCGAGCATGTCGCGCTCTGGCGCGGGCGGATCGCGCCCGAACTGCCGACCCTGGTGCGCATGCACCGGCTCGATTTCGTGTCCGACATGCTCGGCCCGCCGACCGAGCGGCGCCATTATGTCGAGCGCGCGCTGACCCGGATCGGGCTGAGCGACAGCCCGGGGGTGATCGTCTTCATCCGCGATCCCTCGACCAGCGCGATCTCCGAGCGGCGCAGCAACGGATCCACGCCGACGCGCGACCAGCGCATCCGCGATTACGGCGTCGGCGCCCAGATCCTGCTCGATCTGGGCGTCAAGGATATCGTGCTGCTCACCGAGAGCGAAGCGCGCCTGTCGGGCATCGAGGGATACGGACTACGCATCGTCGGCAGGGAAGGGCTGGGCGGACATGACTGACCTGACGGAACTGGCAAGCGCGCCGAGTATCGCGGAGCAGCTGCGCGCCGGGCTGCGCCGGCTCGGCAAGGCAGTGGTGGTGATCACCTGCTGGCACGAAGAACGACGCTGGGCGATGACCGCGACCGCGGTGAGCGAGCTCAGCATGGATCCGCCGTCGCTGCTCGTCTGCGTCAACAGGAACGCCAGCCTGTACGGGCCGCTCACCGCCGGCGCCAATTTCTGCGTCAACATCCTGCACGCCGATCAGCTCGACGTATCGAAGGCCTGTAGCGGCGCGATGAAGGGCGAGGAACGGTTCAGCGAGGGCAGCTGGGGATCGGGCGCCTGCGGCACGCCCTATCTGCACGAGGCACAGGCCCATTTCATCTGCGAATATGAGACGCATGTCGAATATGGCACGCACGCCGTGGTGATCGGCGCGGTGCGTGAGGTCGACTACTCGGGGGAGGTCGATCCGCTGATCTATCTCGACGGCGGCTATGCGCGGGCGGCCCGGCTTTCCTGACGATCGAGCCTGGAATCATGCCGAGACGCCCGCGGGGCCGCTCCGCCGACGACGTCAGGCCAGTTGCTCGAGACGGGCTTCGCCATTGTGCAGGAAGCACGCCTTGGTGAAGGCGCTGGTGTCGAACGGATTCGGCAAACGGATGTCCGCCAGCGCCGGGAGGTTTCTCCCCGTCGTCTCGAAAGCGCGATCGATCTGGGACAGCGCCACGATGATGCATCCCGTCGCGGCCGCGAACAGCTTCAATGCCTGCACCTGGACGGCTAGTTCCGGGTTGCGCCGCCGCTGATCCAGCAGCTGGAGATAGTCGATGATCGCCACGGCGCCGCTGTTGCCGCTGCCGATCCGATCGATGATATGCTCGGCGCAGATCGCATCGGACGTATCGACGATCAGCCTGTCCCTGATCCTTTCATCGTGGTTGCCGAGTCCTTGCAGGCGATCGAACACCACGCCTTCATGGTCTTCCAGCGTGAAGAAAAAGGCTGGCCTGCCGGTCCGGACCGCCTCGACCGCGATCTCGAGGCCCATCAGCGTCTTGCCATGGCCGGGACGCGCGCCCAGCAGCACCAGATCGCCTGGATCGAACTGCGCGAGCATTTTGCCGGTCGGTCGCTGGCCGGGTACCGACGCGGACAGATGGCTCCAGCTTCGGAAGCCTTCCTTTCGGGCCAGCTGGTCGAGCGCTGCGTGAAGCGGAACGTCGGACATGCGCGCAAGCAACCTGGCCTGACGCTTCAGTCGGAAGATCGGGGCGGATAACGTCATCGAGAACCTCCTCTTTCGAGCGATGTTCGCAATCCCACCTCATGCGCATGCCCGAACGGGATGGTTCGAAAGACCAAGGCGCCCCGCATGTCGCATGCTTCCCCGTTGGTGGGGGGAGGCACGAGCCGTGCCTTGCCGGATCGATAGCAAATCGACCCGACGGCGACAAGCTGCGGTCGACCCGTGACAGCGCCCCGGGCGGCGTCACAACTACTCTTCCTTTATATCAGCTAGGCTGTTATAAGACCGGCTGTCATCTACAGTCACGCTCGTGGCCGCAAGAGCCGGGGCGGGAGAGGAACGAGGGAAGTCGCCATGCAATTCGGCCTGTTTTACGAGCATCAGTCGCCCGCGCCCTTCACCGCCGAAAAGGATCGCCAGATCTTCCACAACGCGCTCGACGAGCTCGAGCTCGCCGACCGGCTCGGCTACGACTATGCCTGGCTGGTCGAGCATCATTTCCTCGAGGAATATTCGCACAGCTCCGCACCCGAAGTGTTCCTCGGCGCGCTCAGCCAGCGGACTAAAAGGATGCGGCTCGGCCATGGCATCTGCGTCATGCCGCCCAGGATCAACCACCCCGCCCGCGTCGCCGAGCGGATCGCGACGCTCGACCTGCTGTCCAACGGCCGGGTCGAATGGGGCACCGGCGAAAGCGGTACCGCGATGGAGCTGGAAGGCTTCGGCGTCGATCCCGACCTGAAAAAGGGCATGTGGCGCGAGGCGACCGAGCAATGCGCCAATATGCTCGCCATGACGCCCTATCCCGGTTTCCAGGGCGAGCATTTCTCGATGCCGACGCGCAACATCGTGCCCAAGCCGGTCCAGGCGCCGCACCCGCCGCTCTGGGTCGCCTGCTCGCGCCGCGACACCATCCTGCATGCCGCGCGCAACGGCATGGGCGCCCTGGTTTTCGGCTTCGCCGCGCCCGAACAGGCCGGCAAATGGGTCCAGGAATATTACGACATCATCAAGTCGGACGAATGCGTGCCGATCGGCCATGCGGTGAACGCGAACTTCGCGATCGTCACCGCCCTGTCGGTGAACGAGGACGAGCAGGTCGCGATCGGCCGCGGCACCGAGGGGTTCAAATATTTCGGCTATTCGCTCGGCTTCTACGCGTCGTTCGGTAAGCTGAAGCCTGGCCATTCGACGCTGTGGGAGGACTTCAAAAAGGCCGAGGCCTCGATCGAGGACAATCATGGCAATGGCGGCATCGGCACGCCCGAACAGGTCTATCAGCACTGCAAGGCCTATGCCGATGTCGGCGTCGACCAGATCATCTTCGTCCAGCAGACCGGCCCGGCCAATCACGACCATATCTGCGAGTCGCTCGAGCTGTTCGCCACCACCGCGATGCCGCGGCTGAAACAGGGCGAAGAGGAGCGGCTGGCGACGAAGCAGGCCGAGCTGGCACCTTATATCGAGGCGGCGCTCGCCCGGAAGCCGCGCATGGCGCCGATCGAGAAGGACGAGATCGAACTGGTCCGCTCCTATGGCCTGCGCAAGAAGGAAGCCGGGACGTTCGAGAATGTGCGCTCGGATCGCGGCGGCGGGCTCGCCGTGGTCGCCGATGATCCGCTCGCTCTGGTATCGAATCAGGCGGAAAAGGCGGCGGGCCAGTAACCGGCCGCGATCCTTTATAGGGACGGGAGGAACGGCATTGAGCATCTTGCGCGAGCGGGTGGTGGTGATCACCGGCGCGAGTTCGGGCATCGGCGAAGCCTGTGCGATCGCTTTTGCCGAAAAGGGCGCCAGGGTCGTGCTGGCGGCGCGGCGCGCCGAACGGCTGGAGGCGCTGGTGGCCAGGATCGAGGCCATGGGTTGCGACGCGCTGGCGGTGGCGACCGACGTCACCGACGAAGCGGCGGTCGCGCATCTCTTTGCCCGCGCGGTCGAACGGTTCGGCCGGGTCGATGTGCTGGTCAACAATGCGGGCATCGCCGACAGCACGGCGGTCGACTCGCTTGAACTCGCGCTGTGGCACCGGGTCATCGATACCAACCTGACCTCGGCCTTTCTGTGCGCGCGCTCGGCGTTCCGCCTCATGAAGCAGCAGGGGCATGGCCGGATCATCAATGTCGGGTCGATCTCCGCCCGCGTCCCGCGCGCGGAGAGCCCGGCCTATACCGCGAGCAAATGGGGCCTGGACGGGCTCACCCGGGCGCTGGCGATCGACGGGCGGGCGCACAACATCGCCGTCTCGGTCTTCCATCCCGGCATCGTCGCGACCGAGCTGTCAGGCGGCGTGCGGAGCCTGCCCGACGATCTCGTCGCGCAGCCCGAGGATGCGGCCGGCATCGTCGTGCACATGGCCGACATTCCCGATCACCTCAATTTCTACGAAGCGCTGCTCGTCCAGAACAAGATCCCGTTCCTCGGCCGGGGATAAGGCAGAAGCCGCAAGCTCCTCATGTTCCCCGGCGAAGGCCGGGGAGCAAAAAAGAGGGGAGCCTGGCGATAGCCCATCCCCGCTATTCCTTCCCCTTCGCATCGACGATGTTCTTCAGCTTGCGCGCCGCGCTCACCGCCACCGGCCAGCCGGCATAAAAGGCGATATGGGCGATCGCCTCGCCCAGTTCCTCCACGGTAAGGCCGTTCTCCAGCCCGAGCTCCATATGGCCCTGCGCCTGCTCCCGGTTGAGCGCGATCAGGCACGTCACCGTGATCAGGCTGCGATCGCGCGGGGAAAGTTCGCTACGCTCCCAGACCTTGTCGTACAGGATGTCCTGGGTAAGTTCGTCGAGCAGTGGCGCGACGCCGGCCAGTTCGCGGCCGCGGCCGCCCGAGGGTCTCTTCATTTCGTCTCTCCCGACGCGCGATAACGGGCGAAGTTGCCCGCCGCGGCGCTCAATGCCCCGCGCAGCATGCCCAGGTCCGACAGCCAGGCGATATAGTGCACGCCGCGCGCGACATAGGATTCGAGCTGGGCCGCATTGCCGACCACCGTCCCGATATGCTTGCGCCCCGCCGCGACCTCGATCACCCGGTCGATCGCCGCGACCACATCGGGATGGCCGGCATTGCCGGGATGGCCCAGCGACGCGCTGAGGTCGCCCGGTCCGATGAACAGCACGTCGAGTTCGTCGACGGCGCACAGCGCCTCGATATCCTCGACCATTTCCTTGTTCTCGACATGCACGCTGACCAGCGTCTCGCGATTGGCGCGCTGCTCGTAATCGGCGACGGTGCCATAGCCCGCCGCGCGGCACGCGCGCGCCGAACCACGCTCGCCGAGCGGCCAGTATTTGGCCTTGCGGATCACCTCGCGGACCTCCACGGCGCTATTCAGCGAGGGTACCTGGATGCCGCTCGCGCCACTGTCGAGCACGTGCAGGATGTTCGCTTCCTCGGCGTCGGGAGTGCGAATCACGCTGCTCATGCCCATCCGTTCGCAGGTGCGGATCAGATTCTCGATCTGCCCGTGGGTGAAGCAGCCATGCTCGGCATCGACGATCAGGAAGTCGAAACCGGCAAGGCCGAACAGCTCCGCGAGCTGCGGCGAATCGACCTTGAAGAAACTGCCGAACACCGTCTCGCCGGCCTCCAGCTTCTGCTTCACCATGCTGTTGAACAACGCCTCTTCCCTCCGCCTTCAGTTGCTATTTACAAACGCCATTCAGCATGGCACCGCCACCGGTATAAGCCAAGCGTTGATAGCAGAGGCCGGCGCAGGCCACGACAGGAGAGTAGGTGAAGGGCAGCCTGGATCGCAGCGTGACGCAGATCGACGGGGCCGCATTGCCCGCGATGCGCGTCCCGGGCTGATCGTGACCGACGGCCCCCTGCTTGCCGAAGGACTGGCCGAGTATCTCGCCGCCGTACGCCGGCCGGCCGGCCCGCCGCCGCCGCTCGAAACGGCGCGCCTGATCGCCGATCGCGACGCGCACCGCATCGCCTGGCCCCGCCCTGCGGGCATGACGGTATCGAACAGCTATGTCGTCGATCGCGGCATGGAGACGCCCGTCCGGCTTTATCGCCCGACGGGCGAAGGGCTGAGTCCGGCCATTCTCTATTTTCATGGCGGCGGCTTCACCACCGGCAGCATCGAAAGCTATGATTGCCTGGCATCCGCGCTGGCCGACGCGACGGGCGCGACGGTTATCAGCGTCCATTATGCCCGCCTGCCCGAGGCAACGCCGCGCGAGACGATCGAGCAATGTCACGCCGTGCTGCGCTGGGCTTTCCGCCTGGCCGACACCCTCGGGATCGACGCCACGCGGATCGCGGTCGCGGGTGACAGCGCCGGCGCCTTCCTCGCCACGCAGCTTGCCGTGCTGGCGCGCGATCGCGGCGACCCGACCCTGGCCTGCCAGCTGCTCTGCTATGGCCTGTACGATCTCCATCCGGACCGTCCGGCCTATGCGGCGGCACGCGACCCCGCCCTGGCGCGCCCGGTCATCGAGTCGATGATCGCGACCTATCGCGCCTGCGACGCGCGCAGCCGGGAACCCTTGCCCGCGCCGCTGCATCTCGACGATCTTTCGGGCCTGGCGCCCGCGATCCTGCTCGGTGCCGAGCACGACGCGCTGCTGGCCGAGGGAGGCGACTATGCGGCGCGGTTGCGCGACGCCGGCATCGCCGTCGAGGAGCGAATCGCCCCGGGCATGTGCCACGGCTTCCTGCGCGCCGTTCGTTTCTCCCAGCCGGCGCGCGACGAGATGCAGTGGCTGGGCGCGGCATTTCGACACCATCTCAACGCAAGGACAGGCTCATGACTCTCAAGACCGACGACCCCGCATTCCAGGCCGGCCGCGAGCTGCGCCGGCAGCTGTTTGGCGATGCCAGCATCGAGCGCCTCGACGCGGCGGACGATTTCCACGAGCCGCTGGAAAATTACGTCACCTCGGCGTGTTTCGGCGAAACCTGGACTCGCCCCGGCCTGACGCTGCGTGAACGGAGCCTCGTCACCATGGCGATCTGCGCCGCGCTCAACCGCCACACCCCGCTCAAGCGCCTGGTCAAATGCGCGGTCGTCAACGGCGCGACCAAAGAGGAAATCCGCGAGGTGCTGCTCCAGACCACGCTCTATATCGGCGTCGCGGGCGGCGTCGAAAGCTGGGCGCTCGCCGCCGAGGCGCTGAAGGAAATCGACGCCTATTGAGCTGGGGCTGCGGGGTGGCGCAAGCCGCAGATCCCGCTAGGCGACACTCAAAAAATCGGTTATTGACGAACGTCATTAGATATAAGCGCATGGGATGGTGGAACGCAAAGCCCGGAATGCGCGGGACAGGAGAGCGACATTGGCTGCCAATGATCAGGACAGGATGGCGGAAGCCCCCGACCGGATGAGCCCGTATCAATGGGCGATCGTGATCCTGTGCTGTCTCACCAACGTGGCGGACGGGTTCGACGTGGTGTCGCTCTCGGTCGCCGCGCCGGTGCTGTCGAAGGACTGGCATGTCGATCCGGCGGTACTGGGCACCATGTTCAGCGCGGTCGCCGTCGGGCTGGTGATCGGTGCGTTCGTCGTCGCCCCCTTCGCCGACCGGATCGGGCGGCGTCCGATCATGCTGGGCGCGCTCGGCACGCTGGCGGCGATGCTGCTGCTCACCGGCATCAGCGCGACCATCTGGCAGCTGCTGCTCCTGCGCTTCGTCACCGGGATCGGACTCGGCACCCTGGTCGTCTGCCTCAATACCACCGCCGCCGAGAATGCGAGCGAGAAGGCGCGCAACATCGCGATGGCCCTGGTTCATCTCGGCTTCACCCTGGGCATGATGCTGGGCAGCGGCATTGCCGCCCTGGTGCTTCAGGAAACCGGGGGATGGCGCCCGATCTTCTTCTTCGCCGGCGCGCTCAACGTCGTGACTTTCCTGGTCAGCCTGTTCCTGCTCGGCGAATCGCGCGAGTTCCTGCTCCGCCGCCAGGCCCGGGGCGACCTGGCCTGGCTCAATCGGATTCACCGCCGCATGCGGATCGCCGAGCTCACCGCGATGCCGCCCAAGCCGGCGAAGACGAGGGATCGCGGTGCCGCGGTGCGCACAATGCTGCTGCCCGAGATGCGTACCCAGACCATTCTGTTCTGGGTCGCCTCGCTTACTTATGCGATCGTCGGCTATTTCCTGCTCAACTGGAAACCGACGATCCTCGCCAATGCCGGGCTGACCCCGACGCTGGCGGCGGCCAGCGGCATCATCACCGGCGCGTGCGGCGCGATGGGGCATCTCGCCATGGGCGTGTTCGGCCGCCGCGTCGGCGAAGGCAGGCTGACCGTGATCTTCTTCGGCATGGCGGCGATCACCCTGGTGATTTTCGGGATCCAGCCGCCCGACCCGATTCCGCTGCTCGCGACGGCGGGCATCACGACCTTCTTCGTGGTAGGCGCCTATACCGGGCTCTTCCTGGTCGCGGTGGTGATGTATCCGCCGCGCATCCAGAATGCCGGGGTCGGCTTCATGGTGGGGTTCGGGCGGATCGGCGCGATCGTCGGGCCGATCATCGGCGGGTTCCTGCTGAGCGCCGGCCTCACCCGGATGGACACCTATTTCGTCTTCTCGGCGATCGCGGTGATCCCGGTTGTCGCGATGCATTTCGCCAATCGCGCCATGGCGCGCAGGCCACGGTCCGCCGATACTTTCTCGCCAGGAGCCCTTGATGCCGAGCCCGCACTTTAAACTGTTCGATACCCATGCCCATTTCTTTACCAGCGACACGACCCGCTATCCGGTCGACCTGACCGGCGCGCGCGAAGGCAGCGAGGCCATGCTCAAGCGGCTGGAAAGCGATCCGGCGACGGCCGAGCGCGTGCTGGCCCTGTGGGACGAATGCGGCGTCACCGGCGGCGCGGCGGTGCAGTACAACACCGTCTACAAGACCGACAACAGCTACACCCTGGCCGTGGCCGATGCGCATCACGACCGCGTCTCCGCGGTGCTGATCCTCAACGCCGCGGCACCCGGCACGCCCGAACAGCTGCGCCTGCTCGCGACGCGCCACAATGTCAGCGGCCTCAGGCTGTTCGGCTATCCCGACGAGGCGGGCAATTACCCGTGGCTCGATTCGCCCGCGGCGATCGAGACCTGGGAAGTGGCCGCGTCGCTCGGCCTTCGCATGATCGTGATGTACGCGCCGGGCAAGCCGTCGCACGCCGCGCTGCGGCGGATCATCGCGCTGGCGCGGCGCTTTCCCGACACGGTGATCGCGCTCGATCATTGCGGATGGCCCGGGGTGGAAGGCGGCGTGAAGGGCACGATCGGGCCCGAGCATCTCGAACTGGTCGACGTGCCGAACGTCCATTTCAAATTCACGCAGATCAACGTCAACCGCTTCGCCGAAACCGGGATCGATTCGGCCGAGTTCGTTCGCCTGCTGGTCGATACCTATGGCGCTGACCGGGTGATGTGGGGGTCGGACTTCGGCAATACCAAGACGACCTATCTCGAGATGGTCGAGCAGGCCCTCGCGGCGACCTGGCTGCTGACCGACGCCGAACGCGAGAAGATGCTGGAGACCAATGGCCGCCGGTTGTTCGCCGGCCGCCCCGCGCGGTGAGCGCGTCCCCCGGACAGCCGGCGCCCGAACCGCCCGTCATCGACGCGCACGCCCATGTCTTCACCCGGGCGATGCCGTTCACCGACACGGCCTGGACCCGGCCCGATTATGATTATCCGGTCGACGCCTATCTCGCCGATCTCGATGCGCACGGCATCTCGTTCGGGGTGATCACGGCGGCGAGCCTGTTCGGCGACTATAACGACTATAGCCTCGCCGCGCTGGCCCGGCACAAAAGGCTGCGCGCGACCGTGATGCTCGATCCCGGCACCGGCGCGGCCGAACTGTCGGCGCTGAAGGCGCAAGGGGTGTGCGGGGTACGGTTCCAGATTCCGCTGAGCGCGCCACTGCCCGATGTGAAGGGATATGGTTTCCGCCGCTTCGTCACCCGTTTGGCGGATGCGGGGATGCACCTCGAGCTCAATCTCGGGGGCGAACAGCTGTCGCAGATGCTGCCCGCGCTGGCCGACCATCCGGTGCCGGTCGTGGTCGATCATTTCGGTCTGCTCCGCGGCGAAGGCGAGATGGAAGGCCCGGGCTTTACCGCGCTGCTGCGCTCGGTCGCGATCGGCCGCACCCGGGTGAAGATATCGGCCGGCTTCCGCCTGCCCGCCGACCGGCTGGAAGGTTATGCGCGGCGGCTATTGGCGGAGGCTGGACCCGAGCTCCTGTTCTGGGGCAGCGACGCGCCCTTCGTCGGCGCGGAGGACCGTGTGTCGTTCGCGGACACGCTCGCCACCTTCTACCGCATCGTCCCCGACGCACGCGACCGGCGGCTGATGTCCGACGCCGCGCTACGCTTCTATTTTTTCTGACCCGTTCGCCGGCGAAGACCAGGGTACGGCGCCGAACACTGTACAGGAACTTGTACAATGTTCGGCCAAAATGTCAGTGACCCTCATGACATTCTGACAACCGTTCGGGTCGATTCAAACGGCCCTTTCACGGAGCTATTCCGCCGCCGTGGCATCGCACCCGGACATGCCGGCAGGAGGGTCAAGCCGCGGCGAGCGGCACCGCGTTGATGACCTGCGCCTGGGTATATTCCTCCAAACCTTCCTGCCCCATCTCGGTGCCCATGCCGGACTGTTTCAGCCCGCGAAACGGAATGCGCGGATCGATCGCCATCAGCTGGTTGATCCATACCGTGCCCGACGTGACGCGCTGCGCCACTTGGGTCGCGCGGGCAAGGTCGGTGCCCCACACCGTGCCACCGAGCCCGTAATCGGTTCCGTTCACCCGCTCGATCAGCGAGTCCAGATCGCCATATTTGAGCACCGGCAGCACCGGCCCGAACTGCTCGTCACGGACCAGCGGCGCATCGTCGTCGATGTCGCGCACGATCGTCGGCCGGATGAAATAGCCCGGCCGATCGAGCGGCTCGCCGCCGGCGATCACTGTGCCGCGCGTGCGGCTGTCCTCGATCAGTGCCGAGACCTTCTCGTACTGGAGTCGGTTCTGTACCGGCCCGATCTGCGCGCCCTGATTGGCGCCGTCGTCGATCACCATCTCGTCCGCCAGCCGTGCAAGTTCGCCGCAAAATTCGTCGTAGAGCGGCTCGGGCACATAGGCACGCTTGATCGCCACGCAAATCTGCCCGGCATTGCGCATCGCGCCTTCGAAGACCTTGCCGGCGATCTGAATCGCGTCGACATCGTCGAGCACGATCGCCGCGTCATTGCCGCCCAGTTCCAGCGTGACCCGCTTGAGCGTGCCCGAGGCCGTCGCCAGCACTTTCTTGCCCGTGGCGGTCGACCCGGTGAAGGCGATCTTGGCGATATCGGGATGCGCCGTCAGCGCCGGGCCGAGCTCGTTCTCGTCGCAGAGGATATTGACCACGCCGGGCGGCAGGATCGACTGGCAGAGTTCGCCGAACAGGCAGGTAGTGAGCGGCGTGGTCGGCGCCGGTTTGCATATCATGGTGTTGCCCGCGACGAGCGCCGGCCCGACCTTGTTGACCAGCAGCATCAGCGGGAAGTTCCACGGCGTGATCGCGGCGACCACGCCCAGCGGGGTGCGATGCTCGGTGATGAGATTGCCGCCCTGATCGCGCAGCACGCGCGGCTCGATCCGCATGCCGGCAAAGGCGCGCAGCACGAATACGCCGCCGAGGATTTCCTTGGTCGCCTGGTCGAGCGGCTTGCCCTGTTCCGCGGTGAGCAGGGCGGCGAATTCGGTGACGCGCGCCTCGAGCGCGCCGGCGAGCGCCTCGACCAGCGCGGCGCGTTCCCCGATCGGCGTCGCCGCCCAGGCGGGAAAGGCCCGTTTGGCCGCCGCCACGGCGCTTTCCATCAGGGTCGCATCCGCCTTGGGGCATTGCGCGAAGGGCGCCGCCGTGGCGGGATTGATGACGTCGAAGCTGGACGCGCCGGGGACCAGCGCGCCGTCGATCAGCAAATGATAGTCCCGCGCCATCAGGCCGACACCGTCTCGTGCGAGGGCGCGACGTCGGCGGTCTCGATATCCTCGAGCCCGACCAGCTTCGCCGCATTGCCGCCGATCAGCAGGCGGATGGCGGCGTCGTCATAGTCCAGGTCGATCAGCATCTGGATCACGTAGCGCAGCCCCTCGACCGGGGTGGGATTGCCCACTTGGCCGAGGTCCGATCCGATGATCGTATTGGGCACGCCCCCCGCCTCGATGCACATCTTGAGGCTGTCCTTGGTGTAGTTCCTGCCCTGGACGCCCGCCCACATGCAGCAGCTATGTTCGAGATAGGCCCCCATCTTCGCCAGTTCGGCCATGTCCGTGGTACTGCAGTCGATCAGGAAGGTCGGATGGTTGACCAGCAGGCGGGTGACGCCGCGCGCCTTGGCCTCGGCGAACAACGGCCAGATCTCGCTGATATGGAGGTGCCCGGCCGACAGCACAGCGTCATAGTCGGCGATCTGGTCGAGGATCAGCTTCACTTCGTCCTTCAGCTTGCCGCGCTCGTCGACCACGGTGAGCATGGTCGGGTCGAGCATCTTCTCCTTGGTCGGCAGGAACTGCCGGCGATGCGAATGGCGGATATGGTTCGCGGCCGAGAAGGTCGGCATCCATACCAGCCGCGCACCCAGCTTGAAGCCATGCTCCACCGCATAGGGGTTGAGGCCGCCGGTCGTGTTGTTGCACGGCACGCCGGTGAGCAGCTTGACCTTGCCCGGCATGATCTCGTCGAGCAAAGCGGCGACCGGCGTGACCGAATAATAATGGTCCTTGAACAGGATCGCGCGCAGCCCGGCTGCCTCTCCCTCCTTGATCGCCTCGACATGGTTCAGCCGGCGCGGCATCACCGAAGGCCCGCTATGGCAATGAAGGTCGATCGCGCCCTTCAACAGCTCGGAGATCCGGTCGCTCATTGTGCGTCTTCCTTGGACTGGAGGTCTCCGTGCTCGGGCATCGGATAATCGGCCGCGTTGAGCACCCAGCCGGGTTTGGCCGAAAAATCCATGCGCGGGGGGCAAAAGGCGTCGAGCAGCCGGTTCAGCCCCGGCGCGATGCCCTGCGAGGTATGGGTGGAAGGAGGCGGGATCACCGCGACCGACGGGGCGGCGCAGCGCTCGTGATCGTCCTCCAGCCACTTGGTCGAATCGCTGATCCAGGGCCAGCGCAGATGGTGGATATAGTCGCCGTCGAGCGCGATCGAATATTGCTCGAAATCGTCATGATGATGCGGCGAGAGATTGTCCGCCGCGCGCGGCCCCACGCGCCCGTCGCCGAAATTCACCATGATATTCTGGCCGCGATAAATCCGCCCGAACCGCCCCTGTTCCGGCGCGACATCGCCCGGATAGACCCGGACCTTGCGCCCGCCGACCGGCTCGGGCCAGGCCTGGAGCGGCGGCACGTTGGGATCGGCCACGGCATAATCGCCCGCGTTGGAGCACAGATCGACCAGGTCGGCGGACCGGGTGGTGAACAGCCGGAGCACCCGGCCGCCCTTCAGCACGGTGACCGCGCTGGCCCCGGCCGGCACGAACACGACGCTGCGGCCCCTCGCCACTTCAGTGCCTTCGTCGATGCTGATCTCGATCTCGGCATCGTCGTCGGGCAGGACGATGGCATATTCGTCGGGCTGGTCGGTCCGGCTGAAGGTCGCGCCTGCCTTCGCCTCGCTATAGGCGACGATCATCGTCTGCCCGCGCGCATACCAGGTCTCGGCCAGGTCGGATCGTTCCCGGGGCGGCTCTGCGTAGAAACGGGCATAACTTGCCTGTTTGAAGCTGGTCGGTGCCGGCGCCTTTGCCAAAGGAACGAGGCTGGTCCTCAGATCGTCACGCCCGTACATCGGCTCTCCTCACGCGATTCGCTCCCCGTGTTGCCGGCAAGTCGTTCGCACCATGGCTTATATCTACAGCGGCCGGACGCCCGCCGTCTAATTCCTTATCGGGGGACGCCCAATACCGTGGAAGTATCGGATTACCTGGATGAGACTCATATCGTGATCCTATCGTAAGCCGCTAAAATTGGCATTGGACCTGACGCCGCCGAGCGCCAAATTGGCCGCGAGCCGAATTCTCGGCCGCGCCGGGGAGGACAGGTTTGCCGCAAAGGGATCCATTCGATGATGGCAGCGTGTCGGTAGCCGACCGGCCGGTCGATCCGACCCGCGACGGCGCGGCGGGACTGGCGCGGCTGCTGCGCCCCCGCTCGATCGCCATCGCGGGCGCTTCGCCCGATCCGGCGACGATGGGCGGTGTGATCCTGGCCAATTGTGATCGCTTCGGTTTTGCCGGCGAGATCCACCTGATCAGCCCGACCCGCGACGAGATCGACGGACGCCCCTGTGTGCGGTCGGTCGACGACCTGCCCGACGGCCTCGACGCGCTCGTGCTGAACGTGCCGCGCGCCGCGATCCTCCCGGCGGTGGAAGCAGCCGCGCGGCGCGGTGTCGGCGGCGTGATCGTCTTCGCGTCCGGTTTCGCCGAGGGCAGCGAGGACGGGCGGCGCGAACAGGACGAGATCGCCGCGATCTGCCACGCCGCAGGCATGGCGCTGCTCGGGCCCAATTGCATGGGCTATGCGAATTATGCCGGCGGCGCGGCGCTGACCTTCGAGCCGGTCCATCCCCAACCGATGGGCAAGCGCCGCAGCGTGGCCGTCATCGCGCAGAGCGGCGCCACCGCGTCGGGCATTCGCGCCGCCATGCAGGGCCGGGGCATTGCGGTCGCGCTGCAGGTGGCGACGGGCAATGAGGCCGTCGTCCGCGCCAGCGACCTGATCGACCTCATCGTCGCCGAGCGGCAGGCCAGCGCGATCGCGCTCTATGTCGAGCAGATCCGCGATCCCGCCGCATTCCTTTCCGCCGTGCGCAAGGCGCGCGATGCCGGCATCCCGGTCGTGATGATGCATCCGGGGCGCAGCAAGCGCGGGCAGGAAGCGGCGCAATCGCATACCGGATCGATGGTCGGCGACTATGCGCTGATGCAGACCTCGGTCGAGAACGAGGCCGTGGTCACCGTCGCCACGATGGACGAGCTGTTCGACGCCGTCGCGATCCTCCACCGCTTCCCCGCCCCGCCGCCGGGTGCGCTGGGCGTGGTGACCAATTCGGGCGCGATCCGCGGCATGGCCTTCGACTTTGCCGAGGCGATCGGACTGCCGATCGCCGATATCGCCGACGTCACGCGCGAACGGCTCGCCGCGCTGCTGCCGGCGGGCATGGAGATCGACAATCCGCTCGATGTCGGTACCACCGGCTTCGCCAAGGCGGACATTTTCGGCCTGTCGACCGCGGCGATGCTCGCCGATCCGGCGGTCGGCGGGGTGCTGTTGCCGATGGCGGGCGGCGGCCCGTCGCAGCAACGCGCCAAGGCCGAGGCGATCATTCCCGAGGCACTGGCCGCGACCAAGCCGCTCGCCGTCGCGATCACCGGCGACGATTCACCGCTCGACCCCGACTTCGTCGCGGCGATGCGCGACAGCGAGACGCCGTTGTTCCGGTCGCCCGAGCGCGCGATGCGCGCCTTGGCGGCGGTGGGTCGCTACGCTGCGGCGCTGGCCGAGGTCGGCGACCGGACGCCCGTCGCGACCGGCCTGTCGGGCTGGGCGGAGGCTGGCGTGAAGCCCGAATATGCCGGCAAGGAATTCCTCCGGCAGATCGGCGTGCGGACGCCCGAGGGCGGGCTTGCCCCCACGCTGGAAGACGCGATCGGTATCGCAGCGCGGATCGGCTTTCCGGTCGTGCTCAAGGCGCAGGCCGTGGCGCTCAGCCACAAGAGCGATGCCGGCGGGGTGATCCTGGGCCTGGCCGATGAGGCGCAACTGCGCGCCGGCTGGGATCGGCTGATGGGCAATCTCGGCACCGTCGTGCTGGATGGCGTGCTGGTCGAACAGATGTCCGCGCCGGGGCTCGAACTGGTCGTCGGCGCGCGCAATCACCCCCAATGGGGACCGTCCGTGATGGTCGGGCTGGGCGGCGTGCTGATCGAAGCGCTCGATGCCGCCGAGCTGCTGCCCGCCGACATCTCGCACGCGCGGGCGGTCGAGCGCATCCGCGGCCTGCGCGGCGCCAGAATGCTCGGCGCCTTTCGCGGCCGGCCGGCGCGCGACGTCGATGCCGTCGCCGATGTGGTGGTCAAGGTCGGCGCGGCGATGCGCGCCGGGCTGAAGATCGAGGAAATCGACATTAATCCGCTGATGGTGATGGCGGAAGGCGAGGGCGCGATCGCGCTCGACGCGCTGATCGTCACCGGTGCATGAAGGCTGAGGAACAAAATGGACATGACGATGCAGGATAGCGACACGAGGCCGATCCCGGGCGGCAAGGACGTGCTGGTCGAATTCGAGGACGGAATCGCCTGGGTCCATCTCAACCGGCCCGACAAGCGCAACGCGATGAGCGTCGGCCTGGCGCGCGAGATGAACGCCGTGTTCGACGCGCTGGAGATCGATGATCGCTGTGGCGTGATCGTGCTCACTGGCAGCGGCGAGGCCTTTTCGGCCGGCATGGACCTGAAGGATTTCTTCCGCGCCACCGACAAGGTGTCGGACGTCGAACGCCACCGCGCCTATCGCGAGACGCGCGCCTGGCAGTGGCGCACCCTGATGTATTACGCCAAGCCGACCATCGCGATGGTCAATGGCTGGTGCTTCGGCGGCGCCTTCACGCCGCTGATCTGCTGCGATCTCGCCATCACCGACGAGGACGCGGTGTTCGGCCTGTCGGAGATCAACTGGGGTATCATCCCCGGCGGCGTCGTCTCCAAGGCGATCTCGACCCTGATGGGCGACCGCGAGGCGCTATATTACGTCATGACCGGCGAGAAGTTCGACGGGCGTCGTGCCGCCGAGCTCGGCCTGGTCAACCAGGCGGTGCCCGGGGCCGAACTGAAGGAGCGCACCCGCGAGCTCGCCCGCAACCTGCTGGGCAAGAACCCGACGGTGCTGCGCCAGGCGCGCATGGCCTATAAATATGCCCGCGAGATGAACTGGGAGCAGGCAGCCGAATATCTCACCGCCAAGGGCGACCAGACTCATTTCGTCGACCCCGAGCGCGGGCGCGAAAAGGGGCTGACTCAGTTCCTCGACGAAAAGACGTTCAAGCCCGGCATGGGCAATTATTCGCGCGACAAGGAATAGACGCGGTGGAGCGACCCAGCGCCGCCAAGGGCAGCGAACTCGCCAGCGTCGTGCCGGCGTTCGTCGAGATGACAGACCGAATCCTGTACGGCGAGGTCTGGGAGCGCGAGGGCCTGTCGAAGCGCGACCGGTCCTTGCTCACGGTGGCGGCGCTGATGACCGCCAATCGGCACCAGCAGCTCGAGGCACATCTGGGCCTGGCGCTCGACAATGGGGTCACGCAGGAGGAACTGGGCGAGGCGCTGCTCCACCTCGCTTTCTACGCGTCCTGGCCCGCTTCGGTGACCGCCTCCCGCCTTCTGCTCGACGTCGTCACCAGGCGTCAGGGCTGAGTCTCCGAGGCTCAGGCCTCGGGCGACAGCGGCGCGATGCCGCGGATCAGATCGGACGCGCGCTCGGCGACCATGATCACGGCCGCGTTGATATTGGCGCCGGGCACGCTCGGCATTACGGAAGCGTCGACCACGCGCAGGCCCGATACGCCCTTCACCCGGAGATGGCTGTCGACCACCGCCGCCGGATCCTCGCCCATGCGGCAGGTGCCCGTCGGATGCTGGGTGATCTTCAGATTGTTGCGGATGAAATCGTCGAGGTCCGCCTGACTCCCCGGCGCGATCTCGGCCTCGACCATATCGCTGAGCGGCGGTTGCGCGAAGATGCGACGCACCGCGGCGATGCCGCCGCGGATGTCGGCGAAATCGGTCGGCGTCGAGAGCAGGTTGAGGTCGATGCGCGGCTTGTCGAGCGGATCGGCCGAGCGCAGTTCGACCGTGCCGCGGCTCTCGGGATGGAGCTGCATCACCATCACCGAGAGCACGTGCGACTGCCGCTTGCCGAACGGATACCACAGCTTCGCATCGAGCCTGACGGGCAGGAAGACGAGCTGGATGTCGGGCCGTTCGAGCTCGGGCCGGGTGCGCAGCATCAGCACGCCGCTGGTGATCTGGCTGGCAAAGGCGCCCTTGCCGGTCATCGCCCAGCGCAGCACCGACAGCGCGGCACGATCGAAGCGCAGCGCGTTCAGGAAGCTTCTCGGCTCGCGTGCGGCGAAGGTCATATAGACCAGGGGATGTTCGGAAAGGTCGCGGCCGACACCCGGCGCGTCGACCAGCACGGGGATGCCGTGCCGCGCCAGCTGCGCGGCCGGCCCGATGCCGGAGAGCATCAGCAGCTGGGGCGAATTATAGGCCCCGCCGCTCAGCACCACTTCCTTGCGCGCGCGCACCTGCGCCGGCGCCGGCGCCGTTCCCTGCCGATATTCGACGCCGACCGCACGGCCATGCTCGATCAGTACCCGGGTCACCAGCGCGCCCGACAATATCGTCAGATTGGACCGCGCGAGCGCAGGGCGCAAATAGGCGGCGGCCGTGCTGGCACGGCGGCCGCGGCGGTCGACCGTCACTTCGCATGCCGAAAACCCTTCCTGCCGCGCGCCGCTGAGATCGTCGCTTTCCTCATGCCCGGCAGCCACCACTGACCGGCGGATCGGGTCGCCGAGCAAATGCCTGCCATCGACCGGCGTAACCGCGAGCGGCCCGTTATCGCCATGATAACGCCCGGCCCCGCGCCAGCTCGATTCCATCCGCCGGAAATAGGGGAGCACATCGGCATAGCTCCAGCCAGCGGCGCCCATCTGGCGCCAGCCGTCATAATCGCTCGAGTGGCCACGCATGTAGATCATGCCGTTCACCGAGGACGACCCGCCATGGACCCGGCCACGCGGGACTGGCAGCGAGCGGCCCGCCAGCTTGGGGTCGGGCTCGCTCGCATAGCCCCAGTCATAGGTCGGGTTGGCCGCGGTCATCATGAAGCCGAGCGGCATGCGGAACAGCCAGCTGTCGTCCTTGCCGCCCGCTTCGATCAGCAGCACCGACACCCGGCCGTCTTCGCTCAGCCTGTTGGCGAGCACGCAACCGGCCGAGCCGGCGCCAACGATGATATAGTCGAATTCCTGTTGCATCTCAGCGTCGCTGTTTCGCCGCAACTGCCACCGATTCCAATCCGATTTCCGGCATCCATGCCCCCGGCAATTTGTTGAACAGCGTTGTGACATGACAAATAGCGTTCGACAAGATATAATGCCGTTGGTTATGATGCATGTCGCGACGCCGGCTCGGACCACGAATCCGGGTGGCTCTGGGAGAGGTTTCTACGATGACGGGTGCCGCAATACTGGATCGACCGCTTGTGCCTGCGCTGGACAAGGCACGGGCCTTTGCCGCGAGCCGGCATCAGCTGTTCATTGGCGGGCAGTGGGTCGAACCGCTCGACGGCGGGCGTTTCGAGACGCACGACCCGGCGACCGGCGCGCGCCTTGCCGATATCGCCGAGGCGCGCGAGGCGGACGCCGATGCGGCGGTCGCCGCCGCGCGGCGCGCGATGGAAAATCCCGAATGGACCGAGATGAAGCCAGCGGTCCGCGCGCGGCTGATCAATCGCCTCGCCGACGCGCTGGAGGCGAATATCGACGAGTTCGCCGCGCTCGAGACGCTCGACAACGGCATGCCGGTGCGTGACGCGCGCTTCTTCCACATTCCGCACGCGATCGAGGTGCTGCGCTACAATGCCGGCTGGGCGACCAAGCTCGACGGCGAGTCGATCTCGCTCTCCGGTCCCGGTACCTGGCATGCCTATACCGTGCGCGAGCCGGTCGGCGTGGTGGCGCAGATCGTGCCGTGGAACGCGCCGCTGGCCATGGCCGCATCGAAGATCGCACCGGCGCTCGCGGCGGGCTGCGCGGTAATCCTCAAGCCGGCGGAAGAGACGCCGCTGACCGCACTGCGTCTGGCGCATGTGGTCGCCGAGATCGGCTTCCCGGACGGTGTGTTCAACCTGCTCACCGGCTTCGGCGAGACCGCCGGCGCGGCGCTGACCGCGCATCCGGGGGTGGACAAGGTGACCTTCACTGGATCGACGGAAGTCGGCAGGCTGATCCTTCGCGCCGCGGGCGGCAACTTCAAGCGCGTGACACTGGAACTGGGCGGGAAGACACCAGTGATCGTGCTGCCCGACGCCGATGCCGCCCGCGCGGTGGAGGGCGCGGCACGGTCGATCTTCACCAATGCGGGCCAGGTCTGCAACGCGGGCTCCCGACTGTTCATCCATGAGCGGCATTTCGACGAAGTGGTCGAGGGCGTGGCACGGATCGCCGACTCGATGAAGATCGGGTCGGGACTCGACACCGACACGCAGATGGGGCCCGTCATCTCCCAGGCGCAGCGCGACCGTGTGCGCGGTTATGTGCGCCAGGGCGTCGATGCCGGCGCAACCCTGCGCGCGGGAGGACGCGAGATCGGCGGCGACGGCTATTTCGTCTCGCCAACCATCCTTACCGGCACCGAACCGGCCATGGCGGTGCGCCATGAGGAGATTTTCGGGCCCGTGCTCTGCGCCATGTCGTTCGGCGACGAGGATCTCGACCGAATCGCCGCCGACGCCAATGCGACCGACTATGGCCTGGGCGCGGTGATCTGGACCAACAACCTGTCCGCCGCGCACCGGCTCGCGCGCAAGCTCAAGGCGGGCACGGTGCGCGTTAACGGCGGCGGGCTGGATCCGGCGCTACCATTCGGGGGCTTCAAGCAATCGGGCTGGGGGCGCGAGAATGGGCGCGAGGGCATCGACGCCTATACCGAAACCAAGGCGATCGCGATCGCGCTCTGAACGCGACACGACCGTTTTCCCATCACCATGAGCAGCACGACGACAGAAAGGGCCGGTTTTCGCCACATCTGTTATTGACGAATGCCATTCGTCAGAAATATCGAGTGCGCATAAAAACTAAGGGGTATCCGTTTTGACTAAGAGCACGGGGATCGGAATCGTTGGCGGCGGCATTGGCGGATTGACCGCGGCGCTCGCACTGCTGCGCAAGGGCCACGAGGTTTCGATCTACGAACAGGCCAGCCAGTTGCAGGAAGTGGGGGCCGGCCTGCAGATCAGTCCCAACGGCGTGCGCGTGCTGTTCGAGCTTGGGCTCGAACGCGAGATTCGCCAGGTCTGCTTCGAGCCCGAGGGCAAGGAAATCCGCCTCTGGAACACGGGCGACACCTGGAAGCTCTTCGACCTGGGCGTCGAATCGCAGGCGCGTTACGGCTTCCCCTACATCACCATCCATCGCAACGACCTGCACCAGATCCTGGTCAAGGCGGTGGAGCAGGCAGCGCCGGGATCGATCCATCTCGACCATCGCTTCACCAGCGTCGACCGCAATGACGGCCGGGTGACGATCGCCTTTGACGGCAAGCCTTCAGCCAGTTTCGACGTGGTCATCGGCGCGGACGGCGTGCATTCGAAGATGCGCGAGTTGTTGTTCGGATCGGGTCCGGCCAAGTTCACCGGCATCGTCGCCTGGCGCGGCGTCATCCCCGCCGAATTGCTGCCCGAGCGGCTGACCCGGCCGATCGGCACCAACTGGGTCGGGCCGGGCGGCCATGTCATCCACTACCCCATCCGGCGCGGCGAGCTGATCAACTTCACCAGCGTGATCGAGCGGCAGGACTGGACGATCGAATCCTGGTCGACGCCCGGTACCAACCAGGAATATCATGACGATTATCCCGGCTGGCATGCCGATGTGCACGCCTATATCGCGGCGATCCCCCAGCCCTTCAAATGGGCGCTGATCGCGCGGCCACCGATGCAGCAATGGGTCAAGGGCCGCATCGCGCTGCTGGGCGACGCCTGCCACCCCTCGCTGCCGTTCCTGGCGCAGGGCGCGGTGATGGCGCTGGAGGACGCCTGCATCCTGGCGCGCGCGTTCGAGGAATTCGACACTATCGACGAAGCGCTCGACCGGTACCAGCAGGCACGCATCCCGCGCACCACGCGCGCGGTGCAGGGCGCCTATGCCAATACCGAGCGCTTCCACAATCCGACGCTCGCCGACCCGGCAGGCGCGCAAATCTATGTCGACGAGCAATGGGCCGCCGACAAGGTGGTCGACCGCTATGAATGGCTGTTTCGCTACGACGCGACGCGCGTGCCGCTCGCCGACAGCCCGGTGACGACGGCGTGAGCGCGGTGGTGCCCTTGAGCGGAAGTCGAGCCGCGTGGACGCGCACCCCGCTGATCCTGTCCTTCCCGGACAATCCGAAATTCAACGAAACCTATGGCTTTGCCGGGAATTCGGGGCATGTGAACCTCGAGGGGCAGCTGATGCGCAGTCCCGACTCCACATCGCGCACCGTCTATGTCTTCATGCACCCCACTTCGGTGCTGCACCTCCTGCCGATGCCGATCGCGCTGGCCGATGCCGGGCTCGACGTGCTGTGCGCGGCCAGCCGCTATCCGCGCAACGACAGCGCGCTGATCCAGGAAAAGGTGGCGATCGATCTCGGCAAATGGATCGCGCATGCGCGCACCGCGCTCGGCTATGACAAGGTCGTGCTGCTCGGCTGGTCGGGCGGCGGGTCGCTGTCGCTGTTCTACCAGGCGCAGGCCGAAAGCCCGAGCATCACGCACACGCCGGCGGGCGATCCGGTCGACCTGATCTCCGCCGGCCTCCAGCCGGCCGACGGCGTGATCTTCATCGCCGCGCATCTCTCGCGCGCGGAAACCCTGACTGAATGGCTCGACCCGTCGGTAACCGACGAGCTCGATCCCGACCACCGCGATCCCGAATTCGACATCTACTCGCCGGATTGCCCCCATCAGCCGCCTTATACGCCCGAGTTCGTCGCGCGCTTCCGCGAGGCGCAGCGCGCGCGCAACCGGCGGATCACCAGCTGGGCCGAAAGCCAGTTGGCCCGCCTGAAGGCCTTGGGCACCGCCGAGCAGGAACGCGCTTTCGTCGTGCACCGCACGATGTGTGACGTGCGCTGGCTCGATCCGACGGTCGATCCGTCGGACCGGCGGCCCAACTGGACCTATATGGGCGATCCGCTCGCGGTGAATGTCGGCCCGGTCGGGCTGGCGCGCTACACCACGCTTCGCTCCTGGCTGAGCCAGTGGAGCTATGACAAGTCGAACGCCAAGGGTCCGCTCAATGCCGCGAAGATCCATAAGACGCCGGTGCTGCTGATCGAGAACACCGCCGACGAAGCAGTGCCGTCGACGCACAACCCGGCGATCTTCGCGGCGCTGGCGACGCCCGACAAGGAATATCTCCGGCTCGAAGGTGCCACGCACTATTATCTCGGCCAGCCCGATTTGCTCGCGCGCTGCATCGACGCCGTGATCGACTGGAGCCGGCGCAAGGCGCTGCTCGAGGCATGATGGCGACGCTCGCTCACCCCAGCGGTCCGGAAGCCGGCGCCCGGTGGCGCGGGCGGGGCGAGCCGGACGAGCGCGCGACGGCGGACGCGCTGGCCGATCTGGTCGCGGCGATCGGCAGCGGCGCCTTCCCGGCGCGTTTCCTTGCGGCGATGCGCGTGCTGGCCGGGGTCGAGCTCTGCTCGGTATTCCGGCGCGATCGCGAAGGCGTGCGACTGATCTTTGCCGAGGGCGAGCGTTCGCCGCTGCCGGATTTCCCGCTCAAGGCCTCGCGTGACTATGCGCGCGGCTATTGGCGCTCCGATGCGCAATTGACGCGGCTGGCGCGCAGCCGGGGCCGGGTGCCGGTGATCGTGCGCCGCCGCGCCGCCGAGATCGCCGACCCGGACTATCGAGCCGCCTGTTACGACCGCGCGGGCGTGATCGAGCGCCTGTCGATCCTCTGGCCCGGACAGCCCGGCTTCATCGCCAATGGCTATCGCACCGTGGCCAGCGCACCCTTTTCGACCAGCGACGTCACGCGGCTGGAACGCTATGCCGGGCTGCTGATCGCGACGCTCAAACAGCATCTCCGCGCCGACGCCTCGGCGGGGCATTTGCTCAACGAGGGGGCCCTGGTCGAGACCCTGCTCGCGCTCGAATGCGGGCTGAGCACGCGCGAGGCCGAGGTCGCCGCCGCGATGATCCTGGGCGAGACGCAGGAGCGGATCGCCCAGGCCAGGCAGCTCTCGCTCGCCACGATCATCACCTATCGCCGGCGCGCTTATGGCAAACTGGGCGTCGGCAGCCGGCACGAACTGGTGGCGCTGCACCGGCGGCTGCTCGCCGATCCGGACGGGCGGCTCGTTGACCGGCCGGACTCGTCCAAATATCATACAGGCTGATAAAGGGCCGTGCGCGGTTCGACAGGAGGGAATTGGGGATGGCATTGACCTTCTGGCGTATCGCGCTCGCATTCGGCTGCGCGGCGGTCGCCGCCCAGGGATTGAGCCAGGCTGCCCCGCAGCGCGGCAAGCCCGCCAATGTCGATCAGGCGCGCCTGCTTTCCGCTGATCGCACGCCGGGCGAGTGGATGGCACCCGGGCGCACCTATGACGAGCAGCGCTTCAGCCCGCTCGACCGGATCAGGGACAGCAACGTCGCCGGGCTGGGACTTGCCTGGTATGCCGACCTGCCGGTCGATCGCGGCGTCGAGGCGTCGCCGCTGATGATCGGCGGCGTGCTCTACAATATCGAGCCGTGGAACGTCACCGTCGCCTATGACGCCAGGACCGGCAGGGAGCTGTGGCGCTTCGACCCGAAGGTCGATCGCGACACGGGCAAGCTCGCCTGTTGCGACATCGTGACGCGCGGCGTCGCGGCGTGGAATGGCAGGATCATCCTCGCCACGCTCGACGGGCGGCTGATCGCGCTCGATGCCCGCACCGGCAAGCCGGTGTGGAGCGTGAACACCTTCGAGCCGGTCTGGCCCTACACCATCACCGGCGCACCGCGCGTGTTCGACGGCAAGGTCCTGATCGGCAATGCCGGGGCGGAGGGCGCGGCGCGCGGCTATGTGACGGCGTATGACGCCGACACAGGCAAACAGCTCTGGCGTTTCTACACCGTGCCCGGCGACCCGTCCAAGCCACAGCCCAACAAGATCCTCGACATGGCCGCGAAGACCTGGACCGGCGAATGGTGGAAACGCGGCGGTGGCGGCACGGTGTGGGATTCGATCGTCTATGATCCCGATCTCGACCTGGTCTATCTCGGGGTCGGCAATGGCGGCCCCTGGGTGCAGGCCTATCGCAGCCCGGGCGGCGGCGACAATCTGTTCCTGTCCTCGATCGTCGCGCTGAAGGCCGATACGGGCGATTATGTCTGGCACTATCAGACCACGCCCGGCGAACAGTGGGATTATACCGCCACCCAGTCGATGATCCTCGCCGACCTCACCATCGGCGGCCAGGTCCGCAAGGTGCTGATGCAGGCCCCCAAGAACGGTTTCTTTTACGTGCTCGACCGCGCGACGGGGAAGCTGATCTCGGCCAAGCCCTTCGTCGCGATGA
Source organism: Sphingomonas sp. P2_B6 (assembly GCF_056404755.1). NCBI lineage: Bacteria > Pseudomonadati > Pseudomonadota > Alphaproteobacteria > Sphingomonadales > Sphingomonadaceae > Sphingomonas > Sphingomonas sp. P2_B6. The sequence goes on from NZ_JBFUDK010000003.1 coordinate 306,976, forward strand.
ACTGGGCGAACGGCATCGACATGGCGACTGGCCGGCCCAACATGAACCCGGAGGCGCATTATGGCGAGGTTCCGGTGATCGTCACGCCCGGCCCGGGCGGCGGGCATAACTGGAACCCGATGGCGTACAGCCCGCAGACCGGCCTCGCCTATTTTCCGGTAACGGAGATGTCCATGGCCTATTCGCTCAACCCGGCGTTCAAGCAGTCGCCGGGCAATATGAGCCAGCTCGGTATCTCGACCACCGGTTATGACCTGACCCGCAAGGCGGCGGCCGATTACGCGGCGGCGAACAACAAGACCTGGCTGACCGCCTGGGATCCGGTCGCGCAGAAGGAACGCTGGCGCGTACCCTATCCGCAGCGCGGCAGCGGCGGGCTGCTGGCGACCGCGGGCAACCTCGTCTTCCAGGGCACGGTCGGCGGCACCTTCGCTGCCTACAGCGCCGACACCGGCAAGAAGCTGTGGGAAACACCCGTCCAGCAGGTGCCGATCGCGGCGCCGATCAGCTATATGCTCGACGGCGAGCAATATGTGGCGGTCAATGCCGGCTGGGGCGGCGGGCTGGCCCATTCGACCAGCGCCAAGTCGCTCGGCTTCCCGCTCTCGACGCCGCGCCTACTGGTGTTCAAGCTGGGCGGGACCGCCAGGCTGCCGGCGCTGGCAGGCGCGAGCCCCGCGCTGGTGAAACCCGCCGACACGACCGCAAGCCCCGAGACCATTGCGCGCGGCGAGCAACTCTATGCCCAGCATTGCGCGACCTGCCATGCCGAGCAGGCGCGTGGCGGCATCAAGGACCTGCGCCGCATGAGCCCCGCCACCCATGCCGAGTTCCTCGACATCGTGCTGCACGGCAAGCGGCGCGAAAAGGGCATGGCGAGCTTCGGCGACGTGCTGGGCAACGAGGATGCGGAAGCGATCCACGCCTGGCTGGTCCGTCGCACCAATCAGGACTGGGCCGACCTGTCGAGCGGGAACTAGCCAGCCCGACAGTCCGGCCCGATCCCGTTATTTCGCCAGGGCAGCATCCTCGATCAGTGCCGCGACTTCGGCCGGGTGCGATATCATCACGACATGCGAAGCGCCCGGCACCACGACGACCCGCCGGACATGGGCGCGTTCGGCCATGAAGGCATGGGCCGCGGCGGGGATGTTGAGATCGGCCGCGCCGTAGATCGACCAGGACGGGATCGCCTGCCAGGCAGCGTTTTTCGACGGCTCGGTCAAGGCAGCCTGGGTGACGGGACGTTGCGTCGCGGCCATCAGAACGGCCTGGTCGTGCGGCACATCCGCTGCGAACTGGGCCGGGAACTTGTCCTGGCTGATATACAGGTCCTGGTTGCCGTCAGCGACCGGCACCGGCGGCGCCAGGGTGCCACCCAGCGTCGATCCCGGGAACTTGCCGCTGAGACCGAGGCTGGTCTCGCCGGCTGCCGGCATGAACGCCGCGACATAGACCAGCGCCTTCACATTGGCGTGACCCGCGGCAGCCTCACTGATCACGGTGCCACCATAGGAATGGCCGACCAGCACCACCGGCCCGGTGATGCTGTTCAGGATCGCCGAGACCTCGGCGGCATCGCCGTGAACGCTGCGCAACTGGTTGTCAGCCGCCGTGACGCGGTAGCCGTCATGGATGAGTTTCGCGATCACACCATTCCAGCTTGAGGAGTCGGCAAAGGCGCCGTGTACCAGCACGATGGTGGGCTTGACCGCCGAGTCCGCGGACTGCGCCTGCGCCGTCGCGGCGAAACCGAGGATGCCGAGCGTGAGCGCGGCCGAGAGTTTGACGCGAGTGAACATCGGAGAGCCTTTCAGTGAGGTGGATCGCTGCGTGCCCTCATTTCGTCGACCGGCAGGCTCCTGGCCAGTCAACCATTGGTATGACGGCAGCGCCCCAAAGCTGCCTTGCCGCTCCGATGGGGCCACACTATTCGTCCGATATGGGGGAAACCGCGATCATCCATATCGTCGATGACGACGAGTCGCTGCGCAGTGCGCTGGAGAGTCTGTTCCGGTCGGTCGGGCTGAAGGCGCGCGGCCATGGCTCGGTTGCCGCGTTCCTCGATGCCCCGCGCGACGATGCGCCGGGCTGCCTGGTGCTCGACGTACGCCTGCCCGGGATCAGCGGGCTCGATTTCCAGGACCGGCTCGACGAGCTGGGCATAACCCTGCCGGCGGTGCTGATGAGCGGGCATGGCGACATCCCGATGTCGGTGCGCGCAATGAAGGCCGGCGCGATCGACTTCCTGGTCAAGCCGTTCCGCGATCAGGACATGCTCGACGCGGTCGCCATCGCGATCGAGCGGGACAGCGCGCGCCGGGCGGCACAAAGCGACGATGCGGGGCTGAAGACGCTCCACGCCACCCTGTCGCCGCGCGAGCGCGAGGTGATGGCATTGGTCACCGCCGGGCGAATGAACAAACAGGCCGCCTATGAGCTCGGCCTGAGCGAGGTCACGGTGAAGATCCATCGCGGCGCGGCGATGCGCAAGATGGGCGCCCGCACCCTCCCCGATCTGGTGCGCATGGCGGAAAAGCTGGGCGTGAAGGCGCCCTAGGTCCGTAATACGATCGGATTATGGCGCGGTCCCGCCCGCTCTGGCAGGGATGGCGGCAGGGATGGCGGTGTGTCGAGCTTCCCCGAGTGGAAGGATCGAATAGCGTGCCCGGCAAACCCCTGATCGCCATCGTCGAGGACGACGAATCGCTGCGTCCCGCGCTGGTGGGGCTGATGCGGTCGCTCAACTATGACGGCGCGGGCTTCGCCTCGGCCGAGGCGTTCCTGGCGGCGGACGCCCTCGAGCGGGCCGATTGCCTCGTTACCGATTTCCAGCTTCCGGGCATCAGCGGTCTCGACCTCGCCGCGCGGCTGGGCGGGGCGCGGGTGCGGCCGCTGCCGGTGATCCTGGTCACGGCGCGCACCGAGAAATCGATCGACGAGCGCGGCGAAGCGGCCGGGCTGTTCTGCCTGCTGCGCAAGCCGTTCGAAGCCGACGATCTCGTCTCCTGCATCCGGCGCGCGCTGGACTCCTGAGCGCGCTTTGCCGACAAGGCCCTGGTGGGGGCACCGGCCGACATCCTCGATCTGATCCATGAGAGCGTCGTGACGCGCGATGCGGGCGGGCGCGTGCTCTCCTGGAACGCGGCATCGGAGGAGCTGTATGGCTGGCCCCGCGTCGACGCTTTGGGCCGCAACCTTCACATGCTGCTGAAATCGCGCCATGACCTGCCGGTTGAGGAGGTGGAGGCGCGGCTGCTGGCCGAGGGGCGCTGGGAAGGCGAGGTCGTGCGGACCACCGCCACCGGCGAGGAACGGGTGGTCGACATCCGCTGGAGCGCGGAGCGCGACGTAGCGGGCACGCTGGTGCGGATCATCGAAACGGCCCGCGACATCACCCGGCGCAAGGCCGCCGAGGATGCGCTGCGGATCAGCGAATATCGCTATCGCAACATGTTCGAGGCGATGGCGGTCGCTTTCTGGGAGGTCGACTTCACCGGCGTCGGCGCAATGCTGATTCCGCTGCGCGACCAGGGCGTGACCGATCTGGGCGCCTATCTCCACGCCAATCGCGACTTCGTGCGCGCGACGATGGAGCAGGCGATCGTCGCCGACGTCAACACCAAGGCGCTGGAACTGTTCGGCGCGACCGACGCGAACAGCGTGGTCGGCCAGCCTGCGGCGCGCTTCTGGCCGCGCGACAGCGAGCCCGCCTATATCGACGCGCTGGTCGCGACCATGACGCGCGAGCCGCACCTCGTCACCGAGACTCAATTGCTCCGCCTCGACGGCATGCCGATCGACGTGCTGTTCACCGTATCGCTGTCGCAGGAGAACCGGCGGCGCGGCGTGTTGCTGATCGGGGTGGTCGACATCTCCGCGCGCAAGCAGGCGGAGGGCGCACTGCAGCGGCTCCAGGCGGAGTTCGCGCATGCCGCGCGCGTCTCGATGCTCGGCGAGCTGACCGCGTCGATCGCGCATGAGGTGAACCAGCCCCTCGCCGCGATCACCACCAGCGGCGAGGCGAGCCTGCGCTGGCTGGCCAATGACGAACCCGACCTGGAGGAGGTGCGCGGGCTTGCCGGCCGCATGGTCGCCGATGCGCGGCGCGCGGCATCGATCATCGCGCGGGTGCGGGCGATGGCGGAGCGGCGCGAACCAGAGCGCATCGCGTTGTCGCTCAACGCGCTGGTCGAGGACGTCCGCACCTTCCTGGCGCACGAGCTGCGTGCGCAGGACGTGGGCATCGAGCTGAACCTGCAGCCCGACCTCGCCACGGTGTCGGGCGACCGGACTCAGTTGCAGCAGGTCATCGTCAACCTCGCGGTCAATGCGGTCCAGGCGATGGCCGAGGCAGGCGTGCCGGAGCGCATGCTGCGCTTCGCGACGGGCACGCTGCCCGACGGCCGGGTGACGCTGACCGTCGAGGATAGCGGCCCGGGCCTGCCGCCCGACCCCGCCCGGCTGTTCGACAGCTTTTTCACCACCAAGGCGAACGGCATGGGCATGGGCCTGCCGATCTGCCGCACCATCGTCGAAGCGCATGGCGGGGAGATCGGCGGCGAGAATGCGGCGGGCGGCGCCCGGTTCGTCGTGACCCTGCCGGCGCTGGGCTGAGGGCCCGCCGAACCCTCCAACATTCCGCCGTTTTTCCGACTCGTTTTTTTCGTCCGCTGTTATGTTGGATTTCGGCCGGTTTTTTTCCCGAACAGGATCAGCCCCTTACGCGGCGTTTTCGCTGTTATGAACCGAACGGCCATAACAGCGGAAAAAGTGCGGCAAAACAGCGCTATTTACCGCTGTTAGGACGCGAGATTCCGTCCAACATTCCAGTCATGTCAAAGAGCCGCCGGGACTGGCTGATGATGGTCGGGGCGGTGCGACGCTGCCCGAAGCCGCCGGCCGTTTGAATCGACCGCTACTCCATGCACTTGAGCAGCCGATCGACCGTGGTCGTCGCGAAGGCCGCGAAATTGTCGGCCACGCCATAAGGGATCATCAGCTCGCGGCCCTGGAGCAGCGCGCCGCAGCTATAGACCACGTTCGGGACATAGCCGTCGCGCTCGTCGGGGCTCGGGATCAGGATCGGCTCGGGCGTGCGCGCCAGCAGCTTCGACGGATCGGCCTTGTCGAGAAGACAGGCGCCCATGCAATAATTGCGCACCGTGCCGACGCCGTGCGTGAGCACCAGCCAGCCTTCGTCGACCTCGATCGGCGAGCCGCAATTGCCCATCTGGACGAATTCCCACGGGTAGCGCGGCGAGACGATTTTCCCGCCGCCCTCCCAGTGGAGGATATTGTCGGAGCTGTGCAGCCAGATGCTCTCGCTGTCCTGCCGGCCGAGCATGACGTAACGCCCGTCGATCCGGCGCGGGAACAGCGCCATGCCCTTGGCACCCGCCGCGTCGCCGGTGAGCGCACACATGCGGAAGCTGCGGAAATCGGTGCCCGACAGCAGTTCCGGCCGCGCCGCCGCGCCGCTGAACGCGGTATAGGTACCGTAATAAAGGACGCTGCCGTCATCGTCGGTGAAGCGGACGAGGCGCAGATCCTCGATCCCCTGGCGCTGGCTCGGCAGCATCGGGAACAGCACGGTTTCCGAGATCGTGCGGCTGCCGCCGCAATTGAGCGTCACCGCGGCGATCGAATCGTCCCGCGCATCGTCGATGGTCGGCGGCACGGCGGCCGGACTGGCAGGATCGACGCTGATCTGGCTGCCCGGCATCCAGACGCCGGTGCGGAAGGTGACCGAGGAGACATGGCCCTCCCCGATGCCGCGCAGCGACAGGATGAAGCGCACCGCGCCTTCCGGCACGCCCGACTGATCGGGCGCCGCCACCGCGCTGGGATTGAACAAAGCCGCCGCCTCGAACGAGAATTCCTCGCTGAAATAGGCGCCGATCAGGCGCCGTTGCGGATCGTTGACCGCGATCTGCCCGGGCAGGAGCCTAGCGACCTCGTCGAAGCGGCGGCGCAGCATGTCGTCGACATCGCGGTGCCGCTCGTCGAGTGAATGGGTGAGCAGCTGGAGCTCGCTTTCGAGCGACGCCTCGTCCAGCGTCAGGATCCGGTCGACGATCGCCTGGGCGCGCGGATGGCCCTCGACGCGGAACCGGCCCGGATATTCCAGCTCGAACGGCCGGACGACGGTGCGCGACGGATCGGGCCGCAGGATCAGGTCGTGATGGTCGAGCACGGATTCAGCCTGAAGCATCAAGATTCCTTGTTGGGGGGTCGGGCGCCTGAACGTGCGCAGGGGCAGGAGGGTCCATCATGACCGGATCGAGATCATCGGTGCGCGACCATCGGGGGCGTGGCACCGAGCACGTCGCCGGTATAGGTTTCGACCAGCTGGCTGAACGGCGTGCCGTCCGGCAGGCGCAGCACCGCGCGGTGCTCGATCACCTTGTCCGGAATGGCCAGCCTGCCGCCGGTGCCTCGCGGCAAGGCGAGGCGCGAGACGTCCCAGTCATTGGGCAGGGGCGACCATAGCAACGTCGCGCTGATGGTCTGGCGGCGGAAGTACAGTGCCTGCACCGCGCGGCCGAAGACGGTGTCGCTGGTATCGAGCACGGCGTTCATTTCCGGCGTGAGACGCGACGGGACGTACCAATTGTCGGCCTCGGACAGCACGCGGTCACCGCAGCGCAGCCGGACGCGGCGATAGCGCACCAACTCTTCCGCGCCGACCTGCAGGGTCGCCCGCACTTCCGGCGTTACCGGCTTGTCCTGACCGGTAACGCGCTCGGCGACGATCCTGCTACCCGTCGGCGCGAGCGCGCGGCGGGCGCACCAGCCGTCCAAGGTGAGGGTCGCGCTGTCATGGCTGAGCAGCTCGGCGTTGAGCGTCTGCACCAGCGCCAGCGCGCCGGCCCGTGCGAGCGGCGAGTCAGGCCAGGGAGGCCGCACGTCCCTGTCCCGGGCGACGCCGGGGGAGGCAAGGGCGAGCGCAGCGAGGGCCGCGATGGTTCGGGTGCGGATCACGCGCCTTCATAGCGCGCGGACCCCGCCCGACACCACCGCCGCGACCGTCAGGCCGATGCGTTTCTGCGCCGCGTGTCCCAGCCCTTGCGCGCCGCCGCCGAGCGCTGCTCGGCCGAGCCGGACTTGTGCGCCCGGCCGCCGCGCGACGACGACACATGGGTGTCGGGCTTGCCCCGGCCCGAGCCGGATTTGTTGCCGCCGCCCGATTCCTTGTTGACGGTGGCCCAGGCGCGGCTCTCGGCCTCTTCCTTGGGCACGCCGCGATGCTCATAGCCTTCCTCGATATGCTGGGCCTTGCGCTTCTGCTTGTCGGTATAGGCGCTATTGTCTCCACGAGGCATGATCTTCTCCTAGTGAAATGGACTGGTGCAACAACGCGTTGCGCGGGATCGATATCCCAGCGGCGCGACCATCCGGGCCCAAAGCGGCGCCGGGGCGTTGAGGACGGGAAAGCCAATGAAGGACCACGCATGTTTCACCCGTCGCTGATCGACCCGATCATCGCCCTGCCCTCCGTCCAGCGACGGCTCGATGCCTCGGCATCGGCGCTGATGCGGCCGCCCTCCGGGCCTGACGTGGATTTCACGCAGCCCCCGGGAGAAGCCGCGCTGGTGCCGCCGGATTCGATCTCGTGGCGGGTGTTCAAGAACCCGCTGAGCCTGTTCATCGGCGGTGTCGCGGCGGTCATCCTCGAACTGGCAGAACCTGCGGTACGTACCGGGGTGTGGGAGCATTCTTCGTTCCGCAGCGACCCGGTCACGCGGCTGCAGCGCACTGGCCTGGCGGCGATGATGACGGTCTATGGCGCGCGCAGCCAGGCCGAAGCGATGATCGCAGGCGTGGTGCGCCGGCATGCGGCTGTGTCGGGCGCCACGCCCGGCGGCGAGGCGTATCAGGCCAACGATCCGGTGCTGCTGACCTGGGTGCAGGCGACCGCGAGTTACGGTTTCTGCGAAGCCTATCATCGTTACGCGCACAGGCTGAGCCAGGCGGAGCGCGATCGATTCTACGCCGAGGCGGCGCCTTCCGCCCAGCTCTACGGCGCGGTGGCGCCGCCGGCGGACGAAGCGGCGCTCTACGCCCTGTTCGGCACGATGCGCCCGCGCCTCGAAGCCTCGCCGATCCTGTTCGAGTTTCTCGACATCGTCCGCGCGGCGCCGGCTTTCCCCGCACCGCTGCGGCCGTTGCAGCGCATGCTGGTGCGTGCCGCGGTGGATCTGGTGCCGGGCTGGGTGCGGGATCGGGTCGGCCTCGGGCCGGAACACGGGCTTCGGCCGGGCCAGGCGACCTTGCTCAAGGGCGCGGTGCGGCTGTCCGACCGGCTGATCCTGCCGTCGAGCGCGGCGGTGCAGGCCTCGCGGCGGATGGCGTTGCCGGCGGATTATCTGTTTCGGCGGAGCGCCGGCGCGGGGGCCTGAGCCCTAGACTCGTAAACCGCGATGGCCACTATGAGAGCAAGGGCCCGTCAGCGGTCAATGTCGGTCAATCAGTTGAGGCCCCACATCTCGGCCCGATTGCGGGCAAGGTCCTTCATGAAATCGTCCAGCGCGGCCAGGCGGCGCTCTATTTCCGATGCCGGAACACCATTCCATACGGCGTGATCATAGTTTTCGCGAACGGACTTCAGATCGTCACCCGCTTGAAAGCGCTCGGACATGTAGAGCGTCTCAAGAAGCTCCGTCGGACGCTCGCGTTCGCTTGATTTCACCAAAGCGTATTTGACGAGGTATTCGGACATGATGCCGTCGTTGGATGTGCTGACCATTGTCGTCCCCTTTCCCTTTGAAATATGGGTGGCTGGGGGCAGCTAGTCCAGAGCAGTGGCGGCTTTCGGGGCGTGTGCGATTGCCGGCGAACGGGCGCTAGCGATCATGCGCACGAGCTGAGCCGGCGGAACGCGATCCTGCCGTCGAGCGCGGCGGTAGTGGTCGCGGCGAATGGTGTTGCCGGCCGATTATGTGTTCGGACATCTCGTCACCTCGAGGGCCTGAGCCGCAGACTCAAGAATCGCGAATGGCCGGAAGTGGTGGAAAAGCGGCTGTCGGCTTTCAGCGGAGGGTGGCGGGAGACTCGACATCGGGATCGGCGCTGTCGATCAGCTTCCGTTTACGTTGAGCCCAAAGGGACAGGCCTACAAACTGACGCCGCACCATTAAAAAAAAATAGCTTGACGGTTATAAGACGACCGGTCATATATAAACCCATGCCGAGACCAGCCAATCCCGAAACGCGATCGCGCCTCCTCGAAAAGGGGGGAGACCTTGTGAGCACCCAAGGCTTCAACGCGACGGGCGTGCAGGAGATCACCGCGGCAGCCGGCGTGCCCAAGGGGTCGTTCTATAATTACTTCGACAGCAAGGAAGCCTTCGCGGTCGAAGTGCTGACCGAGTATTGGGATTCGGTGGTTGCCACCTACGGCCCGATCCTGGCCGATCGCAACATGGTACCGCTCGCGCGTATCGCGCGCTATTTCGCGGGCCTGGCAGAGTTTCACGAGCGCCGCCGTTATGCGGTCGGCTGCCTGATCGGGAACATGGCGCTGGAGGTGACGCCGACGAGCGAGGACGTGCGGATCAAGCTCGCAGCGATCTATCGCGAGTGGTCCGCCGCGCTCGCCTCATGCTTGCAGGAAGCGCAGGAGAAAGGGGAATTATCGGCCGGAAAGGATCCTGAGCAGCTTGCTGTCGCACTGATCGACACGTTCGAAGGGGCGGTCATGCGGGCCAAGGTCGAACGTAGCCGGGCGCCCTTTGACAGCTTCGAGCGCTTTGTTTTGCCCTCTTTGCTGGCCTAAATATTTTGACCAATTAATAGACGACTGGTCATGTTCTTTTGCCGGATCATCGCTGGAACGCCGCGCCAGCGAGTGATGAATCCTCATCCGCGGCACATTGTGAAGGACTGAGCAATGCCTACGATCACGACAACGGACGGCGTAAACATCTTTTACAAGGATTGGGGATCGGGTCAGCCGATCGTCTTCAGCCACGGGTGGCCGCTGTCGGCCGACGACTGGGACGCCCAAATGACCTTCTTCCTTCGTCACGGCTACCGGGTGATCGCCCATGACCGGCGCGGGCACGGCCGGTCAGACCAGCCCGGCACCGGCAACGACATGGACCACTGGGTCGCCGACCTCGCGGCCCTGACCGAACATCTCGACCTGCGCGACGCGATCCATATCGGGCACTCGACAGGTGGCGGTGAGGTGGCCCGCTATGTCGCTCGCCACCAGGAGCGCGTCGCGAAGGCGGTACTGGTCGCTTCCCTGACGCCAAACATGTACCGGAGCGAGGACAACCCGTCCGGTCAACCGCCGGAGTGGTTCGACGCGATCCGGGCAGGCGTGCTGGGCAACCGGGCGGAGTTCTACCGTTTCGTCCCCGAGAATCCGTTCTACGGCTACAACCTGGATGGGGCCAAGCCTTCGGAGGCAGTCATTGCGAACTGGTGGCGCCAAGGCATGGCCGGCGGTGCTCTCGCACATTACGCGACGGTCGACTCCTGGCTCGAAGATTATACCGAAGACCTCAAGAAGATCACCGTGCCGGTGCTGGTGATGCATGGCGAGGCCGATCAAGTCGTCCCGTTCGCCAGTTCCGTGCCGCGCGCGGTCGACCTGCTCAAGCACGGGTCGCTGAAGACTTATCCCGGCTACCCCCATGGCATGCTGACCACATATGCAGATGTTCTCAACCCTGACCTGCTCTCGTTCATCAGGTCTTGAAGACATCTCCATTCATCATCGTCTATGGTGAACATTTCTGGTTGTAACTGAGGAGGGTTCGGGTTTCGTCGTAGTGCGAAGGAACGAAAGGAAGCTCGAACCCTCCTCGAAATTCGTCGGCCAAGGTCTCCCGCCGGCCGTGGCAGCGTTGCTCGGGGAGGTCCCTCCACCGTCGGCTTCGCGCCTCGCTCCCTGCCCGCCCAGGGGAATTGAAGGGCAACCTTGGCATGTGGGATTGGCTACGCTGCCAAGTCGCCGCTGCATGTCCGCAATCGAGTATGCGGACATGGGCTCGTAACGTGCGCAAGTGAGGCATCATCGGTCATGCGCATTGATGCCCCCGCCCTCCGGCCCGCAGGACGCACCAATGTCTGATCAGCAGGGGCCGTGCCAATATATGCCTTGGCCTAACGCCGACCAGCATTCTACAAGCATGGGCAGGTCCCGCTTGTCCAAGGCGAAGCCATATCCCCAGCCGCCGTCGAAATATGGCTTCGTCGTGATATCCACCATCCCGTGGCGGACGATCACCGAAAAAGGCTTCAGGCCAGCGATGACGGGCGGCCATTTGTCTTTCGGAACGTCAACAGATTGCTCGGGCCGAATGAGCGGATAAGCCGCGATCAGGCGTTGGGATTCGGCCTTTATTGCCATCAATTTCGTCTGGTCATGAATAGGGTGCGGGAAGGAACAATATATTGCGAGCGCGATCAGAACGATGATCGGGATCGCAATGCGCAGGCACCCATTCACGCCGGATTCTCCCCACACCTCATGCTCCAGTGTCCCGAACCGGACGTTCGTTCCATGACGGCATTCAAATATTCATCAAACGACCTTCAGCACAGAAGAGTCGAATCCGACCGGTCTGAACAGCCCCTCCCCTGAAGGGCAGGGCAATCGCCTATCAGCGCATCACGTTTGTTTCGGCTTGGAGGAAGGAAAAGCGGGTTCACGCGAAGGCGCGAAGACGCGAAGTTTAGATAGTCTGTCCGTGATAAGCGGTCCGCTTGACCGCATTCGAACATCTTTGCGTCTTCGCGCCTTCGCGTGAACTCATGCTCTGCCCCCTTCCCCACCGTGCCGCGCCATAGGTGATTGCCCTCCCTGAAGGGGAGGGGTTGAGGGGTGGGGCGCGCGTCTGCGCGCTCAAAAGAACCGTTTCACCAGGCACCGGAGCGGG